>JAKSMB010000004.1 GCA_024400875.1 Bacteroidales bacterium
GGGGCGAGGACTTCGTTGACCAACGTTCCACCAGCTGGAACGCGATTTTCGCCTTCTCCTCTAAGGAGCGCGACTCGGAAACGGGGCTATCCTACTTTGGCGCACGCTATTACACCAGCGATTTGAGCATTTGGTTGGCTGTTGACCCGATGGCTGCGAAATATCCTTCGCTCAGCCCGTACATTTACTGCGCAAATAATCCGATTAAGTTGGTGGACCCGAATGGGGAAGAGATAGGAGATTTCTTTGATTTGAAAGGACGTTATTTAGGAACGGATGGTCATGAGGATAGGAATGTTTTTATAGTTACTAATATCAGAGATCAAAGAATTATAAAAAGAAACAATAAAAAAGAATTGACCACACAACCTTCAGAAGTGGATGTCACCTTATCAACAACCATTGATGTTTTACGAGAAACGTGTGATGTTTACGAACGAACTGTAAATAATGGCGGGGACAGGGAAGAAGCCTCGACATTTGATGACAATGGAAATCTAATAAGATATCCCACAGGAAGTACTACTGTTGATATCTCTGTAACAGGTCAGGTCAGTATTCATTCGCACTTATTGAATTTTCTTGTCGGCGACGATGGATCAAAGGACAATATTCAAACACCGAGCGTTCTTAGTCAGGATGATAAAAGTGCATTTATAGGGTATGGACTAAATATTGTTGTGGGAAAATCCAACTGCAACGAAGAAGTCTATGGGTGCTATAGAGAACCACAAGCAGTATTTTACAACAGTCAATCCATGGAAATTCTTTCCATGGATCTAAATAGTGTATATAACATAGTTGGTCACAAAAGATGAACCGAAATATATTTGTAATCCTAACACTTGTATTATTGTTTGAAAAATCAGTCGTATTGTCTCAAAGTCAAACAAATAGCACCCCATATTGCAAATATTATATGGAATATGACAATGGTAAAACGGAGAATTTCATACCTATAATATTTTGTATCGACAATCGTATTCCCATCCATGGAAACGTAGAAATATTACTGCCTGATTCATTCACAGAGGGGAGAATTTCGGGATATTACAATGTAGGGCAAGTTCTTTTCTCAGATTCAGATTACAAAAAATTGTTTTTTTTGGGAGATTCTATCCGAATCACACTGATCTTTAAGTACGGTCCTTTACGGGAAAAGAATCGTTACGAATGGAATCTTTTTTCAAGTTACCTGTTTTCTTCTGTGTCTCCCTATTTTTTCCATGTTAAAAACTTTAGAGGGAACGGTAAAATGTATAAAACAGAAATTCATCACGCCAATAAATCAAACTATTATATTGACCGTAAAATACACCATTTTCATCTGCAAAAAAAGGAAAAAGATCACTGGAGGTGATAAAGTCCAGATGAGTTTTTCCCTATCTTTGCCCCTGCGTCGCGCACATAAACCCAAACCAACATCTAACCCAATATGCACTCAACCCATAACCCATCATCCATAACCCGTAACCTCACGGAGATGCACACCTTCTCCTCCAAGGAACGCGATGCGGAAACAGGGCTATCGTATTTCGGGGCTCGGTACTATTCTTCGGAGTTGAGTGTTTGGTTGAGTGTGGACCCGATGAGTGACAAATATCCCCATGAGTCGAACTATGTTTATTGTGGAGATAATCCGATTATCTTGAAAGATCCTAATGGAAGGGAAAAAATCAATGCATTTGGAAAACACTACAAATCACATAGCGATGCTTGTAATCGATATAAGGACAATGTTCCTGTTATTCATTTATGGGCACACGGAAATAGTAAAATGCTGCAAACTTTCAATCCTAAAACTGACAATCCTCAATTTGTTAATAATGCTGACGATATGCATAACTTTTTATGTGACCATAGCTCAATATATCAAAACAATTCTGATAAAAGTAATACTTCAATATTAGTGCTTCACTCGTGCCAGACGGGAAAAGGAGAAGATAATATTGCGCAGCAAATATCATCAAAGCTCGATCTATTAGTAGTTGCACCTTCTGAAAACGTTTATAATAGCATTCAGAACGAGGGTACTGAACAAGAATTCACCTGCGAGATAGGTGTAAACAGTACCTATATAGATAAGAATGGCAGAAAACAGGTCGGGAAAAGAGGTTCTTGGAATATTTACTACAAAGGAGTAATGGTGGATAGTTTTGATGGTCATTCAAAACCCAACTTTAAAGATCCACAAAAGACAATAGAAAAATATGAAAAAAAATACCAGCAAATCATGTCGGCTGACTAACAATCACATTTACGTGTTTCACATTTTTTTGTGTTGCATTTTATGCCAGCAAAATCTATTAGGCCAGAACTTTGAGATTGTCACTTCGCCTAGATATACTCGTGTTCAGACACGTCAATTTAAGGATAGCATCGTCTTGAAAGGCGATGTGGTATCGTGGGGCAATTTGTGTTTTACTGAAGATAAAGAATATACAAAATACCCCAACGGGGAGAGAAATAGGTATGAGTTGGAATTCCCGTATGTCTTAATCCTTGCAAACAGATATGATAATCCTCAAGCGTGTTATAGCATCTATGATTTGATTATAGAAATGTATGACGCTTATAAAATAGAATTAGACACAGCAACAATTAATTTTGTCTTATTTTATTTGAATAAAGGGGCAGATTTAGGAGATGGAGGATGTTTGAAAAGATTGTATGAATTTTACATTGAGGGGAAATTCATAACGAAAGATATCACAAGAGCTAAATCATATAGGCAGCGATATGAAGAGCTGTTCTCTTGTCCAATGTACCCTAAATGGCATAAGTATTACGATGAAGAGTAAGATACTCTTCAAAAAAGGATTCAATAAGAACACTGAAAAATCCAATTTTTCCCTATCTTTGCCCCCGCATCACGCGCACATAAACCCAAACCATCACACAACCCAATATGCACTCAACCTGTCAATGCCTGAAATAGGTTGACCGTTAGGAAGATAGAAGGAGATGCTTTTCCAGAAATTAACAGAAATTATCTTTAAAATTACCATAATGCGCTGCGCGAGGAGAGTTTTGTGAGCTGTTGGATAGATAATGGCTAAAAGAACGGGTTCGGGAGAACAAGGTCGTGGGGGAGAAGGCAATCCGTTAGGATTGCGCAATCTGTAGCGGTAATGGCGACCCGTACGCACGTTGGGGCGCTGTGGGCGCGTTCCACGAGGACGTGGAGCGGTTCGCCCCGAAATGGAAGGCGCGATCCACGGGCGTGCGGCAGGGATAGAAGCACATTTACGAGGGCGCAGCCCGAAGTTAGTGCGGATAGCCCGACGGCGACGTCAGGAGCCGGGCCGCCCTAATAATACTAAACCATATCTTTCAATTTATACGTTGCCAACGGTTTGTATTCAGGGCCACTGTTATGGAGAAAACTTTGGTAGAGGGTCATTTCTGTAACGGGTATCATCTGCGAGAATGAAGGTTTGCAACGTTCGAAGCATTCCCAGAATCGTTTTTTGTCCACCACTTTTTTCACCCGACCGAGGGTAATATGGGGCACGAAGTTGCCATACGACGGGGCAAAACCTTGGTCTAACAGTTTGGGTTCTAACCGTTCGAAGAGTTGTTTAAAGAAGAAGAACTCATCGAAGCCAAACCAAAGCACCTCCGGATGGTAGTGGCTTCCAAAGACGCCCAACTTATTCAACTCAAGGTAGAATGGCGTAGAGTCACTACAGACTTGTTGCAGAGCATCTTTTATAAACGGAACTTTATCGTTGGGGGTGGCGCCCAGAAAGCGCAGGGTTAGATGACGCAAGCTATCCTCCACCCATACTATATTATTATGACGCAGCTCCGACTGTAGTTTCAATCGGAGCTGTGCAAATGAGGAATCTAATTCTATTTTAGTAGCAATAAAAAGCCGTTTCATTATTCGCCTTTGGTATTTTCGTTGTGGAAACGAAGAATCTTGTTGAAGAGGTGAACACGTTCCATACCCATCACATTGTGGTCGTGGGCGGTGTACGGGAAGTATTCGATTTCGATGCCGTCAGCAACAGCCTGACGCATAAGTTCGAGGGTTTGTTGCCATACTACGGTATGATCCTGACAGCCGTGCATCACGAGCAATGGACAGTTCACGTTCTTAATTTTGCCAATAAGACTGGCGTTAGCATATCCTTCTGGATTTTCTTGTGGAGTATCCATATAGCGTTCGCCATACATTACTTCGTACCATTTCCAGTCGACCACAGGGCCGCCGCAGCTGGCTGCACGGAAGGCCTCGGGATGCGTTGTAATCATAGAGAGGGTCATGAAGCCACCATAGCTCCAACCGTCCACGCCAATGCGGGAAGCATCTACGTATGGAAGTGATTTGAGGTATTCGATACCACACATTTGGTCTTCCACCTCGCGAACGCCGAGGTTGCGGTGGATACATTTTTCAAATTCTGCACCACGATGTTGTGTACCACGGTTATCGAGCGTAAATACCACATAGCCATTTTGAGCCATGAACTCAAGGAATGCGCCACCGGAAACGAAGCTGTTGGTAACCAACTGAGAGTGAGGACCACCATATACATAAACAAATACCGGATATTTTTTTGATGGATCCATATTGGGAGGGGTAATCAAACGGCACCAGAGCGAATCACCTTGTTTGTTCTGGATTGGGAAAATCTTAGTTGTACCCATTGCACACTTTTCGTACGGATTTTTGGAAGTCAAGAGGGTTTTCATCGTCTTACCTTGATTGTTCACCAAAGAGATAACGCGCGGTGTAGCAACGTTGGTGAAGTAATCCACGAAATAGTTCTTGGAGTCGCTGAAGAGCGGATAATGAACGCCGTCGGCATCGGCCAAGCGAACGAGTTTACCATCTTTCAAAGAGGACTTGCAGACGATTTGATTAACGGGTTTTTCGGTTGGTGCGATAGTGAAATAGATATTCTGTTCAGCAGCATCCAAACCGATGAAGTCAACGATATCGAAGCGGCCATCCACCACCTTCTTGATCAGATTACCGTTGAAATCGTATTGATAGAGGTGTTTCCAACCGTCGCGATCACTGAAATACAAGAAGTTGCCATTTTTCATGAACACAATACGGTCGGAAGGTTCCACGTAGCGGCTATCGCTTTCCTCAATCAAAACCTTCACTTTATCACCGGTTTGAACATCGTAACGGATCAACTTAGAGTGATTCTGTTCGCGGTTCAAGTGCGTAATGTAGAGGTATTTTTCATCGGGAGAGAACGTAACATTGGTCAGAAACTCTCCATCGCTGAGGTCGGTTTTGATATAATGGAACACCGTTTTACCTGTGTTTGCAGATTTCACCACATCGAAGATGCCCACCTTCACTTGGTGAGAAGTGCGGCCAGCCATCGGGTATTTGATGTATTCCACGGTAGCCATCGGCGTGGTAGTGTTCACGAGTGGATAATCTTCCACCATGCTCTCGTCCATACGATAGAAGGCGATGAAGTTGCCTTTCGGAGAGATGTATTGACCTTCGCCGATACCCCACTCGCTGCGGTGTACAGACTCACCAAAAACAATGTTCTTACCCGTATCTGGACAAAGCAAGATAGGTTTATAGCTATTGAGAATGCTCTCAACGAAAACGCCCTTTTCATTTTTGATGACAAAAAGTTGATTTTTGATAGATTGGTCAATCACATCGTCCTTAGCTACTTGAGCAAACTTTTTCAGCGTAATGGATTTGCCATCGTAAGAGAGTGTGGCATTTTCACGAGGGATGTAGATGGTTTTGGCATCTACCCAGGCAAAACTGCGCAAGCCCTTCACACCATTGTCGGAAAGCTTGCTGGCGGAAAGGAATGTGGACTCCTTGCCCGTCTTGGCATTGACCAACTGCAGGTTGCCATTATCGTCGATGTAAGAATAATTGTCCGTGCCCGGTTGCCAAGCGAGACCGTTGACACGGTCGGTACGATAGCGGCCTTGCATATACTTGGCCATATCGATAGTTTCATTCTGCGCCTGAAGCAACATGCTGCAAGCCATCAAGAGTGTACAGAGTACAAGTGTAATGTTCTTTCTCATATTCTTTTTATATTTACTTAAATTTCAATAATTTACATATTATACTATCAGGTTGCAAAGGTACAAAACTTTGTCGAATATCAATCACCGTATTCCACATCGTTTTCAGCGGCCAACTGCACCGCTTCCTGATAGGTAAGATAGCGAGTGGCACGTACCTTTCTACGGCTACGCAGTTGAGCGTACAGACTATCCACAATTCGGTCCAGAAGTTCATCCAGACGGGATTGGTGTACGATTTCGCATTCCCAAACAGTGAGCACATTCCAGCCATCGGCCTGCAGTTGGCATTCCGAAAGTTGGTCGCGGCGTTGGTTGGTAACAATCTTGTTCAGCCAGAAATCGGTGTTGCTTTTAGGGATAGAAGCAAACTTGCAGCCGTCGTGGCCATGCCAGAAGCAGCCGTTCACGAAGATTACGGTTTTGTATTTGCGCAGCACGATATCGGGTTTTCCCGGCAGATCTTTAACATGCAGGCGATAACGAAAACCTC
Source organism: Bacteroidales bacterium (assembly GCA_024400875.1). Taxonomy (GTDB): domain Bacteria; phylum Bacteroidota; class Bacteroidia; order Bacteroidales; family WCHB1-69; genus F23-D06. Next base: position 6,524 of record JAKSMB010000004.1, read on the forward strand.
TCGCATACAAGGCCTTTCGAAGAATCCGTTCGGGTTTTGTATTTTTTCCCCGAATCTTCGACATCACCTCCGATCGTTTTTCCTGACTAAAAATATCCATTGAACTGTTTGGCGCGCAAAAATAACAAAACCAAGGATATTCCGTATTTTTTGGAAACTATATACAAGGTGGCACAAACGATTGCTAGACTATTGGATTTTCTAGAAATTGGAGGATTATACGATTATACGATTATATGATTATACGATTATATGATTATATGATTGCGTTTCCAGAAATTAGCAGAAATTATATTCAGAAATTATCATACCGCGCTGCGCGCGAAGAGCGTAACTGCGGAGTAAATTATCAGTAAATAACACTTTCAGAAACTATCACGGAACGTTCTTCCACTCTACTACTCTCCCACTTTTTTGCTTACCTTTGCAACCTTTTAAAATCCAACCTTATGCAGACTAAAAAAGTTGTTGCGGCCGTCATCATCAAAGATGGTCAACTGTTTGCCACCCAGCGTGGATATGGAAATTACAAAGACTGGTGGGAGTTTCCTGGCGGCAAGATCGAGCCGGGTGAGACGCCGCAGGAGGCGCTTCGCAGGGAGATCCGCGAGGAGTTGGCCACCACCGTTTCTGTGGGGGAGTTGCTATATACCGTGGAATACGACTATCCCGAGTTTCATCTCTCCATGCAATGTTTTCGCTGCACCATCGAGGCGGGAGAGCTCACCCTGCTGGAGCACGAAGCTGCCCGCTGGCTGGACAAAGACGAGCTGCAGAGCGTGCAATGGCTACCCGCCGACATAGCTATTGTTGAGAAAGTTCGCGCCATGCTGTAGTTATTTTACAGCATGTTTGTAGCCGTCCACCTTCTTCCAGTCGCCACGCGTAAAGTCGGGCATCTGCACAGGAAGTCCGTGATGTTTGATGGACGCGGCCGAAAGCTCGCCGATGCACGACCACTCGGCCGCATCGTACACATCCTCGTCCAAAGGCAGACCGTTCTGCAGGCAATATATCAGTCGGTAATCCATAATGAAATCCATACCACCGTGACCACCAATTTCCTTGGCCTTTGATTCAATATCCACGATGATTGGGTGTTTATAGGCTTTCATCAAAGAGTCTTTCACCGCTGTTGGCACCCAATCGTGATAATCGAGTTTCTCATTGTCGGGCATCACTCCAGCGGGCAGTTTCTCGCCTTTTAGAGTAAAGCCTTCTATCGGATACTTATTTGCAAAACCCTCCGTGCCGGTAAGTTGATACAATCTGTTATACGGTCTCGGAGTATAAACGTCGTGTTCTATCAAAATGGTTTTTCCATTAGCTGTTTGAATCATCGTTGTTGTCATGTCGCCATTGGCAAATGTATCCACCCCCATTTTTTCCTTAGCCAGCTTTTTGCCATTATACGACGGCGTGCTCATAGAGACCAAGTATTCCATACGGTCGCCGCGATGGATATTGAGTACTTGACAGATTGGGCCAAGTCCGTGGGTGGCATACACGTCGCCGCTATATTTTTGGTTAAATGCCAATCGCCAATTTCCTTGATAATAAGGCCAGAAGGGGTCCAAGTTGTGAATATAGGCGCCTTCTCCGTGGATCACCTCTCCAAAAAGACCTTGCTGTGCCATATTCAGGCAAGTCATCTCGAAGAAATCATAGCAACAGTTCTCCAACATCATACAGTGTTTGCGGGTTTGTTCCGACACATTCACCAGTTGCCAGCACTCTTTGATGGAGGTTGCTGCCGGCACCTCAACGGCCACGTGCTTTCCATGTTGCATCGCATACACCGCCATAGGCACATGACGCACCCAATCGGTGCAGATGTAAACCAAGTCGATGTCGTTGCGATTGCAAAGTTCCTTCCAACCCTCCTCGCCCGTGTAGGAGGCGGCGCGGGGGAGACCCTTCTTTTGAAGGTCGGTCTGAACCCTTTCCACACGTTCGGGCAGCAAATCACACAAAGCCACAACCTCAACGCCGTCGATATAGGTCATGCGGTTCACTGCATCCGGACCGCGCATACCCAACCCAATAAAACCAATACGCACCACGGGGATGGGGTCAGCCGCAAACTGCAGCATACTTTGCTGTCCTTTCTCGCGCTTCGGTTCCTTAAAAACAATGGTATGGTTCTTTATCTTATACTGTTGTGCCGTGCTACTTTTTACGAAAGGAAGTAGCATAATAAACAACATGACAAATGGAAGGATTCGGTTTTGATGACACATAACTTAAAAATTTTTGCGCAAAGATAGGATTACAGTTACCTTTTTTTCACCCGGCGAAGGTCCAGCATATTCACAGGGTTGGTACCCATACCGGAAACATTGGCCCGCGTAAACCGCACCACCTTGTCGTAGTAGAGCACCACCACCGGAGCATCGGCCATCAACATAGAATCCATGCGTGTGTAGTAGTCTGTACGTCGTTGCGCATCCACGCACTGCTGAGAAGCCTCATACAGTTTATCGAAAGCCGGGTTAACATAATAGGTGTAGTTGGACCCCACAGGCTGCAGATTTTTGGAATAGAACAGCGACATATAGTTCTCCTCATCGGGGTAGTCGCAGATCCAGGAGCCGCGGAAGAACGGCAACTGATAGCTGCGCATCATCTGTCGTTGCTGAGCGCCCTGCACCACATCCATTTTCAATTCAATGCCCAAGTTTGCCAATTCGTGTTGAATATATTGCACCAGGTCGGCGTAAGAAGCAGACACGGCCACTGAGATTGGTGGCAGACCTTTGCCATTCGGGTATCCCGCTTCAGCCAACAATTGAGCAGCCTTTTCCGGGTTGTAGTGGTAACCGCCCGTTCGATTAGGATTGTACGATGCCATGCCCTTAGGTACAAAACCTGCTGTACCCGGATAACCTACGTTGTTACGCAAATACTTCATCATCTTCTCTCTATCGAAGCCATAGTTGATGGCTTGGCGCACCCTCTTGTCCAGCAACGGATTATTCTTATCGCCTGGCTTCAGCATAAAACCCAAGTATTCCGTATTCAGATAAGGGCCTGTGATCAGCTTTATCTCATCCTTGTATGCTGGGTTAAGACGTCCATCCTTCGTCAGCAAGGCATCTTTATAGCAAGCTTCTATACCCGACATGAAATCCAGCGACCCCTTCATGAATTCCATAAACACCGACTGTTTATCCACAATAAAAGAAACGGCCACCGCATCCAAATACGGCAAGCGACATCCATGTTCGTCCACTTCGAAATAGTCCGGATTTTTACGGAGCACGAGCTTCACACCTTCCTGCCACAGTTGAAATTGGAAAGGGCCGGTGCCTACCGGGTTATTGCGGAAATCTTTTCCAAAATGCTCCACCACCTCTTTTGGCACCACCGAGCAGTATTTCATCGTCAAGATGCCGAGGAATGGGGGAAAAGCTTCCGAGAGGGTAATTTGGAATGTAGTATCATTCAACGCTTCGAAAGCAGGTTTGCCATCCTCATCGCGTTTTACTTTTTGAAAAATCCAAGCCCCAGGCGATGCCACCTCCGGGTCCACGATACGAGAAAGGCTATACACGAAATCGTTTGCGGTTACATAACGTTTTTGCTTAAAAGGATAAAAGTCCGTATTGTGAAAAATAACATCGTCACGCAGATAAAACGTATATACGCATCCGTCATCCGAGATTGTCCACCGTTTGGCGATGGCGGGAACAATATTCAAAGACTCGTCTAAGTCCACAAGTCCGTTATAGAGCAGATTGCACGGCCAAATTACAGCCTGACCGGAGGCATACGCAGGGTCTAATGTTTGAATGCCATTCGATTCATTGTAATGGAATATCATTTTTCCATCCGAATCGAACTTCGGTTTGCAACCTATCGCAGCGCACAGCAAGCAGCAGATGACTCCAAACAATAGGAATCGAAAGGGATATAATCTTACCATAATGCTGTTTGTTAATTATAAAACTAAGATAGCGCTTGGTTAACGCGTTTTGAGGATTGCAACAACTTGTTGTATTCTTCAGGAGTGATCTCCGCATTAAAATAGTAAACTGGGTTAACGCGCTGGCCGTTCTTGATAACCTCGTAGTGCAAGTGTGCACCCGTTGACATACCCGTTGAGCCCACATAGCCAATCACCTGACCACGTTTCACCTTCTGTCCCGGTTTCACCGCTTTCTTTGAGAGGTGGGCATAGAGGGTTTTGTAGGTATAGCCGTGGTTGATGATGATTGTTAGACCATAGCCGCCGCCGGGAGATTCGCTCGTTACGGTACCATCGGCGGTGGCATACACGGGTGTACCCTTCGGTGCAGTAATATCCACACCCGTATGCGTACGCAAGCGCTTGAGGATCGGATGATAACGTTTTCCAAAGCCTGACGTAACGGAATACATGTTTTTCAACGGACGAATGGCAGGGATAGAGGTCAGCATCTCGGTCTTGTTGTCCGCAATCTTCTCCAACTCCTTCAAGGATTTAGACTGTGCCGCCAACCGAACCGTCAGCTTATCAGCTTTCTTATTGGCATTCTTCAGCAGTGTATAGGCTTCCGAACGTGAAATGCTGTCGAAGCGGTTATCATCAAGAATCAGGGGATAACGCTCTGATGCGGGTACCGGATCCGCCTCGAAGATGGTACGATATACATTGTCGTCTCGATCCTCAATATCGAGCAAGACATCCGACATCATCTCCATTCTTGAGTTCAGATATTCTACCTCTTGTCGCAGTTCATTGTTCTCTCGTTCCAGGATTTTAACCTTTGGAGAATCTATCACATAGAAACCTATCCAGACAAAAATCAAGGCAAAGGCAATACCACTGGCAAATACCCATATCACCCTTTTGAAAACCTGCTTGAAGCTCAGCTTCACTTTCTCAAAGGCTAACGTGTTGGGATTAAAATGGTAAAATGTCTTGGGCATAACCTTTACGACTTCTTCCTACTATATATTTTATTATTTACAACCGATACAAATGCGATCGCCAACAGAGTAGCTATTAAACGAGCCACTATTGCGCTTGATGATAATCTTCAATTGAACACCATATTTCTGAGCCACATAGCGATAGGTATCGCCACTTTGCAAGGTGTGGTACTCTATCGGTGACTTGGTAGCTTTCATTTCCACATATACCACCTCACCTTCTATAGGTTCGCTATCATCATAAATATCATTATATGATCTTAAATTCTTTTCTGGAATTTGAAGAATTGAAGCCAGCTTTTTATAGGTATCGCCAGACTTGGCAATGATGAATTTCGTTTTATTATTCTCATAAACAGGACGTGGAGAATATGGGAAATATGCTGACTTAAAAGGAACATTATATGGATCTACCACAAAATAGTTAACACCTGCTATCTTTTCTGGCTTCACCTGAACATTCTTTTCAATCGTTTCTTGCTTATCATTGGTTTGCTCAACCTGTAGTTTTGCGGCTTCCACTGTTTTGTCCTCTTTGGCAACGCTCTCTTCTTTGGCTGGACTTTCCGTCTTTGGAAGTTTCGTTTCCTCTACAGGTTTTACAGGCTCTGTTTTAGGTTCTGCTTTTGGCTCTGCCTTAGGTTGAACTGCAGGCTGAGTTTGTGCAGGAGTTTCCACATTAACAATACGATCTGGTTTAGGTACATTCATCTCCTGCAACGCAGCAGTATCGCCCAACTTCATAGCTACCTTACGATCGTAATGCATCAGATAATATTTCTCAATAAGCGAAATCAACGTGTCGGCATAGCGTGGATTGCCAGAATAGCCAGCCTCCTTCAAACCATTGGCCCAAGATTTATAATCTGTTATTGGGAAATAGAACAACTTGACATAACGACTACGCTGAGAAATAAAAAGAGAGTGATCTCGATAAGATTCCTCAACGGAAGCATACTTACGGAAACAATAGTCGCTGCTATGATTATCTGTTTCATAGAAAGTATCGCCGGTCCATTCTTTGGTATGGCACATAATGCCAAAATGGTTATTGGCCTCCTTGGCAATGCGGTTTGTTCCTATCTTGGAAGCATAAATCGCTTGAGCCAAGGTGATGCTGGCAGGAACCTTATACAGTTCCATTTCCTTCATCGCCAAATCTTTATATTGGTCAATATAATCGTACACCTGATCATCCTGAGTATAATTCTGGGCGAAAAGGTTTGTCAAAGCCAACAAGAGAGCCACTATTGTGACGATTTTTTTCATAGTTTGAAGTTTTTAATGTTTTAATAAAATCTGATCACCAGGATGTATAATCGAATTCTCGGTCAAATTATTGTATTTAAAAAGATAATCTAACTGAATACCGTATCGTTGAGCAATATAGCGCAGAGTTTCACCTTGTTGCACGATATGAACACGAACGGAGTTGCTTTTAGCCTTGGATTCAATATAAACGATCTCGTTCTCCACAGGTTGGCTGGTATTATCCAATACATCATTAAATTTGCGGAGACTGGCAGATGCCACTTGTACATCACCGGCAATCGTTTCATAGGTATCGCCTTTCTTGGCTATAATAAAATAGGTTTTATTGTTTTCAAACACCTTACGATAGCTGAAAGGACTGGTTCCGGAAGGGAAGTCGCTACCAATAGCTGTAAACACCTTACATTGATTGTTTGCTCTAACTTCAGATTTCTTGATAGAGCATTCCTTCTCCTGGTTAACATCCACCACATTAGACTGCAACTTTTCTGCAATAATCGTTTCTGGATTCTTGCCCTGTTTCCAAATCGTATCCAATCGGGCGATATTGTAACGTTGGATGATGCTAATCAGCTGATCGGCATATTTAGGATTAGTGGCATAACCATCGGCCTTCAACGTACGGGCCCAAGCTGGGTAATCCATTATATCCAACTGGAACAGATTCGCATAGCGTTTGCGGTTTTTCAGGAAAAGAGAATGATCATTATATGACTCCTCCACGGTAACATATTTTCTGAAACATTCCTGCAATTCATCATCATCGATCAAGATCGTGTCACCCGTCCAATCCGTATGACACTTGATACCGAAATGGTTATTGCCATCCACTGCAAGGTGACTGGTACCACAAGCGCTCTCGAAAATACCCTGAGCAATAGTAATACTTGCCGGTATTCCATATTCGCTCATCTTATGGATCGCGATATCTTGATATTTAGCGATATAGTTTCGAATATCCTTCTCCGTATATTGTGCATTTAAAACTATAGGCAAAACACACAAAAGCGTGAGCAAACATTTCGTGAAAACAGAAATCTTCTGATTATAAGTATGTTGTATATTGAATTCCTTCATTGAAAAAGATTAGTTGTTCAATGCTTCGAGCACCATTTTTGAATAAAACTCTTTGATGTCTAAGTTGCTATAAGTCACCTGACCAGGAACGATACTCATCGCCGTCTGTCCCGGTATCGTATTCACTTCCAGGAAGTAGGCAACGCCATCATCGGCAGAGAGGATAAAGTCGACACGTACCACGCCTTTACAATCCAAGTGATGGAAAATCTTTTGTGCATACTGGCTAATACGTTGTGTTTCCTCCTCCGTAATGGCTGCCGGCGTCAACAGCTTGTGTCCCACATCCGTGTACTTTGCATCATAATCGTAGAATTCATTGGAGGCAACAACCTCGGTCACTGCCAGCGTACGAATATCACCATACACAGAAGTGACACCACAGGTAAGTTCGCGACCTCTCACGAATTTCTCCACCATCAATTGATTATCATACTTGAATGCTTCCGCAAAAGCACCGTCCAGTTCCTCGCGATTATGGACTTTCGTGACTCCCACGCTGGAACCCGAATTGCAGGACTTCACAAAACAAGGATAACCACAAACCGTCTCTATCTGTTCATAATCCACAGGATCGGTGTTATAGAAATGTAAAGATGGAGAGATCGGGATGTCGAGATCTGCGACAGCCAAGTTGCAATAATACTTATTGAACGTGAGTGCAGAGCTAAAGCATCCACAACCCGTATAAGGTTGCTGGATCATCTCAAAATAACCTTGCAGTTTACCATTCTCTCCTGGTGTACCGTGAATAGCAATAAAGGCCACATCAAACTTGATATTCTGACCTTTTATAGTTAGAGAGAAATCATTTTTATCGATTTGATATCGATTCCCTTCAGCATCTGTATAACTCCAATCAGAGCCCTTAAAGTGAATCAGATATGGTTTAAAAAGATTTCTATCCAACTGATTGAAAATATTATCAGCTGTTTTTAAAGAGATTTCATACTCACCGGAATCGCCACCGGCAATAATTGCAACATTATACATAATACAATAACATTAAACGTGCAAAGATACATTTTAGCCTCCTTAAATAGAGGCATGCCGGTTTGTTTTTTAAACAAGTATTTGTGTATAATAAAATTGCACAACTATATCAACAAAAGTCTGTCTTGTCGCTATTGTTGAGCCATATAGAAGCGATAATACTCGCATTGCAGTTTCATAAGTTGTTCATGGCTGCCGCTTTCCACAATCTTGCCATCACGCACAAACATAATCTTGTCCGCAAAACGGATGGTACTAAGACGATGGGCAATGATGATAGCGGTATGTTCCTTAACAAATGGAATAAGAGCCTCTTGGAAAAGGAATTCCGATTCATTGTCCAATGCAGAGGTGGCTTCATCCAAGATTAGCACTTCCGGATTTCTCAAAATAGTACGAGCGATGCTCAAACGTTGGCGTTGTCCACCCGACAAACGCATCCCCCGATCCCCAATCTGTGTCTGATAACCATCCTCCATCTCCATTATGAATTGATGGGCTTGAGCTATTTTAGCAGCCGCAATCACCTGCTCCTCCGTCACATTATCCATACCAAAGACGATGTTATTATAAACCGTATCATTAAATAAAACAACATCTTGATTTACCATGCTGAAGAGGGAACGAAGGTCTGCGATACGGTATTGCTGGATAGGTTTACCATCTATTCTTATCTGTCCGAACTTCACGTCATAAAAACGAGGCAGCAAGTCCACCAGAGTTGATTTACCACTTCCTGAAGGTCCCACGATCGCCACAACCTCTCCTCGTTTCACCCTGAAGTTGATATGATGAAGCACATCACAAGATTCTTCATCTTTGACGTCTCTATAAGAGAACGATACATCTTGGAAAACAATCTCTTTTTCCAGTCGTTCTATGCTCAAAGGATTGTTGCATTCAACAATCTGTTCATCAGCATCGATCACCTCATACACGCGCGTTGCCGCCGTAAGTCCCTTTTGCATCGTGTAATACGTTGACACCAAAGCCTTTGCAGGAACAATCAGGCGAGCAAACACCACAAAGAAAAGCATAAAGGCAGTCCCCTGCCCCATCGATTCGGCGGGAACCCACAATAGGCCTACCATGGTGATGCCCAACAAGGCCATGATACAAAGGAATTCTATCAAAGGTGCGCCCAGTTCACTGATTCTGAACACCTTCTTAGTCGTTCTATAAAATTGGAAATTTTGATGACGAAAACGTTGGAACGTATGGTCAACCGCATTGTATCCCTTAATCACACGCAATCCGCCCACAGCCTCTTCAAAGAGAGAACTCATTTTTCCTAATAGTTGTTGAGAGCGCAAGGCATAACGTTTAATACGTTTTCCGATCAACGCAAGCAGATATCCCATCAAAGGTAAAACAACAAGTGATACCAATGCCAATTTAACGCTAATGGTAAACAGCACCACGACATAGATAACGATTTGGAAAGGGTCGCGACACAGGGATTGCAATGCTGCATACACCGACCATTCCACCTCTAGCACATCTGCACCTATTCGGCTGATGATATCCCCTTTTTGATACTTGTTATAAAAAGAAATCGGAAGCAGCAACATCTTGTGGTAAAAGTCGTTGCGAAGATCCCGAAGAATACCCGAGCGCATCGGTGCCAGCCAAAACATGCCCAAGTAACGAAAGAAGTTTGACAGCAGCGACAGCACCACCATCACGATTGCGATATAGAGCAATGCTGACATCTGCCCATATTGGGACACGATTACCCCCATATAATAATAAAATGTGTCGATGAAGAAGCCGGTACTCAACGTAAACGAAGGTCGGGCCACCACTTGCTGCACCTGACCGAAGAGAACAGACAAGAACGGCACGAGCATTGTTAGCGTAAAGATAGAGAAAACAGCGTACAGCAAATTCGCTATCAGAACCAATCCAATATTGGCCTTATAGTTCAGGAGGTATCGTAATAAACGTTTTAATAGTGTCATAATAATATGCGCGGCAAAAATAATATTTTTGTACTTTTGCAGCCTTTAAAAAATATAGATAATGGCAAAGTATCCAGACACCATAGATAGAATCACCAAAGCGCGCCTTCGTTTGTCAGCATTGGGTTCCATCTTTAGCATTGCGCTCACGATGTTCTTCATTGGAACATTAGGTTTTTTCGCCTTTTTTTCCACGCAATATCTGAAAAACTTGTCTCAGAAGATCGAAATGGAAGTTTTGTTCCATTCCGACATCAAGGAAGCAGACATCAGCGCACTCGAGCAGCAAATCAAGCTTAAACCTTACATTGCAGCCTCACGAGTTTCCTCCAAGGAAGAAAATACGGCCAACGCAAAGAAGATTATTGGCAGCAACTACACCGACATCATTCCTAATCCGTTGAATGCCTCCATCATCATCAGCGTAAATCCCGACTATGCCAACAGCGACTCGTTATCTAAAATCTCTAAAGAGCTGAAGAAGAACGACATCGTACAAGATGTTGACTATCCGGACTTCATCGTTAAATCCGTCAGCAACAACTTCAAGAAGATACAATGGATTATCTTAGCAATCTGCGCCGTATTCATGATCATTTCCATGCTGCTGATTGCCAACTGTATTCGTTTGAACATATACGCCAAACGTTTCAGCATCAAGAGCATGCTGCTCGTAGGTGCTACTCCTCGTTTTGTACGCAAACCATTTGTCACCAAAGGTTTGCTGCAAGGTATCTGGGGCGGCATTATCGCTTGTGTTCTGGTAGCTTTAGTACTTTATTTCGGCAACAGATCCATGCCTGAATTCGTTGACTTCTCCCTAATGGGAGTCGTTGCCGCCATCTTAGCTGGCATATTGATATTCAGCATCTTGTTCACCGTACTTATTTCTACATTCTCTGTCAACCGATACATCCGTATCAATGATGAAAGATTATATTTGTAAACATAAAATCCAACAATAGAATGGCAACGATCCTAACAACGAATCCAAAAGAGAAAACATCTCAAAACAGCGGTAAGCGTTCACCTCTTTTCCGCCCAATAAACTACATTCTGATGATTGCAGGCGCATTGGTACTCGTCATCGGTTACTTTTGCTTGCGAGGTGGTGCAGTTGACGACCCTAACACTTTCAACGGAGAAATTTTCAACTCCCGCCGTCTGGTTGTATCCCCTATCCTCATGTTCATAGGTTTGGTTACTGAGATATTTGCCATCATGTGGCATCCTCGTGCACAAAAGAAAGAAGACTCCCAAGAATAAAGCATCATGACCTGGATTCAATCCCTTCTTCTCGGTATTCTTCAAGGATTAACCGAGTTTTTGCCTGTGAGCAGTAGCGGGCATCTTACCATACTTTCTCACATCTTTGGACTTTCTGGCGAAGAGAACCTGACGATGACAGTCGTGCTGCACATCGCAACCGTTCTCAGCACATTGCTCATTCTTTGGAAAGAAGTTGTATGGATTTTCAAAGATATCTTCTCCAAACAATCTTGGAGAAGTTACAATGGTTTGAATGACGGCACTCGTTACGCCATCAACATTCTGATTTCCATGATTCCGGTTGCCATTGTCGGTTTTTGTTTCAAAGACAAAGTCGAAGCCATTTTTGGCTCCGGTCTTTTGATCGTGGGCATCATGTTGTTGATAACCGCTGCATTACTCACCTTTTCTTATTTCGCAAGACCTCGTCAAAAGGAGCAAATCTCCGGCTGGCATGCTTTTATCATAGGTATCGGCCAAGCCATTGCCGTACTTCCGGGTCTGTCACGTTCAGGAACCACCATTGCTACCGGTATGCTGTTGGGCGATAAGAAAGAGAAGTTAGCGCAATTTTCATTCTTGATGGTCATCCCTCCCGTTTTAGGCGAAGCTTTGCTTGACGTTAAAGACATCGCCGAGGTTGGTCTCAGCACAGCTATGAGCGGTATTTCCATCACAGCACTCCTCGTTGGCTTCATTGCAGCATTCATCACAGGATGTTTGGCCTGCAAGTGGATGATACATATCGTAAAAAAAGGTAAACTCATCTGGTTTGCCATCTATTGTGCCATCGTCGGCATTCTTGCAATCTGCTTTGGATTATGATAAAAAAACGTAACGTACACGAAACCACTTTCATGCTGCCCGAGTTTGAAGTAAACCCGGACTGTGACGTGTTAACCTTCGACAAGCCCTACAAGTGCACTTCCTTCGACATTGTTGGGAAAGTGCGTCGTATGGTTCAGCGACAAGCCAACCGCAAAGTGAAAGTCGGTCATGCCGGAACCCTTGATCCACTTGCAACAGGACTGCTCATCATCTGTGTCGGCAAGATGACCAAACAGATCGAGTCCATCCAGACGCAGGAGAAAGAATATACGGGAACCATCAAAGTTGGCGCTACCACACCGAGTTTCGACTTGGAGCACCCTGTTGACCAGGAGTTCCCATACGAGCACATCACACGAGAGATGGCTGAAAATGCCGCCCAGAGTTTCGTTGGCGACATTCAGCAAGTGCCTCCAGTATTCTCCGCTGTCAAATTAGCAGGACGCCGCGCTTACGAGCTGGCACGCGAAGGCGAAGAAGCACCTCTTGCAGCAAAGAACATTTCGATCTACGAATTTGAGATCACCCGCTTTGAACTTCCGGAGATCGATTTCCGGATTCGCTGCTCCAAAGGCACTTACATTCGCGCCATTGCACGCGATTTCGGTGCCGCATTACAATCGGGTGGACACCTTACCGCACTGCGAAGAACACGGGTTGGCGACTACAAAGTAAGCGAAGCCATACAACCTATCATTATACAAAATAATAATAATCAAGAAGTTACAAACAATTCCAACGAACAATAAAAATATTTTTCAAGTATATATATATTATTTGAAAAAAAATGTATTTTTGCCGTCCCAATTTTAGAACAAAAAAAGAAGCAATAATATGAAAAAAGACATCCATCCAAAAGAATACAGAACGGTTGTATTCAAAGATATGTCAAACGATTACGCATTTTTGACAAAATCTACCGTTAACACAAAAGACACTATCCAATGGGAAGACGGAAATGAATATCCGCTCGTAAAATTGGAAATTTCAAACACATCTCACCCATTCTTTACAGGTAAGATGAAACTCGTCGACACCGCTGGTCGTGTTGATAAGTTCCGCAACAAATATGCTCGCCATATTGACGCTAACAAGAAATAATCCATAATATTTTGTAAAATATACTGACCTTTTTTGTATGTGCAAGAAAGGTCAGTTTTTTATATATACCATTGACTATGAAAGATTTATCATTACTTGATGAATTTATGAATAACGAAGCCAACTTCATACCACTCTTCACTTTAGAAGACGAAAAGAAACTGCGCGAGGAAACCATACCCGAGGAAATCGCCTTATTGCCTCTCAGAAACACCTTGTTGTTTCCAGGAATGGTTATCCCTATCAACGTAGGACGTTCCAAGTCCATCAAACTTTCACAAGAATATTCTCGCAAACACGAGCCGATTGGTGTAGTTGCTCAAAAAATGAATGAGGTTGAAGAACCAACATTGGACGATCTTTACCGAGTTGGTACGTTAGCGCATATCATCAAATATATCACAATGCCCGATGGTGGCGTCACCATTATCGTACAAGGCATTCGACGCTTCGTCATCAACGAGCTGACGCAAACCGAACCTTATTTCAAATGTTCTGCAAGTCCGTTCCCTTCCAACGACTTCGATCCGAACATCATCAACACCAAAGAGTTCGATGCACTGATCTCCTCCATAAAGGACACTGCAAACAATATGGTCAAAATGGCGCCTAATTTGCCACGTGAAGCTTCCTTTGCACTCAAAAACATAGAAAGTCACGTATTCTTGCTCAACTTTTTAGCTTCAAATCTCTCCGTACCCGTTGCTGAAAAGCAAGCCATTTTAGAAACGGAAGACATTGTTGAGAGAGCGAAAAACACGCTACAGCTGTTGCATCGTGACATGCAAATGCTGGAATTGAAGAACCAGATTCAAGATAAAAGCAAGCGCGAACTTGACAAACAACAACGCGAATATTTCCTCAATCAACAAATCAGAACCATTCAAGAAGAATTAGGCGGAACACCTTCCGACAGAGACATTGCCTCTTTGAAAGAAAAAGCCGCCAAAAAGAAATGGAACGAAGAGACAGCCAATATCTTCGAAAAAGAACTTCAAAAATTGCAACGTACCAATCCAATGGCACCAGATTACTCCGTGCAACTCAACTACTTGGAACTTTTCGTTGATTTGCCATGGAATGAGTACAGCAAAGATAATTTCGACTTGACAAGAGCTCGTAAAGTGCTCGACAAAGATCATTTCGGACTGGATAAAGTCAAAGAACGCATCATTGAATATCTGGCCGTGTTGAAGCTGAAAGGCGACATGAAGTCCCCGATCCTCTGTTTGGCAGGCCCTCCGGGTGTAGGTAAAACCTCCTTAGGGAAATCCGTAGCTGAGGCGCTCGGACGCAAGTATGTGCGCGTATCCTTGGGTGGTTTGCGCGACGAATCCGAAATACGAGGACATCGCAAGACCTATATCGGCGCCATGCCAGGACGTATCATCCAGAGTATGCGCAAATCTGGTTGTTCCAACCCTGTGTTCGTATTAGATGAAATTGACAAAATAACGGGCATGAACGTACAAGGCGATCCATCAGCCGCACTTTTAGAGGTAATGGATCCTGAACAAAACAATGCTTTCTACGACAACTACTTGGAAGCATCCTACGATTTGTCACGCGTATTGTTCATCGCAACCGCAAACAATCTTTCAAGCGTACATCCCGCTTTGCTTGACCGTATGGAGATCATCGACATTCCAGGATATCTGGCCGAAGAGAAGTTGGCTATTGCCAAACGTCATCTTGTACCAAAGCAACTGAAAGAAAATGGCTTGGACAAAAAGCAACTGCAGATACCTGACAAGACCATTGAAACGGTCATTGGCGAATACACCCGCGAATCGGGCGTTCGCAACTTGGAACGGACCATTGCCAAGATCATCCGTAAACGTGCCGCACAACTGGTACAAGACGGATCCATAAACAAGAAAGTTGCGGATACTGAACTGAAAGAAATCCTCGGCTCACCGATATTCCAGTTGGAGAAATCCATCGACAGTTCCGTACCGGGCGTTGCCACTGGTTTGGCCTGGACCTCCGTGGGTGGAGAGATCCTCTTCGTAGAGGCGATCACCTCCGCCGGCAAAGGGGAACTCACGATGACCGGAAGTTTAGGCGACGTGATGAAAGAGTCGGCCACCATTGCTTACGAGTATCTGAAAGCACACGCCGACACCTTCGGCATTGATCCTACGCTCTTCGAGAAAAAGAAAGTGCATCTCCACTTCCCGGAAGGTGCCACACCTAAAGACGGACCTTCTGCGGGTATCACCATCCTCACCACACTCATCTCCGCGTTCACAGGAAAGCCTGTACGTGAGAAGATTGCGATGACCGGCGAGATCACACTGCGAGGCAAACTTCTGCCTGTGGGTGGCATCAAGGAGAAAATCCTGGCAGCAAAACGATGCGGCATCTACGATATCGTGCTCTGCAAAGAAAACAAAAAAGATATCGACGACATCAAAGAAAACTTCATCGAAGGCATGCATTTCCACTACTTCGACACAATGCAAGAGGCCGTTGCCTTCAACTTTGGGGAAGACAACGAATAGTTCATCCAACTGCATAAAACAAAACGGGGCATCTGAAAAGACGCCCCGTTTTCATTATGATTCATTCTCTAATTATTCACCCCAGCTTGAGCCATCGAAGCAATGCGTACAAATACGATCCTTCGGCAAGCCAATGGAATCAGCGATTGTGCTCAATTTGCTGAATTTCAAGGTATCAACACCAAGATGTTTACGAATCACCTCTACCATATTGGCATATTCCTTCGTCGTATCATCTCTGTAAAGGTGAAGATTCTTTGTGCTGCTACCTTCCAGCTCTTCAATCACACGGCGGGTAATCAACTCCATTTCCGTTTTTGAAGCAGAGAAGTTGAGGTAGTTGCAACCATATACCAACGGTGGGCAGCTGATACGGATATGAACTTCCTTAGCACCATATTCATAGAGCTTGCGAACATTGTCGCGGAGTTGTGTACCACGAACGATAGAGTCGTCGCAGAACACGATGCGTTTACCTTCCAACACTTTCTTGTTAGGGAGTAATTTCATACGAGCCACGTGCTCGCGCATATCCTGGCTCACCGGCATAAAACTACGTGACCAAGTTGGCGTATATTTCAGAATACCACGTCGATAAGGGATTTGTTTACCCATAGCATAACCCAAAGCCATACCGATACCAGAATCTGGAATTGCAGAAACGAAATCGGCCTCGATATCATCATCCTTACCTAATGCATAACCATATTGGTAACGTGTATTTTCTACATTAATATTTTCATATTCAGCAGATGGATAACCGTAATAAATCCACAAGAAAGAGCAAATCTGCATCTTCTCGTTTGGAGCCAGCAACTGTGTATGACCCGTTGGCGTAACCTTCACGATTTCACCAGGACCGACAAATTTGTCGATTTCGAAATCCAAATTTGCGAAGCTGTGGCTATCGAATGCCAATGCATAGCCCGTGCTTTTCTTGCCAATAACAATAGGAGTACGTCCCCAGTAGTCGCGAGCGGCGATAATACCATCATCCGTAAGGATAAGCATTGAACAAGAGCCCTTTACCTTTTTATATACATTTTGAATACCTTCCACAAAATCCTTGCCCTGAGTAATCATCAATGCAATAAGTTCAGTAGGATTTGTGTGTCCAGAACTCAGTTCTGTAAATTGTTGATTTTTGGACAGACAATCAGCCTCTAATTCTGCTAAATTATTGATTTTAGCAACAGTAACGATACCAAATCGTCCCAAATGTGAATTCACCACGATAGGCTGGGCATCCGTGTCGCTAATCACTCCTATACCAATATTACCTTTGAATTTTCCCAAATCATCACCAAACTTAGTTCTGAAATAAGAATTCTCAATATTGTGAATAGAACGATGGAAAACATTGTTTTCAATAGTAACCATACCACCACGCTTTGTACCCAAGTGTGAGTGATAGTCTATACCGTAAAATAAATCAGGATTGCAAGGTTCAGTAGAGGCAACGCCAAAAAATCCGCCCATAAGTTTTTTTAATTTAAAGAGTTAAAATTAATAGATAAGCCATTAAAAGGCGGGCGCAATTATACAAAAAAATGCAATTTCCTTGTTAAAGATTGCCACATTTTTTTCATTTTTTTAACCGGAATACACAAAAAAAGCATACTTTTGCAGCAAAATATAGGCCTATATGTTTAAAAAATTACAATTTAAGAAACGACAGCTTCTCCGAGTACTTTTTGGATCATTTACCGCAACAGCTTTGATGTTTGTGTTTCAAGCTTGTTATGGAATGCCTAATGAAGATTTTCTGCTATGCATTCACGGCCAAGTTATTTCTGAAAAAACCGGCGCACCCATCCCCAACATCGAAGTGCAAAGCAACGCCAACGGCACCATTGTTCGTACTGATGCACAAGGTCAGTTTGACATAGATGTACCTTTCCAAGAACAACTCGGTTTGACATTCCGCGACATTGATCAAGCTGCAAATGGACAATATGCCACCTTAGATACAGTTCTCAACGATTACACAGGTGAATCTGTTCTAATCAGAATGAAATCCATTCGCAATGCCGAATAAACGTAAACTGTTCAAACGATGGCTCTTTCGAATATTCCGAAAGAACGAAACGGCCATCCACGAACTCAACTATCTCTTCTGGGAATGCACCTGGCGCTGCAACTTGGCATGCCGCCACTGTGGGTCTGACTGTCAGGCATCCGCAACCGTTCCCGATATGCCGATCGAGGACTTTCTAAACGCCATCGAACCTTTACAACACAGGTACAAGCGCAACACGACGATTGTAGCCATCACAGGGGGCGAACCACTGTTGCGCCCCGACCTGGCCGACTGCGGACGGGCACTTCGAAAAAGAGGTCTTCGTTGGGGCATCGTCACCAACGGAATGCTCTACAATGAAGCCATGCACCAAAGGCTAACCCAAGCGGGACTCGGTGCGGTCACCGTCAGTTTGGACGGTCTTGAAGAGAATCACAACTGGCTACGTGGCAATCCTTTAAGTTTTAAAAACGCCCTTAATGCTTTGCGCATTATTTCGCAGTCGCACCTTGCCTACGACGTTGTCACCTGCGTACATCAACGCAACCTCAACGAACTTCCACAGCTGAAAGAATTGCTCCTGACCAACGGCATCCAACACTGGAGATTATTCACCATTGCACCAATTGGCAGAGCTGTACAAAACGACGAACTGCAGCTCAGCGGCAACCAGTTGAAACAACTGTTACAATTCATTGCTGACACACGAAAAGAAGGACGTATCGACTTGAAATTCAGCTGCGAAGCCTATACGGGCGATTACGAAGAGCGCGTTCGCGACAGCTATTTTTTCTGTCGTGCAGGCATCAACATCGGCAGCATACTCATCGACGGCAGCATCTCCGCCTGTCCCAACATTCACCGTTCATACGTCCAGGGCAACATCTACCACGACGATCTATTAGACGTATGGGAAAACCGGTTCGAAAAAATGCGAGACCGGTCGTGGATGAAGTGTGGTCCCTGCGCCAAATGCAACGACTACAAACAGTGTCTCGGAGGTGCCATGCATTTACGCGACGCCAACGGAAAAATCCTCCATTGTTTGCATCGGAAAACTCGTTGACAAAGGTCTCAAAACAGACACGTTCAGCACCGGTAAAAATCACTTTTGCACGCATAAAAACAGTCGTTTTTTGCCTAAACATATCACACTGTATAACAACAAGTTATATAAGCATTCTCGTATATATATAAAAATAAAGTGCATTTTTGCTAAAACAAGTGGATTAGCAATGAAAAAAAAACTATTTTTGCGCTTGCTTTAGTTCTTTGAAAAATTTTGTAACCATTCGGAAAATCCTTTGAGAGGGACATCGTTGAAACTATTTGAAATCAAGAATAGAAATGGTTAAGAATGCGACATCGGGCGAGGCGGGATTCCCTAATGGTAATTGACAACGATTTGACAACAGGTGGTGAGAAGTGTTCTATGAGGAACATCTTACAAAAACATTCTGTTGCGAAGAATTATTGTGCTATAAATTGACTAAATAAATGATATTCAAATTAATAAACTAAAATCTTAAGTGTTATGATGACAAAAGAACAATACATTGAAAGCCTGCGCAAAATGAACCTCAAGGTTTATTTCATGGGTGAAAGAATTGAAAACCCAGTTGATCATCCAATGATTCGCCCTTCTATGAATTCAGTTGCGATGACCTACGAATTGGCTGAAAAGGAAGAATACAAAGACCTTATGACAGCTACTTCAAACCTCACAGGCAAAACCATCAACCGCTTCTGCCACCTTCACCAAAGCACAGAAGACCTTATCAAGAAAGTTAAAATGCAACGTTTGTGCGGTCAAAAGACCGGTGCTTGTTTCCAGAGATGTGTTGGTATGGACGCATTCAATGCTATCTATTCTACCACATACGAAATGGACCAAAAGTTGGGCACAGAATACCACAAACGTTTCACAGAATATTTGAAATGGGTACAGGAAAACGACTTGACCGTTGACGGTGCAATGACTGACCCTAAGGGTGACCGTTCACTCGCTCCATCACAACAACCTGATCCAGACTTGTACCTCCACATCGTTGAAGTACGCGAAGATGGTATCGTTGTACGTGGTGCTAAAGCTCACCAAACAGGTGCTGTTAACTCACACGAACACCTCATTATGCCTACACAGGCTATGAAGGAAGGCGACAAAGATTACGCAGTTTCTTTCGCAGTTCCATCCGACGCAGAAGGCGTTTTGATGATCTACGGTCGTCAATCATGCGACACCCGTAAAATGGAAGAAGGCGCTGACATCGACTTGGGTAACTCACAATTCGGTGGTCACGAAGCATTGGTAGTATTCGACGACGTATTCGTACCAAACGAACGCGTATTCATGTGCAAAGAATACGAATTTGCAGGTATGATGGTAGAACGTTTCGCTGGTTATCACCGTCAATCATACGGTGGTTGTAAAGTAGGTGTTGGCGACGTATTGATCGGTGCTGCTGCCCTCATCTCCGAATACAACGGTGTACCAAAAGCAAACCACATCAAGGACAAACTCATCGAAATGATGCACCTCAACGAAACATTGTACGCTTGCGGTATCGCTTGCTCTGCAGAAGGTGTTAAGATGCCTGCTGGCAACTACCAAATCAACTTGTTGCTTGCAAACGTTTGTAAACAAAACGTTACCAGAATGCCTTACGAAATCGCTCGCTTGGCAGAAGATATCGCTGGTGGTTTGATGGTAACAATGCCTTCACAACAAGACTTGCGCAGCCCAGAAGTTGGTAAATACGTTGAAAAATACTTCAAGGGTGCCGTTGGCAAATCCACTGAAAACCGTATGCGTCTCCTTCGCTTGATCGAAAACCTCACCTTGGGTACTGCTGCTGTAGGTTACAGAACAGAATCTATGCACGGCGCTGGTTCTCCACAAGCTCAACGTATTATGATTGCTCGTCAAGGCAACCTTGAAAGCAAGAAGGAACTCGCTAAGGCTATCGCTCACATCGACGAATCAAAGAATATCTAATATATGGAAGCGACATTGAAAGATATCGAAATGGCCATTGAAACCAAGGTGCGTCCTTATCTCAACAAGCACCAAGGCGACATCACCATCGTCGACTATCAGAATCATTGTCTGACAATTGGGCTGACAGGGGCTTGCAAAGGCTGCCCCTCAGCCCAATCTACAATGGAAGATGTCGTAAAAACTGCTCTTGAAGGTCTCGTGGAAGATGTAAAAGTAGCCGATACCATCGACGAAGAACTCCTGGACCTCGCAAGATCTATACTGAAAAAAAAAAAGAAACTATGAGCTGGAAAGAAAGATATAACAGCATTTTAACACCTGCTGAGGAAGCTATCAAGGCCATCAAAGATGGCGATTTCGTAGTATTTTCCGAATGTGCTGGTGTTCCTGTACACATCGGTAACACACTTGCTGAACATAGAGAAGACTACAACAATGTACGCATCTACCATATGCTCACATTAGGCGAAGGCAACTATATGAAACCAGAATGCTATGGTCACTTCCGCCACGTCACCAACTTCATCGGCGCCAATTCACGCCAAGCTTTACAAGACAAACAAGCAGACTTCCTGCCTTGTTTCTTCAATGAAGTTCCAAAATTGTTGGGCGAATCTATCCCTTGTGATGTTGCTGTTGTAACCCTCTCCCACCCGGATGAAAACGGATACTGCAGCTTCGGCGTATCCTGCGACTACGCTAAAGCCGCTGCAACGAAAGCTAAGATCGTCATCGGTGAAATGAATGACCAACTTCCATTCACACATGGTGATGAGAACAAAATCCACGTTGACGACATCGACTACCTCGTTCCTTGTTCTTATCCTGTTCCTGAAATCCCGAATCCAACCATCCGTGAGGTGGAGAAAAGAATCGGTGAGAACTGTGCATCCCTTATCAAAGATGGTGCTTGCCTGCAATTGGGTATCGGCGCTATCCCAGACGCTGTTCTTTTGTTTATGAATGAAAAGAAGGACTTGGGTATCCACACCGAAATGTTCTCCGACGGTGTTGTAGAACTGGTGAAAGCTGGTGTCATCAACAACTCCAAGAAAAACATCCACAAAGGTAAACTCATCTCTGGCTTTATCATGGGTACACGCAAAGTCTATGACTTCATCGACAACAACCCTGACGTTGAGCTCTACCCTATCGACTACGTAAATAATCCTTACGTGATCGGTCAAATCGACAATATGGTATCCATCAACTCCTGTATTGAAGTTGACCTTATGGGCCAGGTTGCTTCCGAGACTATGGGTTACAAGCAATTCAGCGGTACGGGTGGACAGGTTGACTTCGTTCGTGGCGCTGCCTTGTCAAAAGGTGGTATCTCCATTATGGCAATGCCTGCAACCGCAGCTAAGGGAACCGTATCTCGTATCGTTCCTATCTTAGCAGAAGGCGCTGCCGTTACAACTTCCCGTAACGATGTTGACTACATTGTAACAGAATACGGTGTAGCAAAGATGAAGGGTAACACCCTGCGCGAAAGAGCTCGTCAACTCATCGCCATTGCACATCCAGACTTCAGAGAAGAACTTCAAAAAGAATTTAATAAAAGATTTGAATAATGATAGCATTTAATCTTAAGACAAGAATCAGCAAATTCGAAACATTCAAAGAGTTTGCAGAAGAATTCAAACTCAACGAGAACGACTTGGTGATCACCCAATCATTCATGTATGAGCCTTTCATGAAGGACCTCAACTTGCCTTGCAGTTTCATCATGCAAGAAAAATACGGCAACGGTGAACCTTCTGACGAGATGATCAACAACATTCTTGCTGACATCCGCGACATTAAATTCAATCGTATCATCGCAGTTGGTGGCGGTACTGTTATCGACATCTCCAAAATTTTCGTTTTGAAAGGCCTGCAAAATGCAACCGACGCTTTCGAACGCAAAATGCCGATTGAAAAGGAAAAACAACTCGTTATCATCCCTACCACCTGTGGTACCGGTAGCGAAGTAACCAACATTTCTATCGCTGAGATCAAGTCTAAACACACTAAGATGGGTTTGGCTGACCAAGCAATCGTTGCTGACGATGCAGTTTTGGTTCCAGAAATGTTGAAGGGTCTTCCTTTCAAATTCTATGCATTCAGTGCTATCGACGCATTGATTCACGCAATGGAATCCTACCTTTCACCAAAGGCAAGTTCTTACACCCGCGCTTACTCAAAGATCGCTATCGAAATGATCTTGAAGGTATTCAACGGTATTGTAGCTAACGGTCCAGACTATCGTTTCGACCACTTCGCAGAAATGCTTGAAGCAAGTAACATCGCAGGTATCGCATTCGGCAATGCAGGTGTTGGCGCCGTTCACGCTTTGTCATACCCACTCGGTGGCAACTATCACGTACCTCACGGCGAAGCCAACTACCAATTCCTCACTGGCGTATTTAAAGTTTATTTCCAAAAGGATCCTAACGGTAGCATCAAAGAACTGAACGCTATCCTCGCTGACAACCTCAACATCAGCGCTGAAGAAATCGCGGCTAACCCAAGCGTAATCTATGAAAGATTGGAAGACTTGTTGAACAACTTGGCAACAAAGAATCAATTGCGCAACTTCGGTATGAAGGAAGAAGAAATTGAATTGTTTGCCGACAGCGTAATCGCTACCCAACAACGTCTTTTGGGCAACAACTACGTTTTCTTAGAAAGAGACGAAATTAGAGATATTTATAAATCACTTTATTAAAAAATACAATGACAGAAGAAATTAAAGTAATGGTTGAAAAGGGCAAAAAAGCCCAAGAGCTTTATGCTATTTCATTTGACCAAGAAGGTGTTGACAAAGTTGTTAAAGCCGCTACCAAAGTTGTTTATGACAACGCTGAAGAATTAGCTAAGATGGCTATTGAAGAAACCAAGAAGGGTGTTTACGAACACAAAGTTGCTAAAAACCGCAACAAATCTAAAGGTGTCTTCATGAATCTTCACAAGAAGAAAACTATGGGTATCATCGACATCGATGAAACAACAGGTCTTATCCAAGTTGCAAAACCAGTTGGTATCGTTTGCTCTATCACTCCTGTAACCAACCCTATCGTTACTCCAATGGCAAACATCGCTTTCGCTTTGAAAACGAAGAATGCTGTTATCGTAGCTCCACACCCAGGTGCAAAGAAATGTTCTGCTTACACCGTTAATTTGATTAAGAAAGCTATCGCTCCATTCGGCGTACCAGAAGATTTGATCCAAGTTATCGAAGAACCTTCTATCGAGAAGACTCAAGAACTCATGTCTGCTGTTGACGTAGTTATCGCTACTGGTGGTATGGCAATGGTTAAATCAGCTTACTCATCTGGTAAACCTTCATTCGGTGTTGGTGCTGGTAACGTTCAAGTTCTTATGGACCGCCACATCAATTATGAAGAAGCTGCTGAAAAGATCATCACCGGTCGTACATTCGACAATGGTTTGATCTGCTCTGGCGAACAATGCTTCATCTACCCTGAAGAAAACAAAGAAGTTGTTTTCAACGCATTCAAGAATCACGGTGCATATTTCGTACCTGCTGAATATCACGATGCAATGGTTAACGCTTTGTTCGAAAATGGTGCTATCGCTCGCGACATCGTTGGTCAAAACGTTGAAGTTATCGCTAAGAAAGCTGGTTTCGAAGTTCCTGCTGGCACACGTATGCTCGTTGTTCCTGCACAAGGCATCGGTAGAGAAGATATGATCTGCAAAGAAAAGATGTGTCCTGTAATGACTTGTATTCCTTACACCACATTCGAAGAAGCTGTTAACATCGCTAAGACAAACTTGGCAATGGAAGGTTCTGGTCACACTATCGCTGTTCACTCCAACAACCAAGCTAACATCATCAAAGCTGGTACAGAAGTTAACGTTTCACGTATCATCGTTAATGCTCCAAGCTCAACAACAGCTGGTGGTACAATCCAAAACGGTCTTTCTGTAACTACAACTTTGGGTTGCGGTACATGGGGTAATAACTCTATCTCAGAAAACTTCACATACAAACATCTCTTGAACATCTCAAGAATTGCACGTACATCTCCTTACATCACCGTTCCTACGGATGAAGAAATCTGGAAATTGTGCTAATGCATGTTTAAACCTCATAGAAAGCGAGCGCTCTAGTGCTCGCTTTTTTTTTACCTACATCGAAATCTTACATTATATTATATATAACACTACTTCTAACTAAATCACAACCATCAATGAATCTTTTTCAACTCTTTAGGAACCTGAAACCATTCGTAAAGCCATACAAATGGTTGATCTTCATCACCCTGATTTTAACCTTGATAGGATCCGCCATGGCGCAGGTCAATGCCATCGTATTGGATCGTACCGTTGATGCCGTCAACGCGCTAATCGGCATACAGGACTTTGCGTGGAGCAAGGCGGCCCGGATACTTACCATCATCTCCATTGTGCTATTAGGTAAGGAACTGTTGGCAGCCCTCATCACCTTTGCGCAGCACTTCTTCGGCGAACGAATGCGCATCTTTGTCTCGCGCGACCTTTCGCAAGCCGTGATCGAAAAAGTGTTAACCTTTCGAATGGCATTTTTCTCAAGAAGTGAAAACGATACAGGAAAACTACAAACACGTATCGATCAAGGAGTCAGCAGTTTATCGCGCAGCGTTCAAAACTTCTTCATCGATCTTCTCCCCCTCTTCACCAGTGCCATTTTAGCCTTGGTATTGATGTTTTTAGCAAACGTATATGTAGGGTTGGTAGCCTTAGGCATTGTCCCCATCTACTTTTATATCACCTACCGCCAGGCGAAACGACTGAAAGGATGGCGTCGTGAGATGCGTCAACATCTGGAGGCCAAAAGTCACGGCATAATGAACATCATCGAGTCCATCAACGTCATCAAATCCTTCAACCGTGAGCAGATTGAGGCCGACAAGCAATTGGATCTTCAGAACCAAGTCACGAGCAATCAGATGAAAACGCGCAAGGTTAGTTTTTACTATGATGGCATCAAAACGTTCGTAAAGCAGGTCGGTACCGTACTTGTTATCATCTTGACAGCATACTTGGTTCTTATCGATTATCCAGGCATGAGCATTGGTAAAATCATGTATCACGTAATGTTGTTCAGCAACGTGGTTGCCCCTATCACGCAACTGCAACGAATCTTTGACGACATGAACGATGCTCTTATCTATGCCGAAGGATTCTTCAACATACTACATTCCGACCAAGAAGTAGAAAGAACGGGCAGCTATGTGCCAGAAACGATAACAGGGAACTTCAAGCTCCAGCACGTTGACTTCACCTACCCTAACGGAAAAAGAGCGCTTACCGACATCAATATGGATATTGAAAGTGGGAAAATCACCGCTTTTGTAGGTCTATCCGGAGCCGGGAAGAGCACCATTGTCAACCTACTAGATAAGTTCTACGAACAAGATCAAGGAGAGATATTGTTGGATGGCAAGAAGTTGCAAGATTATGATACGCAGTTTCTACGTGACAATATCGGCATCGTACTACAGAAAAACCACATCTTTGATGGAACCATCGAAGAAAACATCCGTTACGGTCGTCCAGACGCAAGTTTCGAGGAAGTGGTAGAAGCCGCCCGCAAGGCCTTCATCTACGATCAAATTATGGAGTTGCCGAAGCAATTCAAGAGCAAAGCCACGCAGCTGTCGGGCGGGCAACAGCAACGCATTGCCATAGCAAGAATGTTCCTGAAAAATCCACCTATCATCTTTTTAGACGAGCCCACCGCCAGTCTGGATGCCATCGCCACAGAGCAGATAAAGAACAGCATCGACGCCATCAAAGAAAACCGCACAGTGATCATCATTTCGCACAACATATCGCAGATCATTGACGCGGATGTTGTTTACGCACTGAAAGATGGACACGTGGAACAATGTGGCAATCCGGATGATGTTTACAAGAAAGGAGGCATCTACAAAGAGATCATTGATGCCTCTGCTCGCAGCATGAACATAGAAAAGATAGCCCGCACCATAGAAGGATAAGATAGTCTCCGATTTTAGACGTTTTTTTCTATCTTTGCATCCCAATACAATAAATTGGATAATTAGCAGTTTTTCGAACATAACATCTTAATATGAAGATACCTAACAAGAACAGTTTGAGCTTTCACGTGCTATTAGCCATCAGTGGTACCATAGCACTTCTGCTTGCGTTGATGCTACTTCTTCGACTATTCACCCGACACGGTTCCGAATTTGAAATACCAAGTTTTATTGGGAAAAATGCACAAGAGCTAACACAAAGCGGAAAAGTTGAAGGTTTTGTATTTGAAATCTCTGATTATCAATTTGAAAAAGATGCCGTACCCGGCAATGTTCTAAAACAAGATCCAGCTCCTGGCGAGAAGGTGAAAAAAGGCCGTAAGGTTTATCTGACCGTAGCTGCCGACGAGCCACCTACCATAAAGATGCCTGAGTTACACGACATGTCGCTCCGACAAGCGCAAATCATCCTTGAAAATCAAGGCCTTATACTTGAGAACGTGATTGAGAAACCGAGTCCGTATGAGAATGCTGTACTCAATGTACTTTACAAGGGGCATAACATCTCCACAGGTACGGAAATCAAAATGGGAGAAAAGATAACGCTCGTAATTGGAAAAAACATCGGTGATCTTCCTGATGAAGAGACAGAAACCGAAAACGCAACTGAATAACAAATCCGACAGCAACGTATGAAATTGCATAAAATCAATCTATTATTGTGGATATTCCTACTCTCTATCGTCCCCTATTGTATTCAAGCGCAGGAGGTCTTGACGGGAATATCACAAAACACCACCCTTATAAAAGCGTCTGCAAACAAAACTTCTACGAAGAATGCAGCGACAGCTATCAAATTGCCATTTGTAGAGGACTTCTCTAATTATACAGGCTATCCAAATCCGGAGAAATGGGCAGATCGACAAGCTTTTGTAAACAACACCTATCCCGTTTATCCACCATCCATTGGCGTTGCCACATTAGATGCTTTGGATGAAAATGGCCGGATTTATGCGCACGCCGAGCGTGATGCTTTCCACGCCGATACGCTGACCTCTCAACTTATCCGCTTGGACAGCAACTTCACCCAACATCGCCTCATGCAGCTTTCCGACTCCTTGTATTTAAGTTTCTACTATCAACCAGGCGGTGCAAGTAAAGCCAACCCTGCCGTTGAATGGGAGCGCATTGGTGATGCTCCTGAAACAGGTGACAAGTTGTTTCTTGACTTTGGTTATGCTACTGGAAATATGATTTTCATTGGATTTGAATATTCTGATTACATCATTGAAGAAGGTACTTACTATGTAACTGGCGACACCATCGAAAACCCATTCATTCCTGGAAACATCTATATATTTGAAACCAGCGCGTTTGCAGGTGAAGTGATCAGTATGCCTTCCGACTCTATCTTTGGTCCTGAATATGTATGGAATGAAGTATGGTCCACCTCCGGATGCAAAGTTGACGACTGGTTGATGGAGAATCCTTTACAATACTTCAAGCAAGTGCTTATTCCTATTACCGATCAGCAGTATTTAAGAAACAACTTCCAATTCCGATTCAGAAACCTTGCTTCTTTGGATCTTGATTCCTGGAGCGGCACAAACATCACTGGATGGGCAAGCAACTGTGATCAATGGCATATCGACTACATACGCTTGAATGTCAACCGCACCTACAACGACTACTACCCCAGTGATGTAGCCTTTGTAAGTCCTACCACCACAGCACTCAGCCAATATCAGGCCATGCCATGGCATCAGTATCGTAACACAGATATGGCAGCTAATTTCCATAACGAATTAGCCAACATCTCCAGTGCTACCAAGAACACCATTTACAACTACCATGTCGTAAAGAACGGTGTTACCAATGTGTACACCTCAACACCAAACAACGAAAACGCAGCTCCTTACTACAATAACGGTCTGCACACCTACCCATATCACGCTGAGCCATCTATTGCATTTGCATACAACTACGACAATGCTGACAGTGCGGTATACACCATCACTCACGTATTCAAGATGGAAGGTTCCACTGATGAGAACACCCATAACGACACCTGTCGTTTCCAACAAGTATTCCACAACTATTACGCATACGACGACGGCACTGCTGAAGCTGGTTACAGTTTGTTGTCAACCACCAGCAGTCCAGAAGCCGCATTGGCAGTACAGTTCACCTTGGCAGAACCCGACACACTGCGTTGCGTTCGTTTCTGGTTCAACAGCGTGCTTAACGATGATAATTTTGCATCATTCTCCTTAATGGTTTGGGACGACAATGATGGCAAGCCCGGCAATGTCATCTATGAACTGCCAGCTCAGTTGCCTGCACACGCCGAAAACTATCTCGATTTCATCAGCTACTACCCAGAAGAGCCAATACCCGTATCTGGAACTTTCTATGTTGGTTTCCAACAGAACCACGACATTCAGCTGAACTTAGGTTTTGACCAGAACAATGATGCACGTGGTCATTTCTTCTATAAAACATCCAACAGCTGGAACGAATCTTTCTACAAAGGTGCGCCTATGGTTCGACCAGTTGTAGGCAAATACTATGATCACTCTGGTGTTGAAGAGCACGTTGCACAAAACATACGCTTCTATCCGAATCCAACAACCAATGTAGTGTTTGTTACTGGATTAGACGAACTCAACTCCGATGTTCACTACCAGATTACAGACATCTACGGTAGGACCCTTGAGTCAGACAGACTGAATGGCAATGCTATTGAGATGAGATCTTATGCAGCTGGCGTCTATGTGATTCGACTCACATCTGGCAGCCAAACTATTAAAACTGAAAAAATAATCAAACAATAATATAACGTTATGAAACTAAACCTCGAACGTCCATTAATCTTTTTTGACCTGGAAACCACGGGTCTTAATGTCGGAAAAGACAAGATCGTAGAGATCTCCTTAATCAAGGTTATGCCTAATGGCGAAGAAATCCGTCGTACGGAACTCATCAACCCAGGAATGCACATTCCTGAAGAATCCTCAGCCATCCACGGCATCTACGATAAAGACGTTCAAGACAAGCCGACGTTTGATCAGATGGCTGACGACCTTTTGGCCTTCATTGGCGACGCCGACTTAGCGGGTTTCAATTCCAACAAGTTTGACGTACCTTTGTTGGTAGAAGAATTCTTAAGATGTGGCAGATTTTTAGATTTACGTAACCGTCATTTGGTAGATGTACAAAACATATTCCACAGAATGGAACCTCGCAACCTCATTGCAGCTTATAAGTTCTATTGCGGTGGCAATCTGGAAGATGCGCACCAAGCAAGTGCCGACACCGCCGCCACCTACGAAGTATTCAAAGCACAATTGGAAAGATACGAGGATGTTGAGTACACCGATCCGCTGACCAAGAGCACCTACAAGCCCATCGTAGGAAACATCAAGGCCTTAAGTGACTTCACGAGAAATACGCGTAACGTGGATATGGCTGGGCACATTGTCTGGAACGACAAAGACCAGGCGGTTTTCAACTTTGGCAAGCACAAAAGCATTCCAGTAAAAGCGGTATTTATGAAAGAGCCTGCCTATTACGACTGGATGATGAAAGCCGACTTCCCGCTTTACACAAAAGAAATCATCACACAAATCTTCAAGGAAGTTTGTCTGGAACGTAAGTTCAGCAAGCACTAAGAAGATATACTTGTTTAAGAAAAAACCGACAGTCATTCGATTGTCGGTTTTTTCTTAAACAAATTTGTATTCACAAATATAAGACCCTCGCTTTCATGCATGCGCAGTGAGTATTATGAGAGAATCTTATCAAAAGCTTCCAGCATGCGCGTCCAAGCGTATTTCTTCTTTTCTTCCACAATATTGGTTTCAAACACAACTTGTCTCTGATTTTCAAAGAAATCCACCAAGGCATCTGCAATTTGTGTTGCGTTAGGTTCAACCACATAACCAATTTTCCCGTGCGGAACAATTTCTGCCAAACCGCCCACATTTGTCACAAGCATCGATTTTTCAAAATGGAAAGCTATCTGTGTAACGCCACTCTGAGTTGCAGTTTTATAGGGCTGCGTAATGATATTAGCCGCATTGAAATAGAGTTTCACCTTATCATTGGGAATAAAATCGGTATGTAGAATAACGCGATCACGAATATTCAACGCATCAATCATCGACTGATAGTGGGCTTCATCCTCATAAAACTCGCCTGCAACAATCAACTTAGCATTCATTTTTTTCAATCTATCATCTGCAAAGGCGTTAAGCAGCAAGTCCAAACCCTTGTAAGCGCGAATAAAACCAAAGAAGAGGGCATAACAACACTCCGTATCGAGGTTTAATGCTGTAAGAGCCTCCTCTCGGCGCATCTTTTCTCCATAATGATCGTAGATCGGATGTGGCGCAAACGTTTTGGGTTTGTTCGTCCTGTCAAATTTATTTATGTCGTCAACCACCGACTTTGACAAGGCCACAAAACCATCCATAGAGTTTACAAAATATGGTGGTAATATTTTGTCAAGAACATTGGTTTCATGAGGGATCATATTATGAACCAACGCTACCACTTTAGAAACTTTATTCTTTCGAATTTGTCGTGCGATAGTTCCCATACACGGAGCCATAAAGGACATCCAATATGCGAAAATTACCAAATCCGCTTTTTTAGCTGCCAACTGTCGGCCTACTTTCAACCAGTTAAACGGGTTGCATGAGTTGACTTCACGTCTGATCATTAGCTGTTCTGGAGCGGGATCATTACTATATTGAGTTTTGCCGGGGAAAAGAAATCCGGGATATTGCAGTGTAAAAGTAACTACCTCAACCTCGTGACCTTCGCGAACATATTCTTGCGCCAGTCGTTCATTAAAGGCGGCTAACCCCCCTCTATACGGATATGCTGTTCCAACAATGATAACTTTCATAATGATGAACTATTTTTTTAACAAATAACAAGCAGATATTGTGTAGAAAATGCTGATTTTTGCATTATTTGATGAACAAATACGAATGGCAAAGATACACAAAAAAACATCGTAAGACCTGCGCCCTTTTTTTCGTACTTTTGCAGCCTTGATTAAAAAAATAAATTACTTACAATATGAAACCACTTCTTAAGAAAGTATTGACCCACTGCGGCATTATTGTTTTCTTCTTCATCATAGCCGCAGCCTACATGTCACCAGCCCTTGACGGTAGAGTTATTATGCAAGGCGATACAATGAAAGCCGACGCCATGGCCAAAGAACAACGCGACTTTCACGACAAAACCGGCGACTATGCCCTTTGGAACAGCTCTATGTTTAGCGGCATGCCTGGTTATCAAGTAACGTCATCACCTTCTCCCAGCATCTTTGTTAAGATTCGAGAAGTATTTACATTTAAACACATTGGATATTCTCGAAACATTGGTATTGTATTCGTATATCTCTTAGGATTTTACCTCGCCCTAATTGCCATAGGTGTTAGTCCATGGTTGAGTCTGTTAGGTGCATTAGCCTTTGGATTAGGAAGTTACAACATTATCATTATTGAAGCAGGACACATTACCAAAGCAGTAGCCCTATCACTATTCGCTCCAATATTAGCCGGAATGATACTCACCTTCAAAAAGAAATACGTATGGGGTGGTATTTTATTCACCTTGGCATTGGGCATGCAAATATCGTGTAACCACATCCAGATCACCTATTACACCATGATTGCGGCCATCTTCTTGGGCTTGGCTTACCTTGTATATGCTATCAAAGACAAAGTTTTCAAACCCTTTTTAATTAGTGTAGCCGTATTGGTGGTTGGCAGTGCTATTGCCGTTGGCGGTAACGCCCGTCTGCTCTTCGTCAATCAAGAGTACGCCAAATACACCATGCGTGGCGGCGGCGACATTACCGTTACTCCCGAAGATCTTTACAAAGATGGCGAAACCAAATCCATTGCAGCAACCAACGGACTGGATCTGGACTATGCTTTTAACTGGAGCTACGGCAAAGGCGAAACCTACACCATTCTCGTTCCAGGTGCTTACGGTGGCGGCTCCGGCGAAAAAGTAGGTACCGACTCTGAATTCTACAAGAACTTCCGTCAGAAACAGGCTCCTCTTTACTGGGGTGATCAACCGTTCACCTCTGGTCCAGTTTATTTCGGTGCTATCATTGTCTTCCTTTTTGTGTTGGGACTTTTCGTAGTAAAAGGCGCCGATCGTTGGTGGCTTTTGATTGCAACCATTCTGGCCATATTAATGTCATGGGGTAAAAACCTGATGGGATTCAACGAATTCCTCTTCAATAATCTCCCCTTGTACAACAAGTTCAGAACGCCATCCATGAGTTTAGTCATCGCGAATGTATGTATGGTATTCATGGCTATCTTGGCATTGAAGAATATCTTCGACAAAGAAAACCCTACAGACCGAAAGAAACTCAACCTTGGGTTGTACGTATCAACAGGTGTTACAGCCGGTATCATCTTATTGATGATGCTTTGTTCCGGCAGCATGTCCTTCTCCGGCGCCAGCGATACGCAGATGGCAAGTCAATATGGCAATCAATGGCAATACATCCAAGACATTTTGGTTAAAGATCGTAAAGCGCTCTTCATGTCCGACTCTTGGCGTTCACTTGCCTTCATCGTACTATCTGCCGCTGCGCTTTGGCTCTACATCAACCAAAAGATCAAAAAGTCAGGCATTATCATCGGTATTTTAGCCGTTCTTGTATTGGTTGACATGTGGGGTGTTGACAGACGCTACCTGGACGATTCCAACTTCGTTTCTGCCAAGAGAATCCAACTTAAGCCCACCGCCACCGACCAGATGCTGGATCAATATGCGGCTCAATTCAAGGACGAAGACTATCGTGTGTTCGACCTTTCCGTTAACACGTTCAACGATTCCTACCCATCTGCATTCCATCACCAGATTGGTGGATACAATGCGGCAAAATTGCGTCGCTACCAAGACATCATCGACTTCTACCTCTCTCGCCATATCAACTCCAACGTGCTGAACATGTTGAATGCTCGTTACGTGGTTGTTCCAAGTCAAGACGGTCAACCCAACATCCAGCGCAACCCACAAGCATTGGGTAATGCATGGTTTGTGAACGAGTGTCAAATGGTAGAGGACGCCAACGCTGAAATCATAGCATTGAACACCCTCAATCCTGCGGATACCGCTATCGTAAACAAAGAGTTTGCCTCCATGATTCAGGGTAAGAACCTAGAACGCGACAGCAACTCCGTCATCGTCATGGAACATCAAAAGCCGTACAATCCCGACTATCTGGTATATAAGACAAAAACGACAAAGGATCAGTTGGCGGTATTTTCAGAAGTATATTACGCACCCGACTGGCGTGTTTACATCGATGGAAAGCCAGCTGAATATTTCCGTGCCAACTACATCTTGCGTGCAATGGTTATTCCGGCAGGTGAGCACAAGATCGAATTCAAGAACGAAGCACCTCGTCTGCACAAGTTAGACAAAGTTACGATGCTCGTTTCCATCATTTTCGTAGTAGTAGTTGCAGGCAGTCTTTTCTTCTATTATCGAAAACCCAAAAAGGTTCAATTAAAAGAAAATTAATCATCAACATATCAAAGGTTATTCTGGACAGAGTAACCTTTTTTTATTGACATTTTTCGTAATTTTGCGCCTCTAAAAATCATAACATGAAAAAGATACTATCCTTGACGCTTTGTCTTGCATTTGCTATAGCCTCCATGGCCCAAACCGTTACCCTGACATTCACGGGGATCGACAATCAAAACAACCACGTAAGCTTAGACAGCGTTGTTGTTACCAACCTAACACGTGGATGGCAGGAGGTATTGTATTATCCCGACACCACACTGATTCTCACGAACAACGTGGGTATTGCTGACAACGGACATGCAGCGTCTGTTGCGCAAAACATGCCCAACCCCTTCAACGGAACAACAAACGTTGGATTGTTCCTGATCCATCCCGAGAAAGTACAACTCACGGTTGTGGACGTGACGGGCAAGACATTTTGCCAACAGCATCATAAGTTGGACAAGGGCAACCATAACTTCCGCATAACCTTATCCACGCCCCAGACCTACCTTTTACACATAACCGTGGGCAAGGAGCAGCATACTATTAAGATGATTAACGAGGGACATGCGGGAAGCAACAGCATCACCTATATGGGAACGGATGCGGCAAAAGGTCCGTCATTGCAGAGCAGTCATCCCTTCGTTTTTGGCGACTTCATGGAGTACGTTGGGTTCACCACCTTCAACGATGAGGCTTACGAAAGTGCTCGTATCAACATCCAGCAGGGTTCTTCGCAAACGCACACACTGGTGTTCCCTATTTCCACCGTATGGGATGGCACGGGGCTGAACCCGAACGATGGGAACACCTGTGCAGAGACTCCGGTAGTAACTGACTACGACGGCAATATTTACGCAACTGTTCAAATTGGCACGCAATGCTGGATGAGAGAGAATCTGAAGACCACGCATTATAGCGATGGAACAAGCATACCTTTGGGAACCACGCAACTCACGCAATCCCAATCATATCGATATGCTCCAGGCAACGACATCAACAACGTGGATTACTTTGGTTATTACTACAACTGGCCTGCCATTATGAAAGGTGCTTCCGGTAACAACAACAATCCAAGTAACATACAAGGTATTTGTCCTAACGGATGGCATTTACCCAGCAGTGCAGAGTGGACAGTTTTAACCGAATACGTTGAAAGTCAGAGTGTTTACTTGTGTAACAATACAACAACGAATATTTCCAAATCACTCTCCACAGCCAAAGACTGGTTACAAAGCGACAACAACTGTGCCACTGGTAACGCACAAGGTACTAACAACGCGACCGGTTTCAGTGCAAAACCAGCAGGCGGATACTCTGGTACATATAACAGTTTCGGGAATGGGTGTTGTTTCTGGACTTGCACTCCCAATTCTTATGGTTATGCTGTAGGAAGATCCTGGTATTACAATCTGAGTACAGTTGCCACTACAAGCAATGGCACCAACAATGGACGTTCCGTTAGATGTTTAAAAAATTAAAGATTTACTACGTTGATATTAACAAGAAAGGCGCTTCACTTAATGAAGTGCCTTTCTTATTTTAAAGGGTTAACTAGCTTTTACTATTGGCGAGTTAACAAACCCTTGGTTACGTTTCTTCTAAATCTAAATAAAGCATTTCCCTTATCAAATTGAAAGCGAATAGCAAACCCCATCCATAGTATGATGGTAGCACACCATTTTATACACTCGGAGAAAATCCTTTTAACATACTTCATCTTAGAAATCTGGAGCGTACGATAACGTTCACTCACGCCTATTGAATAGGTTAAACGATTAAAATAGTCGGGCGTAAGTTTCTTTTCTGGAATAATATGGTAGAGGATGGCTGTAGGAAGATAATAGAAATGCATCTTCAGACTTGTCATTTTATCAAACAGATCCTTTTCTTCAGCACCTATTAAGCTATTGCCTTTTCGACCTAATTCTACATTGAAAAGGCCTATTCTATCAAAGACAGATTTCCGATAAGCTGCATTACCTCCACCAGGGAAACCATTTTTAGGGAATTCTCGTTCTGATTCACCCAGATACAACCTTCCAGTAATCAGCTGACGTGTATAATGTGACATCCAAGTGGGCTCTTCTGTTTCATAGACAGGAAGAATTGGACCTCCAGCGGCAACCGCAGCAGGATTCTTCTCAAAGAAATCCGAATACGTCTGCAAATATTTATCATTCACCAACGCATCATCATCAACATATACAAGGATATCGCCTTGGGATTCCTTAATACCTCTATTTCTGGCATACGATAAACCTTGATTTACCTCAACACAATAATTGAATTGAACAGCAGGATAATCTGTTTGGAATCTTGAGCATTCTTTTTCAGTATCATCCGTACTATTGTTATTCACCAATACTATTTCATATTGATTGGTTGGATATTGGTTTAGAGCAATGCTCTGAAGTACATTGTATATATACTTATCGCGATTATATGTGCAAAGAATTATTGAAAGCATAGTTATTAGTCTCGTTTCCAAGTTCCCCAGTATTCTTCCACTAGTTCAACCTGTTCTTTCGTTATTTCAAATGAAAAATCTCCAAAAGCCTTTTGAATTCGGTCTTCTGCCTCTATGACACTTTTATGTATCTCAACTGATTTCTTCTTGTCGTCAACATAGTGCATCGGTTGTTTTACAAACCAAACTGGCTTTTTCATACAAACAGAATATCCTATATGTGTTCCAATGCCGTTTGTGAGCATTAAGTCTGATAATTGAATTAAATCTTTCTGGCGTGATAAGAAATAAGGATCACTTCTATGACCATTACACACGATGTAGAATCCTGCCTTTTTATACAATTCAACCAACTCAGGGCTTTGTTTTATATCCTTCCAATATAAACACAAGAACACACTATCAAAACCATCTCGAATTTTTCCAATCTCTTCTATTAAATAATCAGCATCATAGCTTACATTATTATTTTCAAAAGAATGGCACGGATAAACGAGCAGAATCTTTCCATATTTACTCTTTATCTCATCAAGTTTATCTTTGTCATAAAAATTTGAAGCACCTAAGATATAAGGTCCAATGGCGTTTACTTTTCTTCCCTTCAGACCGTTGCGTTTGAGGTAACCTTCTATTACCTCTTTACGTCTATTTCCAAATGTATAGATATTCTTTATCAGCGGACGATTCACATAGCCCATTGTTCTTGCAGATTCAATAGTCTCCGTAAAACAAAGTCCATGCTCTAGATAATCTGTTATGAGATTAAATCTTTTACCCGTTAGAGCCTTAAGAGCCTTGAGGTTGCCATACAAAAACACACTGTTAAAATGCTTTGGAGGTGTAAAGTCCTCGCTCGTTAACTCTTGATAATGAAAGAAATCAAGCGACTGGCACCTTATGACTTGTTTAGAATAAACTAATACTGATTTTAAAAAACTCATAACATCTATTCGTACTGAAAATACTTTATATAACTTTCTGCAAAAATACAGAAAATATCGCTATTGTTTGTCGCTACGCAGACATCCTAAATAACATCCTGCAACTAAAACAAACCATCATACAATCAACGAAAAGATTTCATTCACCTTCTTAGCGCAGCCAATATTGGGATACTTATCCACATCTTCCCGAGAGGTGAAGCCAAATCCATATGTAACGCCTAAGAAATCAACACCTGCCTCTTGAGCACCTATTGCATCGTGTAGCGTATCTCCTACCAAAACAGCATTATCTTTCAAACCATTCATTTCAGAGATGCACAGATTTACGATATCCACTTTTTTCAACTGGTTTTTATCGTCTGCGCCACGCATAACATCAAAATAGCGATCAAAACCAAAATGTTTCAGGATCATCAAAGCATAATCCTCTCGTTTATATGTTGCTACCGCCAACCGTTTTCCAGCGTCCTTCAATTGCTTGAGCAACTCAAATATTCCTTCATACGGTTTTGCTTTCAACAATGCTTTTTCCTTATAGTAAGTTCTGAAAATTGTAGATATTCTTTGAGCCTCCTCTTCCGATAATCCATAATGATTAACAAATGAGATCTGTACCGGTGGACCAATAAAGGAAAGCAATTGTGCATCACTTAACTCCGGCAGTTTCATTTGTCCTATTGTGTATCTCACACTTTCAACAATACCCTCTGTTGTATCCAACAACGTACCATCTAGATCAAAGATTATGGTATTCTTATTTTTTTGATTCATACAGTGAAGGCGTTAAAAATTCTATATCAATTTCTGATGAAAGTTTCTCCAACTCTAACATTATCAACTCATTATTATGAATTGAATAACTTTCATTGCCAGCATAAGACAACGAGCTATCAAAATAATTTTCTCCCGTTGAAAATCCATCAAAACCAGCAAGGGTTACTTTATCAACACCTGCTCTCATCATTGCAGACAAACAGAGCAACAAAGCATTATCACTCTTTATCCCTCCAATCTGCATCAAAGATCGATAATTCAACGTAATATCTGCCGGCCTATCAAATGGGATGACATTGGACGTAATCATTATCTTGGAATCTGAATTCTGCTGGCTATAAGTATCCATCAACTTGCTATATCTTTTCGCATTGCTAACAAACACATAATGACAATCATACATATCTGATACAAAGTTCGTAGATATAATTATCGCTGCCTCATCTTTAATAAACTTTGATATGACATCTTGATACTCTCGAATGCTTTTTCCAGGACCTAGCAGTAAAATTTTTTTCCCTTTAAGTTCCTCCTGCAAACAAGAAACTGAAAGTTCATCATCTATAATTGTACTTTGATATTGGATATAAGATTCCTCTATGAATTGCTTATCATAATGAAGCTTTTTCTCTTCTGGTATAGTTGCCAAAATTTCATTGACAGCACTTATTGCTAGCGTTTTTTTGTCCAAAAGATATTGAACATAATTTGGATGACAATTCTGCAATGCTGAGATATAGAAATTATACTTATACCCCCAATATTGTTTTTGATATACTGGCATCAAATCCGCATCCAACACTTCCAAGAATTGGTTAATGTCATACTGTTTTCCATAGTATTGATTTAAATGCATGGATAATAGCTCAATAGGACAATTTCCTGCACTTTTTCCCATTCCATACACAGTTGCATCCACCACAAGCTCACGATTTGAATTTTGAGCTAAGAAATCTATTGAATTACTAAATGCTAACTGGAAATTGTTATGAGCATGGTAACCTAACACAATATCGGAATCCAGGTTCGTATCAATAAGATCATAATAATGAGCCATCCTTTTCTTATCCAATAATCCGTAGGTATCTACAATAGAAAAAACATCCGGCTTTATTTCATTAATTTTTTCAATATATTGCAACATATCCATATCTGAATACGCCGTAATGGAGATTGCCTGGATAAACAATTTATATCCTTTATCTTTTATAGCCTTGCAAAAAGGAAGAGCCTGCTCAATTTTTTCTTTCTTGAAAATCACTCGAATGCCATCAATAAACGTGGAATCACAAGTTCCTATATTTTCCAAAGAACACGTTCCAAAATCAATCATGGCAACAGGGATGGCATGTTTTTTTTGAACATTCTTGAAAATTCTATTGAAACCTTCTGTATTCGGTGTAATCGTTCGGTTTATATCAAAGGGGCGTCTATCATCAAGAAAACCAACTTCAATATAATCGACGCCAGAAGCATCCAGTTTTTTATACGTTCCAGTAATTACGCTATGTCCAAATTCCCAATCATTGATATAACCACCATCTCGAAGGGTGCAATCGAGTAAACTAGCTTTCTTTGCAAACATACCTATTTTGTATTTATTTTTGAAAGTACCACCTCAAGATCTCTCGGGGTGTCCACAGAAAGAGATTCTGAATCAACAAGTTTATACTTTATATGTATCTTATTCTCCAAAAAACGCTGCAAAGTGACATCTTCCACTGATTCCAAAAATCCTTTTGGTGTATTTACAAAGAAATTTAAAGCATTTTTGTTATAACACTCAACGCCAACAACCTTTTTATATTTGAACTTCACAGTTTTATATGGAAATGGAACCGGAGATCTAGACAGCAACACACATTCCTCCTTATCATTTGTCACGATTTTAATATTGGCAGGATCCATCACTTGTGCAGGATCTGTAAAATACCTACATAAACCTCCGACATACATTTCTTCACTATTCTCTTGCGGAACTGCAGCACGAATTGTGTCAGGATCAATCAATGGTTCATCGCCACACACTACCAAATAATAATCAGCAGAAATTCTTTCACTTACTTCGTGAATTCTATGCACGTGCGTCGGATGGTCGTTTCGCGTCATCACAACCTGCATGCCATATTCCTCGCACACCTTTTGGATTCTATCGTCGTCTGTGGCTACGAAGACCGCTGACAATTCAGGGACCTTCATCACCTGTTGGTACACCCACCATATCATGGGTTTGCCGCAAATATCTGCCAAAGGCTTGCCTGGAAATCTCGTGGACTGGTATCGTGCAGGAATCACACCAATGATTTTCTTTTCCATTTCTTTTTGATTTTTTGCAAAAATACAACTTTTACACGCACAATTCTTACGCGTTTTCAACAAAAAATCTACCGAATCACCGTTATGCTCGTATGGGACGTCAACACTTTTTTACCCGTTAGAAGACATTGATAATCAACCACACCATAATACACGCCATCTGCATCCCGCTCTGCAGTCCACACAACATGATCAACACCACTTGTTTGGTACACCTTTTGGCCCCACTTGTTGTATATCGTCAGTTCCATACTGCCGAAGTCACCTTCCAACAAAGGAACAAACACATCATTCACTCCATCCCCATTAGGTGTTATCACATTCGGTAACGTTAACGTGCAAGGTCTTCCATTTAAAGAGACCGTGTTGTCTAAAAGATCACATTCGAACGTCAACCCACCGTCCTGTGCAATACCATACCCAACGTTATTAGCAATTATGGCTATCGGGAAGGGCACCTCTTTTTGCTTTAATTCGGTTTGGGAATAGGTAATTGTCAGTTCTGCACATTCACCAGCATGTAGTTCCTCGGCAATCGAATCCACTCGGAACAAACTTCCATCACCCAAAAAAGTTGCTATATAAATTGGCGGGTAAAACGTTTCGTCTTCCGTATTGCACAGACTCAATTCCACGTTTATCTCATCACCATCAAATTGCACTTCCGAGCGCTGTTCCAGCCGTAGGTTTGCCATTGTTCCCATTGGTCGTCCATATTGGTCCATCCACGTGGTTTGTTGAAGAAAGTTGTTAAATGGACGGCGAACCTGAGCTGTTGGATCCACAAATGCCGTGGCATTATCAAACAATGGTGTTGGCACCGTTAGATCCTTATTGATATTGGTCACATTGTACATATACTGATTCCACACCGGACGTGCTGGGGGCCACGGGATATCACCCGCCAAGATGTTCAGTTGACCGCCCACCCAGCCCATTCCATTAGCTGTTTTTCCAGCCACAACAATCTCCGCTGCACCGTCGCCATTAATATCCGCCACCACCGGATATTCGTTCCACGTTCCTGCATACATCGGGTAAGTGTACAGATTGTAGCAGCCCAACGTATCATTTCCCGTTATATGGCTTTTCCCGCTTCCATTCATCACTCTCAGATGTGACATATCACGATATACGATTTCGGGAACCTCATCCCTATTGAAATCAAACAGTGTCATAGACGTTTGCGCCGATTCATCCGAATGGGATATTCTCCAACACTCGGAAAGGCCAACACCTGGCGTATATTTCTTCGCAACAATTCTTGACGAAGTCACCGGTGTTACATAGTATATATATATGAATTCAACATTCCCATCCCCATCTATATCTCCAACTGCTGGATAACCGACATCCTTTGAGAACTCTCCATGCACAAATAGAAGTTCTCCACTAATCGGATCATACGCATAAAGGTACGTCGTATCTAAATAAGTATTCGCGGTAAACGTGCTGATGACCATAACGTCCAGGTTGCCATCCAAATTAAAATCCGCCACAGCAACATGGCCATCCTGATGAATCCTATCCGGCAACGAGATTTTCTTCAGCAATTGTATCGAATTCTGAGTGGCATCTGTTCTACTTTGTATAGTAACTTCGTAAATACTATTTCCGCAAATCAACTCAGGTCTTGAATCTCCTAACACATTTGCCGCAAACGACATAACCACATGTGCTCGTTCGGTGGACTGTCCACGCCAACTACGTCCACAATTCACAGACGCATCGCCCGCTATCAGGCATTTCAACGTAGCAGCATCATAGATTGCATTTCCCACATACAACTCCGGATAACCATCTCCGTTAAAATCTACCACAGAAATCACGCCATCAAAAGGTGTTGCCACATCCGACTCATTGAGAAACTGCCCTGAGACATCATACGATCTCAACTTATTGTCAATACAATGAAGGATAATAGCGCCTTGCATACCTCCATTTTGGGTAGGATAACGCACCAATGCCACGGCGCCCACAAATCCCGAATACACTTTTTGAGGAACATTAATAGTGCCAACCCTGTTCAAATCTGTTCCTCTATAAATGGCTAATTTATTCGTATAATGGTCATTTTGTGTGGGCACACCCACCACTATTTCAACAACACCATCGCCATCCACATCCCCCACCATGGGTGTGTAATACGTATGCACATCATCTGTCACCCCCATACGATGTGCCGACCATGGTGTTTGAAGCGGTGTAGCATAACAATCTTCATAAGCCATATTATCTGGCAGAGAAGTCTGAGCTACAACTACTGAGGTGTACACCATAATAATGAGAAATACCCAAAAAGAGAATATTTTGTCCATCATTATCTTCCAATAATTATTTGCAAAGATACATTTTTTTATGACAATGATATACTAGCCCCAACGTGCGCATGGGTCGCCATTACCGCTACAGCGTGCGCAATCCTAACGGATTGCCCCCGCAACCGCAAATTCACACCGCATTTACGCTCTTCGAAGGCAACGCATAGGATAATTTCCGAATATAATTTCTGCTAATTTCTGGAAAAACCCTAAGCCAAACACATCGCAGGTTATACCAACTTGTATATCGCTACCTTTTTTATTCCTCATTGCTAGATTCTTTAACAAAATTATGTTAAAATATATTGATTTTCAATATTTTACAAATATTCACTATCTTTGCCGCTCAACTTTAAAACACACAACTATGTACAAAACGATTTTTCTTGCACTCTGTTGCAGCGGCATTATGGCCCTCACTAACGCACAAACACCCAGCGATTCCCTCATCATCGCCTTCTACAACGTGGAGAACCTCTTCCACCCTTCCAACGACTCGCTGACCAACGACGATGATTTTACCCCTACTGGCTCGTATCACTGGACCTACAAGAAATACTACAAAAAAATTTACAACATCGCAAAGGTGTTCATCGCCTTGGGCGAGGGCTATCCTCCTGCCATTATCGGCTTGGCCGAGATTGAAAACGAGCAAGTGTTGAAAGACCTTTGCTACCGGTCGCCCCTCCTGAAATACGGCTATCGCTACGTGCACCACGACTCGCCCGACCGTCGCGGGGTGGACGTTGCCCTGCTCTATCGCGACAGCATCGTACGCATCCTCCGCGAACAACCCGTGCCCATCGTGTTTCCCTTTGAACCCAACACCCGCAACCGCGACCTGCTCTACGCCTGCGCACAGTTCGCAAACGGCGACTCGCTGCACCTCATCGTCAACCACTGGACCTCCCGCTACGGGGGCTATGCGCCCACCATAGCAAAGCGCAACTACTACGCCGACCAATCCCGCAAACTCGCGGATTCACTATTGACAACAAATACCCACGCCAACGTTCTCATCATGGGCGACTTTAACGACTATTGCACCGACGAGAGCCTTACGAAGCACCTGCGCGCCCGCCCGTACCACCCCGACAATCTACAGGATACCCTTTTCAATTTGATGTTTCTTTTTGAGAAGATGAACAATGTGGGATCGCACAAGCACGAGGATTTTTGGCGTTGCCTTGACCAAATCATCGTGTCGCGCGGCTTACTGTTCGACCACAACCGGTTGCACATCATCGACCATAAACCGCACATTTTCAACGCCGACTTCCTACTCGTTCCTGATGA
Source organism: Bacteroidales bacterium (assembly GCA_024400875.1). Classification (GTDB taxonomy): domain Bacteria; phylum Bacteroidota; class Bacteroidia; order Bacteroidales; family WCHB1-69; genus F23-D06. Next base: position 51,132 of record JAKSMB010000004.1, read on the forward strand.
GAAATACGGAGGCACGAAGACGTACCGAACCTTCTTGGGTCCACGTTACATTGGCGGTTTCGCCGACCACCTGCCCGTATTTGTGCGCATTATGTTGCACCCCTAACGGGGTGCCATTGTTTCACGACACACCCCGATGCTACAAAGCTATAAGCCCTACGGGCTACGATGCCATCACACTCCGTATGATAACCATCCTGCTCATCCTCTTTTTCCCACAGCATCTGTCGCAACCCGTTAGGACAAACACCGATGATACAAAGCTATAAGCCCTACGGGCTACGATGCCATCACACTCCGTATGATAACCATCCTGCTCATCCTCTTTTTCCCACAGCATCTGTTGCAATCCGTTAGGATTGTAAGCTTTGTAGCTAACGTACACACACATCAGCCTCTGCAATCCGTTAGGATTGCAACATTAGAAACACCTTAACAATATCATCATCAAAAAAATAAAACAATGGCAAACACCTACACCCAAATTCACATTCACGCAGTTTTTGCAGTTAAATATCGGGATGCTCTCATCGACAACTCTTTCAAGCAGCGGTTATACCAATACATTGCTGCAATTTTACAAAACAATCATCATAAGATGCTTTCCATAGGGGGTATCGAGGACCACATCCACATTCTTTTCGGCCTTAATCCTTCCGAATCGATTGCGAATATTCTGCTGAAAATAAAACGAGATTCTTCCTTGTGGATAAACAAAAACCATCTTACCAAACGACATTTTCAATGGCAGAATGGTTACGCAGCCTTCTCCATCAGTAAATCTGCAATTGACCGGGTAGTTAAATACATTATTAATCAGGAAACACATCATCAGAAAACATCCTTTCGAGACGAAACACTGAAAATCCTGCGTTCTCTCGAAATTGAATATAACATTCAATTCATCTTCTCTAATCTAGAATGACGAATAATATTGTGTTGCACCCCTAACGGGGTGCCATTGTTTCACGACACACCCCGATGCTACAAAGCTATAAGCCCTACGGGCTACGATGCCATCACACTCCGTATGATAACCATCCTGCTCATCCTCTTTTTCCCACAGCATCTGTCGCAACCCGTTAGGATTGCAACATTATTACATATCATTAACGCACACGGATTTCGTCGATCATGATCCATGCGGGCTCGCCGGGGTTGCTGTGCCATTCAGGCATCGACTTCACGGGCTCGGCAGCGATTCGGATGTGTCTTACCGCCTTCTTGTTAGGGATATTCTTTCGTACCACATATACCCGGGCTTTGCTGTGCGCCTGCTGGGTGGATTGTATGGGCAATATCACCTCTTCCGGATCACTATATTTCTTACCATCAACCGAATAAGAAATCCACATCTTTTCCGGAAGATATACCCACTGCGTAGGATTGTGCGAGAAGCTGAGTTCAACCTCAACAGAATCGCCGAACATCTTCTTCGTATGGATCTCCAACTCCATATCTTCGCCAAAATAACCTGCCCATCCCTCTCGGTAGTTGGCAGGATTGCCAATCTTTTGGTCCATCAAAATCTGCGCACTCTTCTCATTGTAAGGAGCGGTGGGAGCTGTAACGACCGTAATGGAGTCAATATCCTGATTGTCAACCCATTGACCTTTAGATGGTTTATACAAAACATTGGATGCGGCTTTGAGTTGATGGCTTCTGTCCACAAACAAGGCACCATAGTTTTCATTGTCACCAATCTGCAAATGCAGTACAAACTCCATAGGCTCGGCTTTCAACAGATAGGCATCGCGGATGCTTGGTCCACAGGTAGCTGTTCCAAGGCCGCTTTGCGCATAGTCCATATTAAACGTATAATAAGCCGTCTTTTGCAATTTGTTCAGATGCTTTGCTGCGCTGAGGTTTTCATCGGTGTAAGGATAAACACTGAATTGGCAGTTGCTATTGACAAACTGTGCTGACAACATCCTTTGATTATGGTTGTTGTAGAAAGAAACATAACGAGTATCCATACGATTACCGGCAGCTTGCGGACGTACAAAATGATGGAACAACGAGTCGGTAGGCATTCCATAATGTCCGACCACGCCACAGGCATTGCGGTCGGGATAGGTTTCCTCTCCGTGGCCCACCCATTCGGTAGTTGTCAACTGATCAGAGATTTGCATCTGCAAACCAAGTTTGAATAGATAAGAAACCCACGGCAAAGGATCTACCACTGTTCGCATCCGAACATCGCCCGTTGGGAAAATCTCATAGTATTGTTTTACATAAAAAAGATGCTCGTTTAAGGTGTTACTCCAAGCCCCTTCAAAAAGGATCTCCACGCAATCGTCGTGTTGGCGCACTTGCCACAAATCCTTGCCGAAGCGAGCATAGCCAAACGTCAGACTATCCAATCCCAACCGTTGCCAGAGCAGTACGCCGTGGCCATCCACCTTATCATTATCGGTAGGCGAGCGCCAGAAGCTGAGCTGCGGTCCCTGGCCCATCAGAACCTCGCCCTTATGCTTGATGTTATCAATGATGCCCTTCTTCATATCGAAGGTCACAACGGTTTGGTCAAAGGAGACAACAATAGAAGAATCCGTCTGCGTGCAGGTATAAGGCTTCGCCGGCGCCGGCAGGGTCAGCATTTCTGCTGTTGACAATGGTAACTTGAATTGTTCATAAGCGCAAACGCCTTCCGGGATGTGTGCATTTTCGGTCATCTCGGAAGTCGGTGTCAACACAAACTCCAGCATCACGTCACGTCCTTGTGGCACACTCCCCAAGGCCTCCAGACTCTTGACGACTTTTGCGGGCAGCGTTATCATTGCGGTGTCGTGCGGGGCCAATGTCAGCTCGATTACTCCACCATTATCATCCGTAGAAAATGAATCAAAAACCTGATCTGGGCGGCTCGTCGGTTCATTCGCCACATTCGTACGAATGCGATATTTGAGCACCATATCTTTCAAATTGATAAAGTCAAAGCGGTTGATGACACGGAAGGTATAATTCTTCCAATCCAACGCTTCAATCTTCATTGGTTGATACACTTTTTTAGTTTCCGTCAGCTGAGGATGGGGCGTGCGATCGGGACCCACAAGACCATTGATACAGAAGTTGCCATCAGAGGGCATATTTTCTCCGAAGTCGCCACCGTATGCATAAAACGCCTTGCCGTCCGAATCCTTGGTCAGCAGACCCTGATCCACCCAATCCCAGATGCAACCGCCCTGCAGCTGCGGGTACTTGTAGATGGTATCCCAATACTCTTGCAGACCGCCGCAGCTGTTGCCCATTGCGTGGGCATACTCGCACATAATGTAAGGTCGTTCCTGCTGCTTTTGAGCATAATTTGCAATATAATCTACTGAAGGATACATAATTGCAACAATATCCGTATTGCGGTCATACAGCGCACGTTCATATTGAACAGGACGTGTGTTGTCCTTTGCTTTCAGCCAATCGTAAGCCGTTTCGTAGCAAATACCATTGCCCGACTCGTTGCCCAACGACCAGGTGATGACGCAGGGGTGATTCTTATCGCGCTCATACATATTGCGAACGCGTGCCACCGTCGCCTGCATAAAATCAGCGCGTTTTGCCAGCGAACGTTCGCCATAGCCTTGAGCATGCGACTCAGCATTCGCCTCATCAATCACATACAATCCAAGATAATCGCACAACAAGTAAAACTCCGGATCATTCGGATAATGGCACGTGCGTACCGTATTGATATTGTGGGCCTTCATCAACTTCAGGTCTTCGGCAATGCGACTCGTGGCAACGTGTCCCGTCAGCGGGTCGTGTTCGTGACGGTTTACCCCCCGAATGGTGACAGGCTGACCATTCACCTTCAGCAACCCATCTTCAATGCACACGTGGCGGAAGCCAACATAAGAGGAGGTGTAGTCGAGCCAACGTCCCTTCGGGTCGTTCAACGTTATGTCCATCCCATACAGGTTGGGCACTTCCGCCGACCACGGACGCACATCTGCAACCTTCAGATGGAAGCATACATTCTGTTTTTCAACAGTTCCAATTTTATCCTTAGATGGAGCGGCTGGAACAACAATGGTTTTCACGGCACTTGGACCGCCATCCAATTTCAAACAAACCTGGAGGGTTTGTGCCTTACGAGCCAGCGGCACCTCCACTTGAATATCCGCATCCAGGATTCCCTGACGAGTATTTCCGTCGTAATCAGCAATCACACGATAATCTTGAATATGAATTTTGGGCTGCGCATAGATGAACACCTCGCGTTCAATGCCACTCAATCTCCAAAAATCTTGACACTCGAAATAGGAGCCATCGCTCCACTTGAAGACCTGCATCGCAAACAGATTCGGCTCACCAAACTTCACATACGGCGTAATATCAAATTCCGAGCCCGTCTTGGCATCTTCGCTATAGCCCACAAACTGTCCGTTCACCCACAAGTAGCAACAGGACTTCGCGCCACCGAGGTGGAAGATCACCTGCTGGTTGTTCCACGTCTTATCCACCGTAACCCATTTGCGGTAGCTGCCCACCGCATTGCCCTTAACGGGAACCTGCGGCAACATGCTGTTGTCGAAATCGTTGGTAGTATTCACATACACCGGTATTCCATATCCGTTCAGTTCCCAGTTGGCAGGCACCGGCATCGCTTTCCATCCGCTGTCATCAAAATCCGTTTTGTAAAAATCCAGTGGTCGTTCGTCCGCGTTTTCCACATAGTTGAATTGCCAATCATTCAGATTAACCAGCGGTATCATTGCACTTTCATTGTATTGCGGGATGTTGGCTCGTGGATACAGTTTATTCACCTCAAAGACAGCCGGATCTTGCCATTCGGTAAACGATTGGGCCCGCAACAGAGGGCTGGCCATACACAGCGCGAGGATATACAAGTAGATTTTTCGGATCATATTTCAAAGATTTCAATCAATTCGCAAAGATAGCACAATTAATCCGAACTATGACGTTTGTCCGTCACGGTGATTTCCAATTATATTCGTTTTTGGGGCGAGCGTTGGGCGACGTGCCCGCGTAGAGACGTGCTCTACAGTACGTACGCATTGGTAAAATGCGTGGTGATTTTGCCATGCGTGCAAAAAACATGTATTTTTGCCACCGTTTTTTATTATTGTTACTATCTTACATTCAATATATTATAAAATGAATTATAGAAGATTGCTCCGACACGACGGCTCTGTACTGCTGCTTCGGTTGTTGTTGCTCTATCCCATCCTATTCCTCTGTCGGATTGTTTTCTATCTTTACAACCAAACGCTATTGGGTGGCCTTCATTGGCAAGAGATTCCGGGGCTGATACAAGGATCCTTGCTTTTCGACACGGTTTCGATCTTATACCTCAACGTCCTTTTCATCATCTTATCGCTCCTTCCGTTTCGCTTCCGAAACCGCAATGGATATCAAAAAATGTTGCAATGGATTTACCTCATCACCAACTCCATTGGGTTGATTATCTTGAACTTAGCAGACGCAATGTACTTCAGATATGCCTTCAAGCGTATCACACCCGAAGAGTTGCATTTTTTTCAGCAGGACGACAACACGTCCGACATCTTGCTGCACGAAATCGGCACCTATTGGTATATTCCGCTGATTGTTGCAGCGCTGATTGTGTTGTTGACTTTTGTTTACAAAAAGATTCAAATACGCCGTGTGGATGAGATTACGGCACGGCCACGTATTTACTATCCTGTCCATACCTTACTATTATTGCTCTCGTTCGTGCTTTTCACCTTTGGTATTCGTGGGACCTTCAACTTCGAAAACCGTCCGGTGACCTTAAGCAACGCGGCGTTATACACCCAAGATGCGCAAAAGGCCTCTCTTATCTTAAGCAATCCATTCTGTATCATACGATTATCGGGGGTGAAAGAGATGGAGGTGTTGCACTATTTTGACGATGCAACGGCAGCCCAGTACTTCTCGCCATACCACTATCCAAAGGGGGATTCGGGCTTTACGATAGGGAAAAAGAACATCGTCATCATCGTCTTGGAGGGGTTCAGCAAGGAGCACTCGAAGTACTTGTCGCCCAACCTATACCCCAACCAGGCGGGGTTTACGCCGTTTTTAGACTCGCTGATGCGCCAGGGCTATGTTTTCCGCAACGCTTTCGCCAATGGCACCCGTTCGGTGGAAGCGTTGCCCGCCATTTGGGCATCCATTCCTTCCTACGGGACTCCCTTTGCCGAAATGCCGCAGTGCGTCAACAACTTGGACGCCCTGCCCCGGCTGCTCGCCAACGAGGGGTATTCCACGCACTTCTTCATGGGGGCACACGCCAACCAGATGGGGTTTGAGGCCTTCGCCAAGCTGGCGGGCGTGCAGCACTTCCACAACCGCACCGACTTTGAGGCGCACGACAAACGCAAAGGCATGGCCAACACGTGGGGCATCTGGGACATGCCGTTCCTGCAGTTCATGGCTCAGGAGCTCAACCGGATCGACACTCCTTTCTGTGCCACCGTGTTCACGCTCACCTCGCACCATCCTTTTGTCTTACCCAAAGAATACGAGGGGAAGATGCCTACCGGTACCACGCCGATGCAGCCGTGCGTGGCTTATACCGACCTGTCGATACGGAAATTCTTCGCCACCGCGTCCAAGATGCCGTGGTTCAAAAACACGCTGTTTGTGTTCGTTGCCGACCACGTGTCGCCCAAAATCGCCTTTGAGGAGACACACAGCGCCAAGGGGCACACCGCCATCCAATACTTCCTGTACACCCCCGACGGGAGCCTGCGCGGCGAAAGTTACGACGTAACCCAGCAACTCGACATTATGCCTACCGTTTTGGGACTCCTGAACTATCAGAAACCCTACTTCGCCTTCGGTCGCGACGTGTTCCACGAAACCGAACGTCGCCACGTCGCCACCAGCTACATCCACGAAATGTACCAGTGCATCACCGACTCGATGAGCGTATATACCAACGGACAACAATGTCTGCACGTGTACGATGTTACCGACATCATGCAATATTCCGACATCCGCAATCCGAACAACAAGCAACAGCAGGAGGTGGAGAACTACCTCAAGGCGCTGTTGCAATGCTACACGCAGCACGTGCACGACAACGACTTTCACGTGCCGGCACCACAAAAAAGCCACTGACACATAATCTATAATTATTGTACATTTGCACCCTAATCAAAATCAACACGATTATTAATCATAATTCACTAAATATGAAAAAGATACACCTTGCAATTCTTGCCATTTTCGCAATTTTCGGTTTCATCGCCTGTGATCCTACTCCAGAACCTATCACCCCTGGCGAAGGCGAAGATACCCCTACAGATACCGTTACTGTGAATCCTTTGTCTGCCTTCATTGGCGACTACGATTTGCAGATTAACGTAGACGGTTACTACGTTGACGATGTTGCCAGCGACAGTCAATCCGAGAACTTCAGCGGCACACTTTCCATCGCTTACCCAGAAGGCATTGAAAATCCGAACTATGTAAAGGTGGTGGGCACCTTCAACTTTGGTGGTGGCGAGCAACGTACCATCTACAACACCACGGGCACTTTAGATGCCAACGGCAACCTCAAGTTGGAAGACAACATCTTCTCTGCAAATGTTGACATCAACATCGCCTATTCCCTCATCAACCCGGTGCAACCATTAACCTTCCACAGCACAATGACCTGCGATCTAATGGGTTACGGATTGCGTTACGAATTGGATAATATTGCCACCAGAAAGTAAACATCCATCAACATTCAGCAAAATATGACACGCAAATTACTCACGCTGTTACTGCTTCTTCCCATTTGCACGCTCCTGGCCTCCACGCCAGACACCCTGCTTCGCAATCGACCATTGCCACCGCGCACGCGCAAACCAATGCCCAAGGTCGATCTTCAACATCGCGATCAGATCAACCTGACCAACTTAGTGGTTTTCATTCGTTTTGCCGATGACGAAGAGATCACACAATCTTTCAGCAGCATCGACAATATGTTTAATGATCAAACCGATGGAAGTGTGTCTGTCTATAACTACTTCGACGCGATGAGTTATGGAAAGATTCATTATAACACAGTATATACCAACCAGATAAACGGAAACACGATCGTATCATATCGCGACACCCACCCTCGTTCCTATTTCGAGCCATACAGTGCCAGCAATCCGAACGGCTACCAACCGTTCCCTGCCGAGTCGGTATGTCCACGCGAGCGCGTACTGCTTGCCGATGCGCTACACTACATCGATTCCTTGCACCTGGTAGATCCAAGCATCAATCTGGATGGAAATGAGGATGGCTACATCGACAATATAAGCTTCGTCGTTAAAGGCGATTGTGGCGGATGGGCAGAACTGCTTTGGCCACATATGGAGTTCTTCTCTCAAGACTCACTGGATTTGCCCTACACCATCTCTATCAACGGCAAACTTCCTTACACTTACAATTTCGAATTAGAAGCTTCGGGATATTACTTTTCAGCAAATGTATTCTGCCACGAGATGTGTCATTCCTTAGGGCTTCCCGATTTCTACCACTATTACCACTATACGAGCATCAGTCCGGTTTCCACTTGGGATATCATGGGACAAAACTGTTTGCAACAGCTGAGCACCATCTTGAAGTACAAATTCTTAGGTATTGTTGACGAGCCTATTGAAATCACTGAAGATGGCACCTACACGCTATACAGCAATGCTGGAGCCGACTATCAAAACTGCTACTACATTCGTTCTGCCATCGACTCCACCCAGTGGTACACCTTTGAATACAGAAACAAGAACGACTTCATGGACAATGTGTCCTCTTCCGGTTTAATTGTTGGCCGATGGGTGGACACCATGGATGTGAACGACATTTACTACTCCGGGGACGCCATGTTCGACTTCTACAACTACGCACACGGATACTGGGTATTCCGTCCAGGCAGTAACATTGACACGTTGGATGGTAATGTGTACAGCGCCAACTTCTCACAATACGAAAGCCGAACGGCCTTTGGTCCAAACACGGATCCACATCCATACTTGACAGATGGAACACCTGAAACAAGTTTTGAAATCACCGACATCCGTGAAGAAGGCTCCACACTGAGTTTTCACGTTCATTTCCTGAACGTTGGCATCGCGGAACAAGAGAGCGACCGGCTTCGCATCTATCCCAACCCGGCATCCGACCAACTGTATGTTGAAGGTAGCGACATCCAGTCCTTGTCCCTCTGCGACCTGTTAGGAAAAACGATATGCACCTTGTCGGGTAGCCAAAACAGCATCAACATCAGCACTTTACCTTCCGGAGTATATTGGTTAAGAGTAACCACTTCCTCCGGTATTGTTACCAAGAAAATCGTGAAGAAATAATCAAGAATGGAATCCAAAGACAAAACATACGAAGAAGCCTACAAGCAAATTGCAGGCTTGTTGGAAGGCGAAACCGACCTCATTGCCAAGATGGCCAACGTAGCCGCCTTGTTGCACGAAACGTTTCACTTCTGGTGGACCGGCTTTTATCGCGTTAGCGGCAACGAACTGATACTCGGACCCTTTCAGGGGCCCATTGCGTGCATGCACATTGCCTACGGGCGGGGTGTGTGCGGTGGGGCTTGGAAAGAGCAACGCACTTTAGTCGTTCCCGACGTACATCAATTCCCAGGACACATTGCCTGCAGCAGTGCCTCTAACAGTGAAATCGTCGTTCCTGTTTTTGATGGCGATGAGATAATCGCCGTTTTAGACATTGACAGTGAACATTTCAACACCTTTGATGAGGTGGATCAGCAATGGCTTGAAAAAATCGTATTACATCTTTTCTAAAGAAAAATGATCTACACTTACAACGTCAATAAAAATCTAAGTTATTCTGAAATAGACCGTTCTGGGAATCCTGGAATCATAGGCTCCATGCAATTGGCGCAAGATATGACCACCAGCTATTTCAACATAATGGGCACCGACAACCTGACGCTACGGGTAAAAGACAATGCGCTGTGGGTAATCACGCGTTCACGTTTTAGGATATACAAAAACACGATTTGGAATGCGCCCATCCGTATGAGCAGTCATCTGGTTCAACGAACACCGCTGCGTGTTACCGTTGAAACACGCATTACCGACGATTGCGGGCAAATGATCATTGCCATCCGGCAGGAATTCTGTCCACTTGACCTAACCACACACCGGATACGCAAGATAGAAACCATCTCCTTTCCTTCTGATGCCGAGACCGAAACGGCTGTTTTCCAAGAGGATTACGAACCTCTGAAAGCCACATTCTGCGATGCGAACCTTATCCTCAACGCTCATATTGTGTCTTCTGACATCGACTACAGCAACCACGTCAACAACGTGATGTATGTAAAATACATATACAATTGCTTCTCCTCAGATTTCTGGATAACCCATCAGCCTGTAGGATTTGAAGTACACCACATCGCAGAGGCAAAAGAAGATGAAGAAATTCATGTTTATTACAAAAAAGAGGGCGATAATACATTAGAGTTTCTCATTTCCAATGAGGAAAAGGAATTCTGTAGAGTGAAAGTAATGTTCAAAGAGTTGGATTTAAGTCGGATAGAATAAAGTAAAAGAACAACGCTTGAAGTGGTAAAAATGATTTTATAACAGCATGGGAGAATATGGAAAAAAATAATCGTTTTATTGGCATATTAAGCGGTATCGTAGCGGCCATTTGCTACGGCACCAACCCGTTGGGGGCGTTGTTTCTCTATCAGGAGGGTGTCAACACGCACACCGTTCTTGGTCACCGCTTTTCCCTTGCCGCCATCTTGGTTGGCATCTTGATGCTCTTTCGCAAAGAGCACTTTCGCGTCACAAAACGGGAACTCGTTATTTTAATCTCCTTAGGCTTGCTCTTTGCGGCTTCCTCCATGTCGTTGTACTCCAGTTTTCACTACATGGATGCCGGCATTGCTTCCACCCTACTCTTCGTATATCCGTTGATGGTGGCCCTCATCATGAGTCTGTTTTTCCGCGAAAAGCTCACCCTGGCAACCCTGCTGTCCATTGCATTAGCCTTCTTAGGCATTGCCTTGCTGAACAAGACGGGCGACGGTGCGACCTTAAACACCACCGGTGTACTATTGGTTATGCTATCTTCCTTAACGTATGCTGTTTACATCGTTATCATCAACCAGACGAAGATTAAGATGTCGCCGTTCAAGATGAACTTTTACGTACTGATATTCTGTTTGGTAGGCATCATAGCGCACTCCTTTTTCAGTCCAGATACGCACATACAGGTGTTGCCATCGGCACGTGCGTGGGGTTTTGCCATGTTGTTGGCCATCATGCCAACCTTCATGGCGCTCATACTGTTAACCGTTTCGATACGGAATGTTGGGTCCACGCCGGCTGCCATCATGGGCGCGTTGGAGCCCCTCACTGCCGTACTGATTGGGGTATTGGTATTCCACGAGCAATTCTCCTCCCGCCTGGCCTGGGGCATCCTGTTGGTTCTCGGAGGCGTGATGCTCATCATAGTAGGCAAAGACTGGCGTTGGAAACAGATTCGGGAAGCCCTACGCAGACGTTGAATTCCATTATTTTACTATTTTTGCAAACAAAACTAACGTAATATGAAGAGAATAATTTGTTTATCTATTTTATTAAGTATCATCACATTAAATGCGTGTTCCGCACAAAAGGACAAAAAGTCGAAGAAGAAAACAAAAGCCATGACGGAAGCCGCATCAGAAGTAACAAAAGAAAAAATGACAGAAGTACTCATTGAAACCAGTATGGGCAACATTCAAATTGCCTTGTACAACGAAACGCCGCAACACCGCGACAATTTCATCAAATTGGTAAAAGAAAACTATTACGACGGTGTTCTTTTCCACAGAATCATCAAAGGTTTTATGATTCAAACCGGCGACCCAGACTCCAAGGATGCTAAACCTGGACAAATGTTAGGTGCTGGCGGTCCTGGCTACCGTATTCCTGCCGAGATCAACCCGAACCTTATTCACCGCAGAGGTGCAGTTGCTGCCGCTCGCGACAACAATCCTCAGAAGGCATCCTCTGGCTCACAATTCTACATTGTAGATGGTACCGTTTACCCTACCAGTCAGCTTGTTAGCATGTGCCAACGCTATGGCAAGGCCCTCACTGCCGAACAGGAGAAAGTATACACCACCATTGGTGGCGCACCTTGGTTGGATGGTGAATACACCGTTTTCGGTCAGGTAGTTTCCGGAATGGAAGTAGTTGATAAGATCGCTGCTGCTCAGAAAAACGCCAACGACCGTCCATTGGAAGACATCAAAATCATCAGCGTAAAAATCGTAGAATAACTATTCAATCACTCATACTATAGTAGAGGCGCATCGTGGATGCGCCTCTTTTTTTTTGACGATGTTCTACCTTTCAACGATGGCCAGAACATCTCCATATCTTCTGTAATGCAGGTTGCCAAAAAAGTGTTATCTTTGCAAGTTGCATTATTATGCATCCGTATTGTGTCCTTTTCAGAAATATATTTTTTTATATTTCTAATTATCAATATTATACAAAAAACATAATCCGTGATAATAAGGTAATAAAACGGATGCCATGCATGCATTATTCTTACGAAAAAATAAGATAAAAATTAAAGGATATACTAAGACATATGAAATCTATTGACGAAATTAGAAGCGACATCGAAAGTTTCAAGATTGAGAATGCAGAAATGCTTGAGCAGTTCCGTCTCAAATTCTTATCCAAGAAGAGTGACATCCAAGCACTATTTGGAGAAATCAAGAACATAGCTCCTGAAGAGAGAAAATCTTTCGGTCAGGTTATCAACGAACTGAAAGACAAAGCTCAACAACGATTTGAAGAGCACAAAGAACGTTTGGAAAACGCCATTAGCGCACAAAGTCAGATTGCAGACGTAACCCGTCCAGACCACAATTTCGGCATTGGCTCTATGCATCCAATCTCCATCATGATGAATCAGGTTCGTCGCATTTTCGAAGACATAGGTTTCACAACCGTAACAGGTCCAGACATTGAGGACGACTGGCACGTATTTTCCGCATTGAACTTTGCCGAAGAGCATCCAGCACGCGATATGCAGGACACGTTCTTCATCGACTTGCATCCAGAAGTGTTGTTGCGCACGCACACCTCCTCCTTGCAGGTTCGTACTATGGAGAAGCAGCAACCCCCTATCCGCGTGATTTGTCCAGGTCGTGTATTCCGCAACGAGGCCATCACCTCCCGCGCGCACTGCATCTTCCACCAGGTTGAAGGTCTTTACATTGCAGAAAACGTATCCTTCGCAGACATGAAGCAGACTTTGCTATACTTTGCACAACGCATGTTCGGTCCAGACGTCAAGATCCGTCTTCGTCCATCATATTTCCCATTCACAGAGCCATCTGCTGAAATGGACATCTCCTGCTACATCTGCGGTGGCGAAGGTTGCAACCTCTGCAAACACACCGGCTGGGTAGAAATTCTCGGCTGCGGTATGGTTGACCCTAACGTTCTGGAAAACTGCGGTATCGACAGCAAAAAATACAGCGGCTTCGCATTTGGTTTAGGTATTGAACGTATGACGATGTTGAAATATACGACCAACGACATTCGTCTGTATTTTGAAAACGACGTTCGATTCTTGCAACAATTCAAGGCTGCAACCAAATAGTTTGATTCTGAAATAACAAACACTTTATCAAATGGGTAAAAAATATAATTTCATCAACACGATCATCGGCGTCATTGTAGGCATCGTGGCTTCTGCCATCTACATCATGACTGCTGAGCCTACCGTTTCCTGGTGGGATTGTGGCGAATACATTGCCACCACAACGAAAATGTTAGTTGGACACCCCCCTGGGGCACCTACCTTCCAGCTCATCGGACGCATTTTCACACTTTTTGCCGGTGATGACCCTACCAAGATAGCTTTCTGCGTGAACAGTATGTCAGCCATCTGCAGCGGTCTTACCATAATGTTCCTCTACTTCACCATCGTACGCTTGGCACGTAAACTCTTCGCCAAACGTGGTGAGCTGAATATCCCTCGCTTTGTTGCCATCGTAGGTTCCGCCTTAGTTGGTTCTATGGCATACGCATTCTCCGACACCTTCTGGTTCTCAGCCGTTGAAGGCGAAGTATATGCTATGTCGTCCTTCTTCACAGCGCTGGTATTCTGGTGCATTCTCAAATGGGATGAGGAATATGACCATCCGAAAGAAAACACGAACCCTCACCGCTGGATTGTACTAATTGCCTATCTTGTAGGACTTTCCATCGGTGTTCACCTCTTGAACTTGCTGACTTTGCCAGCCATCGTGCTCATCGTTTACTACAAGCTTTCCAAAGAAGCCACTGGCATGGGCGCCGTTCTCTCTTTCGCAATCATTTCCTTCTTCTTTGCATTTTTATGCTCTCCATTATGGATGTTCCTCATTTGGATCTTCGTAACCATTCCATTGTTCGTGCTCTGTGCGAAACGTGGCACACTCAAATCCAAAGCCGAATGGGGCGTCTTTGTAGCACTGGGCGCATCCGTTGTTTTGTTGGGCGTTATCCTTTGGGGTATCATTCCACAAATCGTAAACTTAGCAGGTAAGTTCGACCTTGCTTTCGTGAATGGTCTGCATTTACCATTTAACAGCGGTACCATCTTCTTCTTCCTTATCATTGCAGCGCTTATCGGCTGGGGATTATGGGCTGGTTATAAGAAGAACAAACCTGTTTTGCTCCTCAGCACCTATTGTTTTGCCTTCTTGTTGATTGGTTACTCCACTTTTTTCACATTGATTATCCGTTCAAATGCGAATCCTACCATCGACGAAAACAATCCTGAAGATGCCGTAGCATTGTTGGCATACCTCAACCGCGAGCAATACGGCTCAACCCCTATCTTCTACGGTCAAAGCTACAATACTAGAGTAATTGGTTCAAAAGATGGAAATCCTGTTTACGTAAAAGACAACACGAACAAACGTTACGTTGTTTCAAACAGCCGCAAAGATGAAAAACCGTTGTATGATCCTACAGGTTGTTCACTTTTCCCAAGAATGTGGTCATCCGACAAGAAAGGTGAATACATCAACTGGCTGAACAACAGATACAACAGCGAAAGTGCCTCCGACAAAGAAAACCGTCGTTTGCTGGCTCGCAACGATGTGCCAACCTGGCAACAGAATGTGAAGTTTATGCAAACCTACCAGTTTGGTTATATGTACTGGCGTTACTTTATGTGGAACTTCGCTGGTCGTCAGAATGATCTTCAAGGCCGTGGTGACTATATGAACGGCAACTGGATTTCTGGTATTCCATTCATCGACAAGAAGATGGTTGGTGATCAGACAAACCTTCCTAAGGCTTTGCAACGTCCTGGTCACAACACCTATTACCTCTTACCTTTGATTTTAGGTCTTATCGGTATCTTCTTCCAAGTAAAAAAAGACACCAAGAATTCCTTCATCGTATTCTTGTTGTTCATCATGACCGGTTTGGCTATCGCCTTCTATTTGAATATGTATGCTTTCCAACCTCGTGAACGTGACTATGCATTTGCAGCCTCCTTCTATGCCTTTGCCATCTGGATTGGATTTGGCGTTTTGGCCATCTACGATCTTTTCGAAAAGGTGCAGAATGCCAAGGTACAGACTGCAGGTGCCGTATTAGCTACCGTTATCTGCTTCGGTCTTGTTCCTTGCGTAATGGGTAATCAAAACTGGAACGATCATGATCGTTCTAACCGTTATACCGCACTGGCCATCGCAAAGAACTATCTGGATTCTTGCGCACCTAACGCCATCCTTTTCACATTAGGTGATAACGACACATTCCCATTGTGGTACGTTCAGGAAGTAGAAGGCTATCGTACCGACGTTCGCGTATGTAACCTTTCATTGTTGAGCACCAGCTGGTACGTTGACCAAATGAAACGCAAAGCTTACAACTCCGACCCACTGCCAATCTCCATGACCTGGGATCAATATAAGGATGGAACACGTGACGTGCTTTATCTCGAGCCTGCTGGCAACCAATTTGTTGACCTCAACGCTATCGTTGACTACATCAAAGATCCTCAATTCGATCACTCAAGACATCTCCTGCTCCTTTCTCAAGACAAAGGTTATCGCGGCAATGGCCGTCCTATCCCTGCAAGCTTCTCCTTGAAAGTTGACAAAGAGAAAGTTTTGGCTAACGGTACTGTTGCAGCTAAGGATGCTGACCTTATCGTAGACCGCCTTGAATGGAATATGAGCACCTCTGGTGTAAATCCTTTGGCAAAAGCCTACATCATCATGATGGACATCTTGGCAAACAACAATTGGGAACGCCCTATTTACTATGCATCTACCACCGGTTCAGAAGCTTACCTCGGTCTGGAAGACTACTTCCAATTGGAAGGCTTTGCTTATCGTCTTGTTCCTATCAAGACTCCTCGCAACAACTACGCTGACATCGGCCGTATCGATTCCAAGATTCTCTATAACAACTTGATGAATGTCTTCATCGACCACAACCGTATCGACAGAGTGAACAACCCTAACGCTCCTGCAAAGGAAGCTTCCCAATATGCTTGGGGTGGTTTCAACGATACTCGTGTATATCATAGCGAAGACAACACCCGTCTTGTAGGACTTATCCGCAGATTGTATGGCCGTTTAGGCGAACAATTGATGCGCGAAGGGGACTTCAAGAAGGCTGAAGAAGTGTTGAACAAGGGTAATGAAATTCTTCCTAACGGAATATTCCCTTATGCTTCAACAATGTCATCAATGTATGGTTACACACAAAGCTGTTTGTTCTATGCTGAAGATTTCTTCCAGATGCACACGCCATCTGCAGATCAGAAAGGTTTAGCTATGACCAACGACATCTTCACTGGATTGTCTGAACTCATCAACTGGTACAACAACACTGATGAAAACACGATTGCATTACACTCCAGCGACCTCCACTATGATTTCTTGTTCTTACATTATTTATTAAAGAACATCAACTATCCTGGTGATGGCCTCAGCTCAAGATATCACGAGTTGAAGTTAGACAAGGTGGCATCCTACTATGCAAACGAGCTCAACAACAGCGTTTCCAGAAAGATGCGTCAATACGACTTTGACCAACAAGCTATTGCAAGCGACATCCAAGAAATGCATCAGTTGATGGAAGTTTGCAGCATCACCGGCAACAAAGCTATGGCTGATAAGATTCAGAAGATGGCTGAAGCACAATTCAACGCATTAGATGCAATGCAACCTGGTATGGGCGGTGCTTTCCGCAACTTCTTCAACACCATGGGTCAACCACGCGAAGAAGAAGCCGCTCAGGATACCGCACAAACTACTGATACCAATAAATAACATTTAGAAAGAACTATTATGAAAAAATTTGCTGTAATATTATGTGGATGCGGTTCAATGGACGGCAGTGAAATTCACGAATCCGTGATGACGCTTTTGGCAATCGACCGCAACGAATGTGAATACAGCATCTTCGCCCCAAACGACACTCAATATCACGTAATTGACCACACCACTGGTCAAGCTACCGATGAGAAACGCAATATGATGGTAGAGGCTGCCCGCATCGCTCGCGGGCAGATCCTCCCATTGGAAAAATGCAACGTCAACGATTTCGACGCATTGGTATTCCCTGGCGGCTTTGGGGCTGCTAAGAACCTGTTCACATACGCGTTGGATGGTAAAGATTGCACCGTACGCGAAGATATTGCCAACCTCATCCGCACATTCCATGCACAACATAAACCTATCGGTGCGTTGTGCATCGCACCTGTGATGATCGCTAAAGTATTAGGCGACGTTACCATCACCGTAGGCAACGACGAAGAGACCATCAACAATGTACTCTCATTTGGCTCCAAACACATCAACACCCTGCAAACTGGTGTTATCGCCGACAAGCAGAATATGATTTTCACAACCCCTTGTTATATGCTTCCGGCACGCATCTCCGACATTGCAGATTGCGCTGAAAACCTCATCGAGGCCATCCTCGAAAACATTCAATAAGATGAAAAACGTGGTGCTCGTTGGCTTCCCCGCTTCGGGAAAAACTACCATCGGTAGAACACTGGCGCCACAACTTGGCCTCAGCTTTGTGGACCTTGATGCCGCAATTGAGCTAAAATACCATACCACAGTTCCCCAACTTTTCAAAAAGTATGGGGAACTTGTTTTTCGTAAATGTGAATTCGAAACCCTATCCGAACTCCTGTTACAAGAAAACCTACTGATATCTACCGGAGGTGGAGCCCCCTGCTTTAAAGACGCGATGGCGCTCATAAATAAACACAGCGCCTCCGTCTATCTTAAGTTAGAAGAAGCGACCTTGGTTGAACGCCTGAAAGCCAGTCATAAAAAACGACCGCTCACAGACAATCTGAACACTACAGAACTCTCAAACTACGTTCACCAAACCTTGATGGAACGCTCACCCTACTACGAGCAAGCCCACCTCACATTCATAGAATCGGACATTAACGACCTACACGCTCTGAAAGAACAGCTCCTAAAAAAAACACGCGTATGACCATTTCTGAAATTTGTTTCATCACCAAGCCCATTGAAAGAAGCATTGCCAACGACCAAAAATACATCCAAGAGTTATGTATTGACAGTCGGCAGGTTCAGCATCCAAGTGAAACATTGTTCTTTGCTTTCAAAACAGAAAAAAACGATGGGCATCGTTTCATTGCAAGCCTGATACAGCGCGGTGTACGCAGTTTTGTGATTTTGAGGAAGATATCAGAGCTTACAGAACAACTTCAACAAAAAGGAATCACAAAAGAGGAGATTGCCTCCTGCGACTTCATCTCCGTTGCGGACACCACGAAAGCCTTGCAAACCATCGCCCAACATCATCGCGAGGAGTACAACTGTCCGGTTGTTGGTATCACCGGCAGCAATGGTAAGACCATCGTCAAGGAGTGGCTCGCAAGCATCGTTTCCGAAGACTTTAACGTAACGTGCAGTCCGAACAGCTACAACTCCCAATTAGGCGTTCCCCTCTCCGTATGGCAGATGGTTGAGCAAACGGAAATCGCCATCTTTGAAGCAGGCATATCACAACCCGGCGAGATGAACAACCTCGCAAACATCATCCACCCCACCTTAGGCATACTGACCAATGTGGGCATGGCTCACGCGCAGTTCTTCGAAAGCCAACAACAGAAAATCCGGGAAAAGCTGAGATTGTTTCAGAATACTCAGGCACTCATATATCACAACGACAACGAAGAAATCAACAAGATACTTGCTGAACCCGAATATAACCACCTACGAAAAATATCTTGGGGCGACCCTCGGGCTACCTATCCCGTTGTTTATCGACATATCGACCACAATCACACATTGTTAACCATTCAGAATCAAGAATTCTGCATTCCTTTCCTGGATGCGGCCTCCATCGAGAATGCCATTCACGTGATTGTAGCCGCTCTCGAGTTGGGTATCGCATCAGACAATATCCGTCAACGTTTGCTACGCCTTACACGTATCAACATGCGTACCGAAATCCTGGAAGGCATCAATCACTCACTAATCATCAATGATACCTATAGCTTGGACATAAACTCATTGCGTGCTGCACTTGACTTTTGGGATACCCAGAACCAATTGACATCCAAGACCATCATCCTATCTGATTTTGATCAAGTGGGCGAGCTTGGAACGGATGATTACAAGCAACTGAACACCTTGCTGAAAAAGCATCACGTCAACACACTCATCACCATAGGATCTGATTTTCAACAACATCGAAACTGTTTTGACATTGACAACGTGTTGACCTATACGGATACGGAATCCTTACTTCAGCGGTTGCCAGAGCTGGATTTCTCCTACCAATCCATCTTGATAAAGGGAGCGCGTATCTACCATTTCGAAAAGATCGTAAACCAACTTCAGCACAAGACCCATCTTACCATCTTAAATGTCAGTCTGCCCGCCATCGCTCACAACCTCAATTACCATCGTTCCCTGTTGAAACCCGAAACGAAAATGGTAGCAATGGTGAAAGCTCATTCGTATGGCTTAGGTGATGCCGAGTTGGTAAACGAGCTCATCCACCAGAACATTGACTACTTGGCGGTGGCCTATACCGACGAAGGCGTGCGCCTACGCAAACGTCACATTCAAACCCCTATCATTGTTTTGGGTGCCGAAGCTCACAGCTTTGACGTGATGGTGCAGCACAACCTCGAACCAGAGATTTTCAACTTTTACTATCTATATGAATTAGAAAAAGTGTTGAAGCGCTATCCGCAAATCACGCATTTCAACATTCATATCAAATTAGACACCGGCATGCATCGACTTGGGTTCGACGAGCAAGACCTGTCAAAGCTCATCAACATTGTAAAAGCAAATCCGCAGTTACGCATTGCCTCCATCTTCTCCCATCTGGCAGCCTCCGAAGATGCCAACGAAGACGCATACACCTTGCACCAAATCGAGTTGTTCAAGCGGATGACCGAAACAATATGTCAGGCCTTTGATTATCCAATCTTGCGACACATCCTGAACAGTGCCGGCATCGTTCGGTTCACCGAGCACCAACTAGATATGGTTCGATTAGGTATTAGTCTTTACGGGTTCTCCAGTCTGCCAGACGTACAAGCCAACCTTCAGAACGTAGCCACGTTGAAGACCGTCATCACGCAAGTGAAAACGATAGCTGCCAGCGAGACCATCGGCTATAACCGCAGCTATCGCGTATCACGAAACACGCAGGTGGCCATCATCCCCATCGGCTATGCCGACGGCTATCCACGCGAGCTATCGAATGGTAAGGGAACGGTCATCATTCAAGGACAGAAAGTTCCCGTCATCGGAAAGATCTGTATGGATATGTGTATGTTAGATGTCACGGGACTCACCGTACACGAGGGCGACGAAGTAATCGTTTATGGGGAAGGCAACACCGCCGCTGATATGGCAAAAGCCGCCGGGCTTATCAGTTACGAGCTGCTCACCCGCATCTCGCAACGCGTGCCAAGAGTTTACATTAAAGAATAATTCATTATTCGCCACTACTCCGTAAGAGCTCCTACACACAATAACATTTATTTGCTTACTTTTGCCTGCTAATTAGAACACATACAATGATATCTCCTGTTAAGAAAACATACCTGAGAATCAGGAAATTGCATATAACACCTCCTTGGTTAGTAATGTTGATAGATATGCTATTCGTTGTGCTATCCATCTACATAACCTTGTTTATACGTTCCAATTTCAATGTATCCTCAGCCCTTTACACCAGCGACTGGTATTACACCCCTATTGTCATCCTGGCCATTCGATTCCTATTTTTTGAAATCTTCCAGATTCATCATTTAGTCATCCGGTACACCAACACCCGCGACGTTGCTAAGATCTTCTTGTCGTGCGTATTAGGTACTATGTTCGTAGGCATCACCGACTTTGTCGGTTACGCAATCAATCAGAAGTTCCTGGTACCCACTTCCGTATGGATGATGGAATTCTTCATCACCACCGTAATCTTGGTTGCCTATCGTTTTGCTTTCAAGATGTACTACTTAGAATCCGTAAATCCTTCCAAACTAAGAAAGAACATCGTCATCTTCGGCGCAGGATCCTCCGGTGTAACCACCAAGCGCACCATCGACCGCGACAACGCCTCCAAATACAACGTCTTAGCATTCTTTGATGAAGATGACAAGAAGATAAACATGCAACTGGAGAGTTTGCCTGTCATCGACTACAAACATCTTGATGAATACCTGAGTATCAACAACATCTCCTTCCTCATCATTGCTGTGCAAAAGATCTCCAACGCTAAAATCAAAGAGATTACCGACATCGCACTGCCTTACAACGTCAAAGTATTGAAGGTGCCACCTGTATCTCGTTGGTTGAATGGCAATTTGAGTTTCAAACAGATTAAGAAGGTAAGGATTGAAGATCTTCTGGAGCGTGATCCTATCCAACTGGATCTCTCCCTGTTGAATGCCGAGCTCAACAACCAGACCATAATGATTACCGGTGCGGCGGGTTCCATTGGTAGTGAAATAGTACGCCAATTGCTGAATTTCAACTACAAGCAACTGGTCTTGATAGATGAAGCCGAGACGCCGTGTTTCTTCCTGCAGAATGAAATTATGCAGATCAATGGTATGGATCGTGTAAGTATGCACATCTTTGACATTTGCGACACGATGCAATTAGATAAAATGATGGCCCACTATAAGCCAGACATCATCTACCACGCCGCCGCCTACAAACACGTTCCTATGATGGAGAAAAATGTCCGCAGCGCCATTAAGGTCAACGTAGATGGCACAAAGACTTTGGCCGACTTTGCTGTGAAGTACGGAACAAAAAAGTTCGTGATGGTATCCACCGACAAGGCCGTCAACCCTACCAATGTTATGGGTGCCTCCAAGCGTATTGCAGAGATGTACGTTCAGGCGCTCAACTTCCATCAAGACACCACCAAGTTCATCACCACACGCTTCGGCAACGTTCTGGGCTCCAACGGGTCGGTGATTCCAATCTTTAGGAAACAAATCGAAAATGGCGGTCCTATCACCATCACACACCCTGACATCACCCGTTATTTTATGACTATTTCTGAGGCCTGTCAGCTTGTAATCACCGCTGGCTCAATGGGCAATGGCGGTGAAATCTTTATCTTTGATATGGGCAAGTCGGTGCGTATTGCCGACCTTGCCAAGAAGATGATTCAGCTGTCAGGACTCACCCTCGACAAGGATATCACCATTAAATACACAGGTTTACGTCCGGGTGAAAAGCTCTATGAAGAGCTGTTGGCTACCGAGGAAAATACGACAAAGACCACACATAAGAAGATTATGATTGCCAAGGTGCGTTCATACGACTACAATGTCATTGTTCCGAAAATCGAAAACCTTATCGCACACCAGAACGATGACGACTTTACCATCGTTTCTCTTATGAAAGATATTGTAGAGGAGTATAAGAGTCAAAACTCTATATTCGAATCCATTGACAATCAAAACAAAAACACAAAGTAAGGATGAAGAATTTTGCCCTCATCGGTGTTGGTGGCTATGTTGCACCACGCCATTTGAAAGCTATAAAAGAGACTGGAAACACGTTGATTGCCGCTTACGACAAGTCGGATAGTGTAGGCATTTTAGACAGTTATTTCCCTGAAGCATCCTTCTTCACTGAGCAAGAACTCTTTGATCGCCACTGCACAAAGTTCAACCATTCCAACCACATTGACTACGTATCGGTATGTACTCCAAATTATCTCCACGACTCTCACACTCGCTATGCTCTTCGTTTAGGTGCAGATGTGATTTGCGAAAAGCCCCTGGTTTTAAACCCTTGGAATATTGATGGATTGAAGCAATTGGAAGAGGAAACAGGAAAAAAAGTCAACAACATACTCCAGCTTCGTCTTCACCCAAGCATAATAGCATTAAAGAAACGCATTGATGAAGGTCCACAAGACAAAATATACGATGTTGACCTAACCTATATCACCTCCCGAGGCTACTGGTATTTTGCATCCTGGAAAGGTGATGTGCGCAAAAGCGGTGGCATTGCTACTAATATCGGTGTACATTTTTATGACATGTTGGCTTATATCTTTGGGGATATTGAAGAAAACATCGTACACATTGCCACCCATGATCGAGTTGCCGGATTCTTGCGTTTCAAGAAAGCACGTGTTCGTTACTTCTTAAGCATCAATGCCGCAACGCTCCCTGCAGATGTAGCGGCACAAGGTCTTCGAACCTATCGTTCTATCAAAATCGAAAACGAAGAATTTGAATTCAGTGGCGGCTTTACCGATTTGCATACGGAAAGTTACAAGCGTATTCTCCAAGGCGACGGATTTGGGCTTGAAGAAGTACGCAATTGCATACAAATCGTATACGATATCCGCAATGCGAAACCCGTTGGACTCGTTGGAGAGTATCACCCACTGGCTGCGCTACCCGTTACCGAACATCCGTTTGGTTGGTAAAAGAGGAAAAGGGATGAATAGACAATAAAAAGGAAGGAACAACCAAATAGAAGAAACCACCCTCATCAAAACCTACGAATTGCTGTTCCGCATAGCGGACGATGATTAACCTGAATAGGATTCAACTCTTTCGTTACAAACTCCATCCCATCGATCGAGGTGGAGATTTTGCGATATTTGGATTGTTCCCTCATGTAAATGTGTGTTCTGCATCATCTTTCCCTCATAAAAGTGTACTTGTTTTGATATTATTCCCTATGATTAATGTAATTATGCTTGCGTAACTAGTTTAAGTTTAGTAATTTTGCACCCAAGATAAACTAAAGAGTAAAATGATGAAGAGAAATATCTATTCTGAACTCATCAAGTGGAAGGAAAATCCTGCTCATAAGCCTCTTGTGTTATTGGGTGCAAGACAGGTTGGCAAGACGTACATCGTAAAGGAATTCGGCATGGCGGAATTCGAAAATATGGTGTATGTGAATTGTCATAACAATACGTTTGTAACGAATCTGTTTTCTGATTTCAACATCGAGCGAATCATCTATCAGTTGGAGCAGGCATACGAACAGAAAATTGATACAGGGAAGACGTTGCTGTTCTTTGACGAAATTCAAGAGGTGCCGAACGGCATTCCCGCCTTGAAGTATTTCTGCGAGGACAAGCGCGAACTGTATGTTGTCGTTGCTGGCTCGTTGCTGGGAATCTCGCTACGAGAGGAAGAGAGTTACCCTGTTGGCAAGGTGGATGATCTGCGCATGTATCCCATGACCTACGATGAATTTCTGCTTGCCAATGGCAGGGAGTTGCTGGCGGAGGCCGTGAGACGATTGGATTGGGGTTCGATGGCGATGCATCATGACACGCTGGTGGAATATTTGCGTCAGTACTACTTCACAGGTGGTATGCCGGAAGCCGTCAGCACATGGCTTGAGGATCATGATGCGAAGAAGACGCGAAAAGTACAACGCTCCATCCTCGCAACATACAACAGGGATATGGGTAAGCACACCAAAACGGAGGTGGCACGCATCCGAATGGTGTGGAACAGCATTCCTGCTCAGTTGACAAAGGAGAACAAGAAGTTTGCCTATAAGGAGGTAAAGAAGGGCGGTCGTGCTGCCGAATTTGAGAAAGCCATTCAGTGGTTGGTCGATGCAGGACTTATCTATCGTGTAACGCGTGTGACCAAACCCGAAGAACCGCTGAAGTTCTATGCCGAAGATGCTTTCTTCAAGGTTTACATGCTTGACCATGGCCTTCTTGCTTGTATGACGGGAGCACGCTCTCGCGAGATGCTGCTTGGCATGAAGGTGTTCAGCGAGTTCAAAGGGGCTTTTACGGAGAACTTCGTGTTGTCGCAGATGAAGTCGCTGGAGTTGCATGACGAGATGGATAAGAACATCTTTTACTATTCAAAGGACAATTCAACCATGGAAGTGGATTTTGTGGTGCAGACAAGCGACAGGGTCATCCCGACGGAAGTAAAGGCAGAAGAGAATGTGCGAGCAAAATCTCTGCGAACATTCATCACAGAAGAGTTTGGTGACCTGAACCTTAAAGGATTGCGAGCTTCTATGAAGGCATACGTTGACCAGGAATGGATGGAGAGCATCCCATTGTACGCGACAGAAGCATACTTCAAAAACAAAGGGTTGGGAACTGACGAATGATAGCAGAAAGTACATAGGTTCATGCTCGACAACGATATTACGGACAAAGATTCGTTCGATGACTATCAGAAAGAAATCAATTAACGAAAGGAGGACTCAATGAAAACGCATGAGGAAATTATCTCTAAACTGAAGGAACATCAGTCGCCCACGCCATCAAAGTGGCGCGAGAATGCCGAGTGGCGTAGGAAGAACAGAGCGTGGTTGCGCCATTCGCAACACATCGCCACGATGATGCTGGATAAGATGGAGAAGTTGCGAATGTCGCAGACATAGAGAGCGAAAGCTCAACCATGGTAGCCGAGGACGTTGTAGAATACGAAGAATAGCAACTCACCACCCTCGTTGACTGCATTCTCTCGGTCAAGAAATCGACCACCTCGTCTATGACCTCTACGGCTTGACGGAAGACGAAAATCGCGATATATTCCTCATGACTTTCTATTACTGTCCGAGAAAAAATTAGATAAGCTCTACCGCTTCTTAACAATAGTAGAGATGCACACATGGTACACCTCTACTATTTTACGATATCTGTTGCGATTATACGTTTTCTTTCTTGTAACGGAAGGCGAAGATGAAGGTAACGGCAACGATCAATGCATACAACGCAAAGATGCCCCAAACAGATACCCAATCGCCAACCAGGAACATTCGCTCACCGGCCTCGGTGGCAACAGTCTGCCACGAGCAGAAACGGTTAACCACAAACTGAGCGCCAAAAGTACCAATGGTAGCACCAATACCGTTCGTCATCAGCATAAAGAGTCCTTGTGCAGAGGAACGCATTGTGATGTCTGTTTCCTTATCCACGAACAGCGAGCCACTGATATTGAAGAAGTCGAAGGCCACGCCATAAACGATCATTGAAAGAACAAACAACCAAACACCTGCACCCGGGTTGCCCACGCCAAAGAGACCGAAACGGAGAACCCACGCGAACATTGCAATCAACATAACACGCTTGATGCCAAACTTTTTCAGGCAGAAAGGAATCAGAAGGATGCACAAGGTTTCAGAGATTTGTGAAAGAGAAACCAACATATTCGCGTGTTGTACGCCAAACGTCTGGGCAAACTCAGCCTTTGCGCCGAAACTTGAGATATAAGGGTTGGCAAAGCCATTTGTTATCTGCAAGGAAACACCTAACAACATAGAGAAAATGAAGAACACAGCCATTCTTTTCTCCTTGAAAAGCGAGAAGGCCTTCAAGCCCAAAGCTTCAACCACTGATTTTTTCTCTCCTGTTTTCGCAATCGGACAAGCAGGTAAAGTGAAAGCATAGGCAGCCAAAACAAGACCTATGCCACCGCTAACCACAAATTGCATAGCGCTTTCTTGGAAGCCAAGCAAATCAACAATCCACATAGAAACGATAAAGCCAACCGTACCAAACACGCGGATAGGCGGAAAAGCCTTCACCGTATCCATACCAGCCTGATCCAAGGCATTATAAGCCACGGAGTTAGACAAAGCAAGGGTTGGCATATAAAAAGCTACTGCAATGGTGTACAACGTGAAAAGATGCGAGAAGCTGGCGTGGTCACCAGCACCAAGGCCATAAACACCTGCCAATATCATAGCAGCACCCGAAATGGCGTGACTGATACCCAACATCTTCTGCGCCGGAATCCAGCGGTCGGCAACAATACCTAATAATGCGGGCATGAAAATGGAAACGATACCCTGGATTGAGTAGAACAATCCAATATATCCACCCATACCGTGCGGACCTAAGTAGCGGCCCATACAGGTTAAATAAGCTCCCCAGATGGCAAACTGGAGAAAGTTCATAATGATAAGACGAAGTTTCAGTTGCATATTATCAAGTTTTTAATGTTTCACTTGCATTATTTGACATTAAAGTCAAACATTTTTTGATCTTCGATGAAACCTTGCAGACGGTCATTGATATGTACAGGTCCAACGCCTACGGGTGTGCCCGTAAAGAGAATATCTCCCATCTTCAAGGTCATATACTTTGAAACGTGGGAAATCAAACGGTCGATGGTAAAGAGCATATCCTTCGTGTTGCCCTTTTGCACCATCTCACCATTCTGCAATAAATGGAAGTTGATATTCTGAACATCAGCAAATTGCGATTTAGGCAAAAACTTGCCCACCACCGCGGAGCCATCAAAAGCTTTAGCTATCTCCCAAGGATTGCCTTGTTCTATACATCGTTTCTGCACATCACGAGCCGTAAAATCCACGCCCAAACCAATTTCATCATAATACAGATGAGCATGTTTTTCGGAGATGCACTTTCCCAATCTATTGATTTTCACAATGATCTCGGTCTCGTAATCCACTCTTTCGGAAAAATCTGGAATAAAGAATGGCCTATTACAGCGGGTAATGGCATTTTCCTGTTTCAAGAAGAAAACAGGTTCTTGAGGAGTTTCGTGTTCCAGTTCCTCAATATGTTTAGCATAATTACGAGCGATACAGATGAATTTCATATCTAGAAGAAATTAATGTGTAATTCTATTTCAAAATAGCCCATCGTTGTGGCAGGATTCACCTTCAAGACAGAATTATAGGCCTGATTGCCACCCTTAAAGAAATTGGTAAAGGTTTGCACATAATTAGCCATCAATCCTGCACGCATAGTAGGCGTTACGGAATACTCAAAGCCAAGTCCGGCAAAAAATGCCTCCTTGAAAGTGGAAGCATCTTTATATGTTTTCTTTGAACGGGTCCACATCTCGCTTCCAAGCACGTAACTATCTATTGTATTGACTTTTAGCAAAAGACTGTTGTACACGCCAGCATTGCCGCATAAGAAAAAGTTGTTCATCGATCGGGTTTTCAAGGTGATACCCAATGGCACCGTGAGATACATCGGATGGAACGCCGTATGCACTTCCGAATTTTCGGATATGCCTACCTCCGGAATCGACACGCCATTTCTGTAGCATAGCTTTCCGCCAATTTGTTCCACATAAACGCCTGTACAGACGTAGTAACTCTTCCGATGCGTTAAGTTGATATTCAACGGAATGCCATAGCGCATACCCATCACAGCACCATCGCGGGAATAACCTTCGCTTGTGGGGTACATCCAGCAGAACGTCGGTGCGAATGAAAGTCCGAAGTTGATGGCCGCACCCTCACCCTTATCCTTGATGTATGTTACAGGGCGTGGTTCTGGGAAGCGCGGTGGCGCTTGATGCGTTCTGCGCTTCTGCTTTTTTTCGGGCATATCCTGTGCAGACAGACCGAAACAGAACCCTATCAAAATCAAGACTACGATGGAGAAAATTCTTTTCATTTCTATGATGATTAAAACAGGTCAAGCTGATCAGCGACAAATCTACTTTTCCCTAAATGAGTATATGCCAAGTCGGTAACCTCTCTACCGCGTGGTGTACGCATCAGATAGCCTTCTTGGATCAAGAACGGTTCGTAAACCTCCTCAATGGTACCTGAATCTTCGCCCACAGCCGTAGCGATCGTAGAAACACCCACAGGGCCACCTTTAAACTTATCGATAATGGTGCTCAAGATACGATTATCCATTTCATCCAAGCCGTGTTGATCCACATTCAGCGCTTTTAGTGCAATCTGCGTAATCGGCAGCGTGATGGTACCATCGCCTTTAATTTGTGCGAAGTCGCGAACACGTCGCAGCAGTAAGTTTGCGATACGAGGCGTGCCTCTACTACGGGAGGCAATCTCATAGGCGGCATCCTCGTCAATAGGGATATCCAAGATGGCTGCTGAACGTTTCACAATCTTTGCAAGTGTCTCTGCCTCATAATATTGCAGACGGAGGGTGATTCCAAAACGGGAGCGCAACGGCGCCGTAAGCAAACCTGAGCGCGTAGTGGCACCCACCAAGGTAAAAGGATTCAAGGATATCTGCACCGTACGGGCACTTGGACCACTATCAATCATGATATCGATTTTGTAGTCCTCCATCGCCGAATATAGATACTCTTCCACAACGGGAGACAAGCGATGAATCTCATCGATGAAAAGCACGTCGTGTGGCTCCAGATTGGTCAGCAATCCAGCAAGGTCACCGGGTTTGTCGATGACGGGGCCTGATGTGCAGCGCACATTCACGCCCATCTCATTGCCGATAATGTGCGAGAGGGTTGTTTTACCCAAGCCAGGAGGGCCGTGTAGCAGCACGTGATCCAAAGCTTCCCCGCGGGCCTTAGCAGCGTGAACGAACACCATAAGATTCTCCAACACCTGCTGTTGTCCCTGGAACTCCTGGAACGCACCCGGACGAATAGCTCTTTCGAACTCCTTCTCCGCTGCTGACAGACGATTTGCCGAAGGGTCTAAGTTTTCGTTCATACCTACTGTAGTTTATCTAATCGGTTAAGACCTTTAATAGCTGGTTCAAAGTTCGTTTGCAACTTCAAGGCCTTTTCATAATCCTTGCGTGCTTTGGCATATTCTCCCAGATATTCATAAGCAACACCACGGTTACATACGGAATATACAAACTGTGGATTAGCTTTGATAGCCTGCGTAAACAAGTCAACGGCCTCTGAATAACGAGCCACCGTATCATCCAGGTACATATAACCTAAGTTATTCAATGCAGCAATATTCTTTGGATCTATCTGAATTACAGTCTTGTATTCCTGTTCAGCCTCATCGGTCTGACCAAGATCCTGATACAACTTACCTAAGTTGTAATGCAATTCCGTATTATTAGGATCCACATTAATACCATTCTGGTAATAACTGATTGCCAACGGGTTGAGTTTTTGCTGGTAGTAATAACCCAATTCCAAGAAAGCCTTTACCTCCTTAGGGTCTTGGTCAATAACTAATTGCAGCATACGAAGATAGCCCGTTGTATCAGCGCTTTCTTTCAACATGAAAGCTTTGATAAGATAGGCTTTAGGATTGAACTTTTGTCGTTCAATAGCTTCATCCAGCGCCGTGCTACATTGATCCATCATGCGAAGATGGAAGTACAATTCTGCTAACTTCAAGCGAGCTTCATTATTGCTAGGCTCTTTTTTTATTGCAGTTTGAAGCACCTCTTCTGCAAGGTCGGTTTCGCGTTGTGCGAAATAAAGGTCCGACAACTTAACATAATATTTACTACTATCGGGAGCCAGGCGTATTGCCATTTGCATATCTGCAATACCCTTTTCAAGATCCTTGTGATAGTAGTAGTAATCGGCACGCTGATAGTACAATTCAGCGCGTTTAGGATGCTTATCGATATTTTTACACAAGGTAGCCAATTCTGCGGGCATACCTTCATATTTTTTATTAGAGTGACATCCTGCGAGGCACACGAGAGCGCATAACAACAGGACGACAATACGGTTTCTCATAATGTATATTATTGTTGATTATTCTTGATTGCTTCGCGAATCTTAGCTTCGAGATCATCGCAAAGTTCCGGATTATCAGCCAACAGCTGTTTCACAGCCTCGCGTCCTTGAGCCAGTTTGCTATCCTCGTATGAGAACCAGGAACCTGACTTCTTAATCACATTGTATTCAACACCCAGGTCAATGATTTCACCGCGTTTGGAGATACCTTCACCAAACATAATATCGAATTCTGTCTGACGGAATGGAGGGGCCACTTTGTTCTTCACCACCTTAACTTTCACGTGGTTACCAATAGATTGGTCGCCGTCCTTGATTTGAGCTTGACGACGGATATCCAAGCGAACAGAGGCATAGAACTTCAGAGCATTACCACCTGTAGTTGTTTCAGGGTTGCCAAAAAGAACACCTATTTTTTCACGCAGCTGGTTGATAAAGATACAGCAGCAACCTGTTTTATTGATGGTTGCAGTCAGCTTACGCAAAGCTTGAGACATCAAACGAGCTTGGAGGCCAACCTTAGAATCGCCCATATCGCCTTCAA
Source organism: Bacteroidales bacterium (assembly GCA_024400875.1). Taxonomy (GTDB): domain Bacteria; phylum Bacteroidota; class Bacteroidia; order Bacteroidales; family WCHB1-69; genus F23-D06. Next base: position 82,582 of record JAKSMB010000004.1, read on the forward strand.
TTTCGCTCTTTGGGGTCAAGGCAGCCACAGAGTCGATAACGATAATGTCGATAGCGCCTGAACGGATCAGGTTGTCGGCAATCTCAAGAGCTTGTTCGCCGTTATCAGGTTGAGAAATCAGGAGGTTAGAAGTATCCACGCCTAATTTCTCAGCATAAAAGCGGTCGAAAGCGTGTTCTGCATCAATGAAAGCAGCAATACCGCCCTGTTTTTGAGCTTCTGCAATCACGTGGATAGCCAATGTTGTCTTACCGGATGATTCCGGTCCGTATATTTCAATAATTCTTCCCTTTGGTAAACCGCCAACGCCCAGCGCAACGTCCAAACCGATAGAGCCCGTTGAGATGACATCCATCTCGTCTACCTTCGTCTCGCCCATACGCATAATCGCACCCTTACCAAATTGTTTCTCCAACTTCTCGAGCGTAGAATTGAGAACTTTGAGTTTTTCAGCATTAACGCCTTTCATCACATCTTCTTTTTCCATATATGTATTGTGTTTTCGTTTGTAATATGACCGCAAAGATACGTATTTTTCGCATACAAAAAAGGGTCTTTTTTAACACCTATATGTAAAAATCGATTTGCAAAATATCTGTCAATCAAATCAATACATATATTTAACATTCAAATGTAAATGAAAAATTCGGAGCGAATTGCTCCATATAGCCATTAGCTGAGATAAACATCTATGAGTCCTTCAGGAGCGTTGATATGCAGGACGCCATTTTCGCGGTCAACGGAGGTGATGAACTGTTGGCTTGCCGGGATCAGGATTTCAGACTCGCCATGCATCACAACCATAATAGGATTGTTGCTAACTTCCAGGAATTCCTTACAGTAGCCTATTTCTCCTTTCAGTTCATCTTCAACCTTAAAGCCGATCACCTCGTGGAAGTAAAAGCGGTTGCCTGGCAATTTAGGAAGATCACTGATAGGCAAATAGAGTTCCACGCCAACGAACTCGCGGGCGGCGTTCGCATCCAAGCCCTCGAACATTATGATATACTGATTGTTGCCTCTATAGGTTATCGATTCAATGTTATAAGGAATTTTCTCGCCATCCAGGTCGAGGAAGACAGCAGGAAGCGAGGTATAGTTTTCAGGGTTGTCGGTATCAAAAAAGGCACAAAGACCGCCCTTTAGTCCAAAGGGTTTGGTCAATGTGCCTAAATAAAAGAATTCGTTTTTCATTATGCTTCAGGAGCAGCTTCTTCTGTTGCAGGAGCTTCTTCTGCGGCTGCTTCTGCAGCTGCTTCAGCAGCCTTAGCTGCGATTTCTGCATTGCGAGCAGCAATCTTTGCAGACATAGCTTCTTTAACCTTAGTTTCAGCAGCCAAACGTTCTTTCTTTACGTTGCGAGCCTTGTCAGCTTCTTCACGTACGATGTTACCAAGCTTGCTGTCTTTTTCTTGCTTCCAAGCATTAAATTTTTGTTGAGCTTGAGCTTCACTGAGAGCACCCTTAGCGATACCGCCTCTGAGGTGTTTCATCAAATAAACGCCTTCACGTTTAAGAATCGCACGAGCCGTATCTGTAGGAGCAGCACCTGTTTCCAACCAATACAATGCGCGGTCGAAGTTAATGTTCAATGTTGCAGGATTGGTCAATGGATTGTAAGTACCAAGATCTTCGATAAAACGTCCGTCACGTGGTGCACGACCATCCGCAATTACAAGGTGATAAAAAGGTTGGTTCTTTTTACCTCTTCTCTGTAATCTGATTCTTGTTGCCATAAATTAATTTTTAAGTTTTAAAGTTATTTTTGGGGCGGCAAAAATACAAAAAAATCTATTGCGCAATTTTATTATTTTTGCATCGTTAACTTTTTTATATGCAAAAGATGAAGAGATTAGACAAAACACTGCACTACAGCTTATTAACCGCTGTACTATTTCTTCTTCTTTGCCCACTTATCGGCTTTTCCCAATTCTACAACGGTTCCCAGCTCAGTTTTGGTAAAAACCGCGTGCAGCACCAGAACTTCAACTGGCAGTACATGCGTGCCGACCAATACGACGTTTACTTCTACCCCACCGGAAAAGCGCTCGCTCAATATACCTTCTACAAGATACCTGATTATATCTCTGAAATAGAGCATCTTATAAACTACAGTTCCCGCAAAAAGATTCAGTTTATCGTCTACAACACCCAAGCCGACTTTCGGGAATCCAACTTCGCTTACGACAACGACGACTTTTACAACCAGGGCGGCATCACCAACATCTATGGAACCAAAGTGTACCTCTATTTTGATGGCAATCGCGACCATTTCGACCAGATGATCCGCAGCGGTATTATGAACATATACGCACACTGGCTGGTAGAAGGTGCGTCAATGGGCTCAAACATTTCTACCAGCTACCTGATTGATGTCCCCAACTGGTTTTACAGCGGCATATCCTCCTACTTTGGCCAAAGATGGAATAGCGATATCGACGCACACGTAAAAGATGGTATCCTTTCCAAGAGATATGCTGATTTCGATGAGCTGACGCCTATGGAGGCAACCTACGCTGGACACTCCTTCTGGAAATATATTGCCGACACCTACGGAGAACGTGCCATCCCAAAGATCTTATACAGCGTGCGTTCCACAAAATCCATCGAACGGGGTTTCTATTTCGGTACGGGCACACCCTATCGCGAACTGCTCACAAACTGGTTCAAGCATTACTACATCATGTTCCATCCGGATAAGAGTAAAGAACTTCCCGATGGAACAGAATTGTTGAAACACCCCAAAAAGAGAAGAGAATACAATCAAATTCGTGTTTCCCCTGACGGCGACATGCAGGCCTATGTCACGAACGATGCCGGACAGTTCCGCGTATGGATTCAACAGGGTGACAAAAAACGTTGCATACTAAAGCGTTATCAAAAGACAGAAGACAATCCAGACCTGTCCTATCCCCTTATCTGCTGGCATCCTCTAGGCGAAATTCTTGGACTTACATTAGAAGACAAGGGGCATTGTTACTACTATCCTTACAACCTAGAAAAGAAAAAATGGGAGAAAAGATTTCTCGTTGATGTGGAGAAAATCACCTCCTGGTGCTACTCCAACGATGGTAAGCTGATGCTATTCTCCGGCTTTCAGAATGGTCAATCCGACCTCTTCCTGTACAGCTTCCTTTCTCGTTCCTTTGAAAATATCACCAAAGATTTCTATGACGATTATGGTCCTATTTTCCTGAACAACAAACAAATCGTTTTCGCTTCCAACAGGAATCGAGATTCCATAACCCTAAAGGAAGATTTTATGGATGCTACACCACAAAGTCAATATGATCTTTTCCTTTATGACTACGGTAGTAAAAATCCAGCGCTACTGCGAGTCACAAACACCCCATACGCCAATGAGTACAACATCCAACGCGTTGGAAAACAACAAATCATATACTTAAACGACAGTTATAGCACGGCCAACAGATATACTGCCCAATTTGACAGCACCATCGGGCGTATCGACACGGCCATACATTATATATATTATGCCAAGAATCACCCTTTGACCGACAGAGCCTATAGCATACTGGAACAATGTTACGACCCTAACAGCAACACCGTAACCGATATCACCTTAAAAGACAATATAAAACACATCTTCACGGCCCCGCTGGATTTAGATCGCAACCCTGAATCGTCGCCATCCATCTTCCATAATAAGATACAGCGAGAGTTGGTTAAACAACACTCCAGCAACTCTGCCGCCGACAGTATCAAGCATAACCAGAAGAGCGGGGTTATTCGACACGGCTTCTCTCTGGTATACAAAAAAGATGGCGCCTCAGAAACTGCTGCCGAGGAAGACACCTTGGCCTCAGGTGAAGAGAAACAGAAATTCCACATACCCGTTGCCAGCGGTTATCGCGTGCAATACTCTATCAACAAACTGATTACGCAAGCTGATTTCAGTTTCCTGAACACCTCTTACCAACAATTTGAAGGAGGCTCCTCCCCCATCTATCTAAATACTGGTTTTAATGCACTTTTTATGGTTGGCATCAACGATTTGTTTGAAGACCATCGAATTACAGGAGGTGTACGGTTATCCATAGACTTAGAAAGCAACGAATTCATGTTCAGCTACGAAGACCTTTCACGCCGATTGGATCGCCAGATTGTTTTGTACCGACAATCCATTTCCGGCTCCGAGGGTGGGGACGTTTATCGACAAACTGCTAACAGCATCTTTTATATTCTCAAATACCCTTTCAACAAGACAAACAGCCTTCGTCTTTCCTTGAAAGGACGTTACGAAACAAATATCGTTCGTGCGTTGAGTGACAACACCTTACAAGCACCCAACAACCATCACTTGTGGGGTGGTGCGAAATTAGAGTACATCTTCGACTCCTCTAAAGAAATGTACACCAACTTATGGCGTGGTACAAAGTTAAAGATATTTGCTGAGTACGAACAACGTGCGGAAAAAGAGACCAAAAACCTATTCGTTGTAGGCTTAGATTTCCGACGTTCCTTCAAGCTATATCGCAACATGACGTTTGCTGTACGTGCAGCAGCCTCAACAAACGTTGGTTCTGCCCGATTAGTCTATTATATGGGCGGCGTTGACAATTGGATTGCGGCCAAGTTCAACAGCGACATCTGGGTAGATCAAAGCAAAGGCTACACCTACCAAACGTTGGCCACAAGCATGCGTGGATTCCAGCAAAACATACGTAATGGTACGTCTTTCGCGTTGGCAAATGCCGAGCTGCGCATACCTTTCGTGCAACTTATTGCTGGCCATAAGGTATCCTTCAATTTCCTAAACTCATTGCAATTGAATCTGTTCGGCGACTTCGGTACGGCCTGGACTGGGCTCACCCCTTATTCTGAGGACAACAGTCTGTATACCCGCTACATCTACTCCGGCCCTATTACCGTTATGGTTAAACGACAAACTGATCCATTTGTGGGCGGTTTTGGCGCTGGTCTACGATGCACGCTGTTGGGATACTTCCTGCGTTTCGATTACGCTTGGGGTGTTGAAGACTTCAAGATCACAAGCAAGCGTGGAATGTTCACATTCTCCATAGGAACAGACTTTTAGGGCATAGAAAACGAAGACACCACATATAAAAAAAGGATGGCGCTTGCCATCCTTTTATCTTATAAGACTATTGGTTATTAGCCGATCATAGCTTGGTAGCCAGCAGCGTCGAGCAATTCGTCAGCTTCAGCTGGGTTGCTAACTTTGATTTTAACGATCCAACCAGCACCGTATGGGTCAGAGTTAACCAATGCAGGTTCACCTTCGAGAGCTTCGTTGAATTCAACAACTTCGCCACCTACAGGCAACATAAGATCGGAAACGGTCTTAACTGCTTCGATAGAACCGAAAACTTCGTCTTTGCCTAATGTTTCACCTACGGTTGTGATATCGAGGAAAACGATGTCACCCAATTCGTTAGCTGCGAAAGCAGTAATACCTACGTAAGCGAATTCACCTTCCATTCTTAACCATTCGTGGTCGTTGGAATACTTCAAATTTTCAGGAATATTCATTGTGTTAAATTTATTAAGTTGATAATTAATTGATTATAGTCTGTTATTAAACGGTCATGATTTCTTTTTCCTTAGCATCCATGATTTTCTCCACTTTAGCGATAGCATCATCGGTAGCCTTTTGGATATCGGTTTCCAGTTTCTTGATTTCATCCTCTGGGGTACCGTCGTCCTTCAACTTTTTAGCTTCATCGTTTGCAGAGCGGCGAATGTTGCGGATAGAAACCTTTGTTTGTTCAGCTTCTTGTTTTGCCTTTTTCACCAGTTCTTTACGGCGTTCTTCGGTTGGAGTAGGAACTACGAGACGGATAAACTCACCATTATTTTGAGGAGTAAGGCCCAAGTTAGCAGCCAAGATAGCTTTTTCGATAACTGGGAGCATATTGCGTTCCCAAGGTTGAATAACGATCTGGTGAGCGTCTGGGGTGTTGATGTTACCTACTTGTTCGATAGGGGTAGGGTTGCCATAGTAGTCCACCTTAAGACCTTCAAGCATTTGAGGAGAAGCCTTACCAGCGCGGATTTTTTGTAATTCTTTATCAAAGAAAGTAACGGTAGCGTTCATGCTTTCTTTGGCATTTTTCAGACAGGTTTGTGTATCCATATTCAGTATAAGTTAAGATTCAACAATTATTGCAAAAGAGTGCCTATAGCTTCGCCTTTCAACACTTTAGCGAGATTGCCAGGTTGGTTGGCATCATAAACGTAGATCGGCATTTTATTTTCCTTACAGAGTGTGAAAGCCGTCATATCCATAATCTTAAGATGTTTCTCATAGGCTTCATCAAAAGAGAGTGTAGAGAACTTCTTTGCGGTAGGATCCTTTTCAGGGTCGGCGGTATAGACGCCATCCACGCGGGTACCTTTCAGGAGGAGATCGGCCTTGATTTCAACAGCGCGGAGAGCAGCTGCGGAGTCGGTAGTGAAAAACGGGTTGCCCGTGCCGCCACCCAAAATGACTACATTACCTTGGTTGAGCAGGTCATCGGCCTTGCGCCAAGAGATCTTGTCGCTCACTCCTTCAATGGTAACAGCGGTAAGCATTTTAGCAGGAACGCCCAATTCTTCGAGTACAGCCTGCATAGCCATTGCGTTGATGATGGTTGCCAGCATTCCCATTTGGTCACCTTGACGGCGATCGAAACCTTTGTCGGCACCTTGAACGCCACGGAAGATGTTGCCGCCACCGATAACGACGCCCACCTGAACGCCCATATCTACTGCGGATTTAATCTCTGTGGAAAAGTGTCGAACCATCTGATAATTAATACCATACGAATCATTACCCATCAATGATTCACCACTAAGTTTAAGAAGTATACGTTTATATTCCATAAGCATTAATATGAGTGCAAAAATAATAAAAAAAAGCTCTCCACGAAATCGGGAGAGCTTTTCATTTATGAAAATAAGATATTATTCTTGTTCAGCAACAACGTTGAGCTTGAGAGCAACCTTGTTGAATTCTTTGTGAAGGTTAACCAAAGCGGTGTATTCACCGAGTTCTTTGATATGATCTTCGTGCATAACGATCTTTCTGCGATCGATATCGATGTTGTGTTGTTCTTTAAGAGCTTCAGCAACAGCGATAGAAGTAACAGAACCGAAGATAGTGCCTTTTTCAGAAGCCTTAGTAGCGATAGTTACTACAACGCCTTCGAGTTGAGCAGCGATTGCTTCAGCGTCTTTTCTGATCTTTTCAGCTTTGAAAGCGCGTTGTTTCAAAGTTTCAGCAAGCATTTTCTTCTTTGCAGGAGTTGCGAGTTCTGCATAACCTTGTGGGATAAGGTAATTACGAGCGTAACCGTCTTTAACCTTTACGAGATCATCGGCATAGCCCAAATTGTTAACGTCTTGTTTTAAAATGATTTCCATGTCAATTCCTCCTATTAGTTAGATTTTAAATTATCGGTTACAAATGGAAGCAAAGCTAAGTGACGAGCTCTCTTAACTGCTTGAGCGACTTTCTTTTGGTATTTCAAAGATGTACCAGTGAGACGACGAGGTAAAATCTTACCTTGTTCGTTTACGAATTTCTTCAAGAATTCGCCATCTTTATAATCGATGTATTTGATACCGCTTTTTTTGAAACGGCAATATTTTTTCTTCTTAATATCAACTGCTACTGGAGCAATGTATTTAATATCGTTTTGTTGTGCCATAATGATTAAGCTTGTTCTGTTTGATTAGACTCATTGTTAACTGCTGGTTGTTCTGCAACAACTTCCTTTTGAGCGGCTTTAGCACTGCGGTTAGCACGTCTCTTTTCAGCGTATGCGATAGCATATTTGTCCATGCTAACAGTGAGGAAGCGCATGATGCGTTCGTCACGACGATATTGAAGTTCGAGGTTTGCTACTACTGTAGGTTCAGCCTTGAATTCAATAAGTTGATAAAAACCAGAGGTTTTCTTTTGGATAGGATACTCGAGCTTACGGAGACCCCAGTTTTCTTGATGTACGATCTCAGCGCCTTTGTCGGTGAGAATCTTTTCGAACTTTTGGACCGTTTCCTTCATCTGATCTTCAGACAAAACGGGCGTCATAATGAAAACGGTTTCGTACTGATTTACCATAATTTTTTTAGTTTGTTTGTTTAAAAATGTGTTTATTTTTGGGGCGGCAAAAATACACTTTTTTTCTTTGGCCACACCTCCCTTACTATAAAAAAATTATCCCCCACATGAACACCCATTCAAACTTCAGTTTTCAATAGCTATATATAGTCAATCCTATTTTAGCACCACCCATATCACAAAGTCAAATAATATTTATTTTTGCACCTTGTATAAAAATAAAGAGGTATGAAAAAAACTTTACTTTTCGTATTGACAATCTGCATATTAGGAACATCTTCCCTCTATGCTCAAAAAACAGAAAAGAGTGAGAAACCTAAAAAAGAGAAAAAAGAAAAGAGCGAAGTGCGCACCGGTTGGACCTTCGGCGTGCTCCCGAGCGTAGCTTTTGATGCCGACAAGGGCTTTCAATACGGCCTTCTATCGAATATCTACAACTTCGGCGACGGCTCCATCTATCCCGAATATTTTCACTCCCTTTACTTTGAAGCTGCCTACACCACCAAGCGTTCCGGTCTTTTCCGTTTTGCGTACGACTCTAAATATCTCATTCCAAATCATCGCTTGAAAATCGACGTCTCGTACCTACCCGACGCCCTTTGCGACTTTTACGGATACAATGGCTATCAAACGGTTTACAACGCCGACTGGAGTCGCAAGAAATCGGAGACCTGTGTTTCGCGTGCCTTCTACAAATCGCAACGCGACCTGTTGCGTCTGGCTGCCGACATCGACGGTTCTATCGGTGACAACTGGTACTGGAACGCCGGCGTTGGTATGTTGGGTTATATGATCGACACGGTGAACACCACGATGATCAACCGCAACAAGACCGAAGAGCGTATGCTGCCCGAAGTGGATGGCTTGTACGAGAAATACTGCAAATGGGGCATTTTGGCTCCCAACGAAGCCAACGGCGGCTGGCATCCTTACCTGCGCGGCGGTATCACCTTCGACAACCGTGACCGTCAGCAGAACACCCACAAAGGTATCAACGCCGAGATCTTCTGGACCTACAACGCGGCCTTCGGCGAAGATAAGAACTTCAACAACCTGATGTTCAACGCCTCCTTCAAACACTTCGTTCCCGTTTACAAAGACTACATCACCTTCGCCTATCGTGTGGGTACGCAACTCACCGTGGCTGGCAACTCGCCGTTCTACCTCAACAACTACTACAACAACCTGTTCATCCAACGTGTATTATACGAAGGATTGGGCGGTGCCAACACCGTTCGCGGCGTCTTGCGAAACCGTGTGACAGGCAAAGGTTTTGCCTTCGCCAACGTGGAAATGCGCCTTAAACTTTGCAGTTTCTCCATAAAGAAGGAAAACTTCCACATCGGTCTCAACCCGTTCATCGACGCGGGTATGATCCTGCAAGCATACGAGATGAACGAAAACCAGATCCGCAGCAACATTGCGGCCAACGATCCCGACTTCGATCTCGACCAACTGGACAACTACCTCGTCTTTGGCGACCAAGCCGAAGTGTACCGTCCGCACCTGGCTGGCGGCGTTGGACTCAAGCTGATGATGAACGACAACTTTGTGCTTTCCATCGACTGGGCCGCACCCTTTGACAAGCGCGACAACCACAGCAAAACCAACTTCTACATCAAGATGGGTTATATGTTCTAAAAAAAACTACTATGAATATCTATAAGAACTACTCGTTAAAAAACCACAACACGTTCAAGATGGACGTAAGCTGCGACCGTTTCGTAGAAATCGAAGCAGAAACCGACATCCCTGCAATGGTGATGAAGGGCCTATTCCGTGAGCCGTTCTACATCCTTGGTGGTGGCAGCAACACACTATTCACGCAGCACTACCGCGGCACCATCATCCATCCCATTTTCAAGGGCATACAAGTAATGGAAGAAACCGACGACCACGTGTTGTTGGCAGTATCCGCAGGCGAAGAATGGAGCTCTCTTATAGATTATTGCATTGAACATCAATACTATGGATTAGAAAACTTAGCGGGCATACCGGGCAACGTGGGCAGTTCGCCCGTGCAAAACATCGGCGCATACGGCGTGGAAGTCAAGGACTGCATCGAACGAGTAGATGCCTACTACACCCTTTACGGCAATGCCTTTTCGTTAACAAACGAGCAATGCCAGTTCGGCTATCGCAACTCCATATTCAAAAACGAATATAAGAACCATTGCCTCATCAGTCGCGTATGGTTCCGCCTGTCGAAGAAAGAACACTACAACCTGTCGTACAAAGCCTTAGCCGACGCCATCGGCAATGAAACCCCAACCTTGAAGAACTTGGTTAACACCATTATCAACATCCGGAACAACAAACTTCCCGACATACGGAAAATTGGCTGTGCAGGCAGTTTCTTTAAGAACCCTGTAGTCACCAAAGCCCAACATGCCACACTGCTGGCGCAACATCCCGACCTGGTATCCTACCCGGTAGATGAGGAATCCGTAAAGTTGGCAGCCGGACAGCTCATCGAGAAAGCCGGTTGGAAAGGCAAACGCATTGGCGATGCGGGAGTTTACGACAAACAGGCCTTGGTCGTTGTCAACTACGGCAACGCCTCTCCGAAAGAGATCACCCAAACATACGAAAACGTCATCTCTGACGTTAAGAACATATTTGACATCGAACTTAGTCCTGAAGTGAACATATTATAATGAAGAAGATTCTGCATATCTCACTACTCTTGGTGTTGACCATACTGCTTGCCGGTTGTGACTCATTTTTCAGCAAACCGAAATTTGACGCCACCCTGTTGGCAGGACATTGGCTTTCAGGTACAGTACACGAATATTTCAATGCCAATGGCACCGGCTACACCTGGGATACGGCCGATGATGTAACCGAAGACGAGGCACAACCGTTCACCTGGTCGCTCACCAACGCCAACCTCACCTTGAATCACAAGATGGAGATGGGCGGGGTTGTGCCCAAAAGCTACACCGTCACCAAACTCAACGCCACTACCCTTTCCTATCACGACAATTATGGTGTAACATACACGTTTATAAGACAATAAACTTATGAAGAAAGGTCTCAAGATCATACTTATATCGCTCGTTTCACTCATCGGCATCCTACTTCTTGCCGGAGGCATCACCATTGCCAGCATCTTGTCGCCCAACCGTTTAACCAAGATTGTAAACAAAGAGGCGCCCAAATTCCTAACGTGTAAGTTTCATCTTGACAAAGTGGATCTCACCTTCTTCAAAACCTTTCCAAAAATTGGTGTTGAGATTCACAATCTCACCCTGCTCAATCCGGTATATGGGGCGCCCACCGACACCTTGCTGGATGTAAAATCCTGCGTAGCTGCGTTGAACATTCGTGAATTTCTGAAAAACGACCACATTCTTGTCAAAAACTTCAAATTGCAAGACGGCACCGTTAACCTTTTCACAACCTCAGATGGCAAAACCAACTACGACATTCTCATCACCGACGCATCGAAGCCCTCCACGGAGTTTACCTATTCCGTTGATTTGGAAAAAGTAAGCACAGAGGATATCGACATCCGATACATCGACTTAAGTAACAATATCTTAGCACAGGCAAAAGATTTAAATCTCAACATCAAAGGTGATTATACCAATAAGGATGTGGACGGACAACTGCGACTGAACACGCAAGAAATGCTCTTCAAGACGTTGGACAGCAACCGGACATCCGTAAGTTGTCACCAACTTGACCTTCGATTCAAAGGCACGATGGCTCAGCTCAACCAATTGGATGGCGACCTGAAGGTTAACCTCAGCCAAGCCGCCCTGCAAACCGCCGCCAATTCCTACTTCGACTCGTTGGACATTGTGCTAAACAGCAACCTTTCCGCCAACCTCTCCAATCAACAACTGCAGTTGGACGAGACAAAGTTGAAGATCGACCAATACAGCATCACGCTCTCGGGCAAGGCGCAACGCGACACATCCACAGGCAACATCGACCTTGACCTAAGCTACAAGACCGACACCTGGCCACTTCACGATGTATTGGCAATGATTCCGGAAAACATCCTTGGGGATATGCTTGACGGTATGGACTTGGACGGAAAACTGGGGCTCGCCGGCACTGTTGTAGGCACGCTCAGCGACAGTCAAACGCCGGTAGTCACCGCCGACATCATCCTAAAAGAAGGCACCTTTGCTATGGACAATATGCCTTTGACCTTCCACAAGATAAACACCCAGGTAGGGCTCAACCTGGACTTAGAGCATCAAAGCGACGTCAACATCAAGGAGCTCACCTGCTATACCGGCAACAACAAGCTTGCCGCCTCCGGCACCATTCGCGACCTGATGGGGAAGATGCTGTTCGACATCAACGCTTCCGGCGACCTTCATTTGGCCGACTTCAAACAGTTCCTCCCGAGCGCCATCACCAAATGCAACGCCGAAACGCACGCCAACATACACGCAAAGTTCGACTACCAACAACTAACAGCTATGGCCATTGACCAGATGAAAGCATCTGGCACCTTGCATTTCAAACAGTTAGATTTCTGCTATGACGACTCCCTAACCATTCAGTCGCCAGACGCCACCGTGGACATTCAATTCCCGGTTAGCGAAAAGCCTTACAACATCGGGGAGTGGGCGGCGATAAAACTCCGCGCCGGCAGCTTGACGGGCAGCAAATTAGGAATGGGAGAAATACTGGCCAAGGAAACCAACCTCAGCGCATACATCAACAACCTGATGGACAGCACACAAGAACTGAAGTGCGGCGTAGTGTACGACTTTGGCACCTTGACGGGAAAGATGGACACTCTCAACGTACATCTTCAACATCCAACAGGCAAGTTTGTGATGCAGAACAGCAACGACCTGGCTTTAATATTGAACAGCAATGCTTTAAATGCACAGATGGGGCGCGACTTGGCGGCCACCACGGGAACACTCTCCATTAATGCTAAGTCGCACTACAATGAAAAAGCTACCAGCACCCTGCTCCAATGGAATCCAGAAGCCAAAATCGACCTGAGTCAAGGCATGTTGGTGCTCAACAACTTAGAGATCCCCGTTTCTGTTCAGAAATTGAAAGCGGATCTAACCACCGAACAACTCACCATCAAGCAAGCCAACGGACAGTTCGGACACTCCGACTTTGACCTAAATGGTAAGATCGTGGACATTGATAAGTATCTGGACAACAAAGGCGTCTTGGCAGGCAACCTCAACCTCAAATCCAACTACATCGACATCAACCAGATTATGGACATCGTGAGCGGGATGGGGGTAGAAGATTCCATCATGGCCGAAGTTCCCGAGAGCTCAAAGGAAGATCCTTTTATGGTTCCTTTCGGTATGGACGTACGGTTGAACACGCACATCAACAGAGCTTTATATGAAGATGTAGAAGTTCGCAACATTGGTGGTCACGTATCCGTAAAGGACGGCATCCTGGTATTGGATGAAATGGGTTTCACCTCCGAGGCGGCGCGTATGCAGCTGACGGCTATGTACAAATCACCTCGCAAGAACCACCTATTCCTGGGTTTAGACTTCCACCTGTTAGACATCAAGATTGACAAGCTCATCGAAATGATTCCTGAAGTGGACACCGTAATGCCGATGTTGAAATCCTTTGCGGGCAACGCAGAATTTCACTTCGCCATCGAAACCTATCTGAAATCCAACTATGACTTAAAGTACTCCACCTTGCGTGGTGCTGCAGCCATCAACGGTAAAGACCTTGTAGTCTTGGATCAGGAGACCTACAACAAGATATCCAAACTGCTTCGTTTCAAAAAGGGCACCACCAATCGCATCGACAGTCTCTCAGCCGAGGCAACCATCTTCAAGAACGAAGTGGACGTATATCCTTTTGCCGTCTCCATCGACAAATACCAAGCCGTATTGTCAGGACGACACAACTTAGATATGACCTACAACTACAACATATCCCTCTTAAAACCTATTCGTCTTGGCTTAGACATCATCGGTACCGACAAACGAAAGTTCAAAGTCGGCAAGGCTAAATACGCCACCATGTTCAAGCCTGAGAAACAAAATGTTGTAGAAAAGAATGTGATGCAATTGAAAACACAGATCAACAATGCATTGAAGGCCAACGTTAAAGAGCAGCCTTAATTCCGATAAAGTTAAGACTTACAAATTACGGGGTCATTCTTTGCAACTTCTTTGTTTTCTTTTCTTGATGAAGTTTCGACATCTCATCCAGATTCAAAGCAAAGTTAAAGCAATTGGGTGCAGCGCCAGGCGCATATTGTTGGCGAGCGAAACCGAATTGGATTGTTCTCACATTAATCATAAATCCATACGAGAAACCCGCCAAGGAACTTCTTGACATAATCTTCATCTCCTGATGAACATTATGATTATAAGCCAATTGGAATGAAAAATATTTAGAAGGTTCTATTTCCAATCCAAAGATGAAATGACGGAACAAGTTGTCAAAGAATTGGGAGGTTTTGCTTGGATAAACAATTTGATTTGACAGAGCATCCGTTTCCATAAAAGGGTTATCCGCGCCATAATAGTTCATATTCCAGCGGTAGAGTGAATGCAGGGAGATATGATAGCGGAAAGGCACGTGGGCGAGGCGTTGCGACAAAGCAAACTGCAGATCGAAAGGCGTGCGGCCATACGTGCCGGGGGCAAAGGTCTTAAGCTCGGAGCCTATATTTTTTGCCAACAAAGTCATTGACAACCTTTTATCTTCATTATAGTAACTAGCAGCCACATCGGCGGCGAGGCCAAAAGAGTTGTACATCTCGTAGTTGCAGAAAATCATTTTCAGGTTGGCACCGATAGAAAAGCGAGAGGAAAGTTGTCGTCCCCAGCCCACTGTCACTGCATAATCGTTGGCAGAGAAAGAGCCCGTTTCCATACCTGAGATGTCCGCGCCACGGAAATCGCCATAGCCCACATAGCACACCTCAAAGGCCAAGTTTCCCAATTTGGGGAACGTATGTGCATAGAGTGCAGACAAATAATTGGTGCTGGCAAAATAATTCGTGAAATCCAAGGCCAGCGTATTATTAAATCGAGCATCCAGATAAGATGGATTCACATTTAAAAGCGTGGCATCATCATCATGAACGGAAATCAAGCTTCCGCCCAAGGCCGTCATACGAGTTGAATAACTGAAATTGAGGAAATTATATACGCTTCCGCCGCCCGTTTGCGCCAAGCAGTGTAACAGTCCGGCTGTTATAACCATCCACAAAATCAATATCTTTTTCATCTTAAAGACAACTTCGTACAACCCTAAGATTTGCGAAGCGCAAAGATACGCTTTTTCTAAATACACCCGAAAACACATTCTCCGCACAGGCATCGTCATTTTGCTACACTGTCGGCTACATCTATTTTTGTATATTTGCCGCCTTATACACTTTTAAAAAAAAGAACTAATACCTAAGAAATGAAGATAGCTTTGATCAAAGAAACCAAGGTGCCCATTGACAATCGTGTGGCGTTTTCCCCGAAGCAGATGGCCCAGTTGCAGAACGACTATCCCGAACATCAGTTCGTGGTGCAACGCAGTGACGTTCGCGCATTTGCCGACGAGGAATATCAAGATGCCGGATTGGCATTAGTTGAAAACGTGGACAATTGCGACATCCTCTTTGGCATCAAGGAGGCGCAGATCGACACGCTAATTCCGAACAAGCACTACATTTTCTTTGGTCATATTGCGAAAATGCAGGCCTACAACCGTCCGTTGCTGCAGGCCTTCATCCGCAAGGGCATCACCTTCACCGATTACGAATATATGGTGGATGATGCGGGCGTGCGGGTATGCGCTTTTGGCTGGTGGGCCGGCATCGTGGGCGTGTATTACACCCTCCGTGGCTACGGTTTGCGCCACAACCTCTACCAACTTCCCAAACCCGACAAACGTTTCACCCTTGATGAGCTGAAAACAGCTTTACAGTCGGCGGCACTGCCGAACATCAAAATCTTAGTGACCGGCAACGGTCGCGTATCGCAAGGCGCACAATACATCCTAGATGCCATTGGCGCACAACGTCTTTCCGAAGCAGAATTCTTATCAACAAACAACGTTTCCCACCTGTCATACACGGTGGCCGACGTTGACAAACTGGTAAAACGTAGCAACGGAGAAGCCTTCTCCTGGCCACACTTCACAAAATGTGCGTCCGAATATCAGAGCGACTTCATGCGCTGGGGTACGGCAGCCGACATACTGGTATGCGCCCACTTCTGGGCACCGGAAGCGCCCGTATATCTCTCCGAAGAAGACCTGCGCAATCCACAACTGCGCATCAAGATGATTGGCGATGTTACTTGCGACATCCAAGGCAGTGTGAAGTCCACCCTGCGTTCCTCCACACACGACGAACCTTACTTCGACTACAACCCGCAGTCAGCCACCGAAGAAGAGGCCTTTTCTTCCAACAACAACATCACCGTCATGGCGGTAGATACCTGTCCCAATGCACTGGCCATGGACACCAGCGCCTACTTTGGCGATATGCTGATACAGTACGTGATGCCCGGACTGCTGTCGGGCAACCACAGCGAAGTAGTGCTGCGCGGCACCATCCTCGACAAAGGCAAGCTCACCCCTCGATTTGCCTATCTGGAAGATTTTGCAAACGGAAAATAAACCCTACCCCACACTCCAACAATGGCAACTGACTTGAAACAGAAAACCATCACGGGTATGATCTGGAGTGGCATCGGACGTGTCGGCACCGTCGGCATCTCCTTCATCTCCAACATCGTGTTAGCCCGTCTGCTGATGCCCGACGACTTCGGATGCATCGGGATGCTGTACGTCTTCATTGCCATCTCCGGAATCTTCATCAGCGGCGGCTTTGGACAAGCCCTCATCCA
>JAKSMB010000005.1 GCA_024400875.1 Bacteroidales bacterium
ACCTGCAACCTTTTGATCCGTAGTCAAATACTCTATTCAGTTGAGCTAAGGGGCCGTCTCTGTTGTTAAGAGCGCGCAAAAATACATTTTTTTTCATATCAACGCACAAAAAACAAAAAAAAATTTTTTTTTCTTCAGTGTGTACTACCGAATAAAAAAAAGTGTATTTTTGCACCCGCATTTGACCAATGACATTGAGATATGGTGTAACGGTAGCACTACAGTTTTTGGTTCTGTCTGTCTAGGTTCGAATCCTGGTATCTCAACTTAAAAACTCTCACCCTTGTGGTGAGAGTTTTTTTTACAATATTGTTTATACAAAAAAGAAAAACATATATGAATATTAAAGCAAAAACAGAAGACCACGTTAATCTTATCGACACTTTTGCAGAGTTTAAAGAATCCAAAAGTATCGACCGCGAAACCTTAATGCATATTCTTGAGGAAGTGTTCCGTGCTGCTCTCATCAAGAAATACGGACCAGACTCCCAATTTGACATCATCGTGAACGTTGACCGTGGTGATTTGGAAATCCAACATACACTTGAAATCGTAGAAGACGGCGAGGTGGAAGACGAAGCAAACCAAATCGCTCTTTCCGACGCTATCAAGATTGAACCTGACTTCGAAGTTGGCGAAGAAGTTGTTGAAAACATCAAACTTACCGACTTTGCACGTCGCGAGATCTTGGCTATCCGCCAAAATCTCAGCACCAAGATTATGGAATACGAAAAGGATGTCATCTTCAAGAAATATGAACATCGCATCGGCGAAATCATCACCGGCGAGGTTAACCAAGTTTGGCGTAAAGAGATTACCGTTCTTGACGAAGAGTCTGTAGAACTCATCCTTCCGAAATCTGAACAGATTCCTGCCGACAGATACAAGAAAGGTGACACACTCACTGCTGTAGTACTTCGCGTTGACGTACACTCCTCAACCCCACGCATCATCCTTTCTCGTACATCTCCTACTTTCCTTGAACGTCTTATGGAAACAGAGATTCCTGAAATCTATGATGGTTTGATTACCGTTAAGAACGTGGTTCGCGCTCCAGGTGAAAGAGCTAAAGTCTTGGTTGAGTCATTCGACGATCGTATCGACCCTGTAGGTGCCTGCGTAGGTATGAAGGGTGCTCGTATCCACTCCATCGTTCGTGAACTCCACAACGAAAATATCGATGTCATCAACTTCACCAACAACACCGAACTTCTCATCAGCAGAGCTTTGAGCCCAGCTAAGATTTCTTATATGGAAATCGACAACGAAAATAAGACTGCCAACGTATATATGAACTCCGACCAAGTATCTTTGGCTATCGGTAAAGGCGGTTACAACATCAAGCTCGCCTCAAAACTGGCAGGTTATGAAATCGATGTTTACAACATCAACCAAGAAGATGAAGACGTACCTTTGAGAGAATTCTCAGACGTATTCGACAAATGGATTATCGATGCTTTCATCAACATCGGATGCGACACCGCTAAAAACGTACTTCGCCTTAGCCGTGAAGAACTTATCCGCCGTACCGATCTGGAAGAAGATACCGTTGATGAAATGATTGCAGCCGTTAAGGAAGAACTTGACATCACCGACTAATCTCATCATCTTAAAACAAACATTATTTACAAACAAACATTAGTAATCGATATTTAAAAAATAAATATGCCAGAGGAAAAGAAAAAAGTAAAACGCCTAGGAAAAGCTGCAGGAGAATTCAACATCTCCATCAGCACCGCCTTTAATTGTCTCAAAAAGAAATACTCTGAACTTGAAGAGAATCCAAATGCAAAACTCACTGAAGAGATGTATGATCTTCTCTTAGAGACTTTTTCTGCTGAGAAATTAGTGAAGGCCGAGGCGGATAAAATCGACATTGGCACATATAATTCAAAGAAAACCAGCAAGAAAGCTTCTACAAGCGAAGAGCCTGAAAAGCCAAAGGCAGAGGAAAAGAAAGAGGAAGAGGCTGCTCCTACCCTTATCATCAAGGACGCCAATCCTGAAAAGCCTACACTTGTTGAGGTGGCTACACCTAAAGTAGTTGGCAAAATCGACCTTGGCAATGTGAAAGGTTCTAAGACCAATCAACCTGAAAAAGAACAGGTTGAAGAAAAGCCTGCTGAAACTCCTGAGAAACCTGTTGTGGAAGTTGCCGAGCCTTCTGTTGCTCCTGAGACCCCAAAAGAGGAAGAAGTTCCTGTTAAAACAGAAAGTGAGAAAGTTGAGCATATCGGCCCTAAGGTGGTTGACAAAATCGACTTGTCACAACTGAACAAGAAGAGCACCAAGGAACCAAAAGCAGAAAAGAAGGAAGTTCCTGCTGAAAAGAAGGAAGAAAAGAAAGAAGAAATACAAAAGCCTGTTGAAGTTAAGGTGGCACAACCTGAAGAGAAAAAAGAGGTTGAAGTCATCAAGACTGAAGTGGCTAAACTTACAGGTCCTAAGGTACTTGGAAAGATTGAACTTCCTGTTGAGAAACCAAAAGAGACAAAGAAGGAAGATCGTCGTCCAAATGCTGGCAACAACGCAGCTGGTGCAAAGAAGAAAAAACGTAAACGTATCTCCACACCGGCTAACGTAAAACCAGGTAACTTCAAGGAAACTAAGAAAGAAAAAGAAGAACCAGAAAAAGTTGAAATCTCAACCGAAGATATTCAACGTCGTATCAAGGAAACCAAGCAACGTCTTGAACCTACAGGCAAGAGCAAAGCTGCTAAACGTAGAAAAGAGAAACGTCAGCTGATTCACGAGCGCATTGAGGAACAACAAATTCAAGAAATTGAAAACCAGAAGATCCTCAAAGTAACGGAATTCTTGACCGCCAGCGAGTTGGCAACAATGATGAACATTCCTGTGAACAACATCATTGCCACCTGTATGAGTATCGGCTTGTTTGTTTCCATCAACCAACGTTTGGATGCTGAAACCATCTCCATGTTGGCTGAAGAGTTCGGCTATCAAATTGAGTTCATCGATGCAGACGCAGACGAGTCTGAAAATGCAGAAATGCAAGATGCTCCTGAAGATTTGATCCCACGTCACCCGATCATCACCGTTATGGGTCACGTTGACCACGGTAAAACCTCTCTGTTGGACTACATCCGTAAGACCAACGTTATTGCTGGTGAAGCCGGCGGTATTACACAGCACATTGGTGCATACGAGGTTACATTGGCTGATGGTCGTCGTATTACCTTCTTGGATACGCCAGGTCACGAAGCATTTACCGCTATGCGTGCCCGTGGTGCGAAAATCACCGACTTATGTATCATCGTAATTGCTGCTGACGATGCTGTGATGCCACAGACCACTGAGGCTATCAACCACGCACAAGCAGCTGGTGTTCCTATGGTATTTGCCATCACCAAGATTGATAAAGCCAACGCCAACCCAGACCGTATTCGTGAACAATTGGCCAACATGAACATCCTGGTAGAAGACTGGGGCGGTTCATACCAATGCCAAGAAATCGATGCTAAACACGGCGTAAACGTGAACGAGTTGTTGGAAAAAGTGCTTTTGGAAGCAGATATGCTTGAGTTGAAAGCTAATCCAAACCGTTTAGGTTTAGGTGCCGTCATCGAATCCTCATTGGATAAGGGTCGTGGTTACATTGCTAAAGTTCTCATCCAAAACGGTACTTTGCGTATTGGTGATCCTATTTTGGCTGGTAGCTGCTTCGGTAAAGTTAAGGCTATGTTCAACGAGCGTAATCAACCTATCAAATCTGCAGGTCCTGCTACGCCAGTATTGCTGTTAGGTTTGAATGGTGCGCCTCAAGCTGGTGACACATTCAAGGTTTGCGAAAGTGAACAAGAAGCCCGCAACGTTGCTTCCAAACGTGCTCGTTTGGCTCGCGAAATGGGTCTTCGCACACAAAAACACATCACTCTCGAAGAAATCGGTCGTCGTATCGCTATTGGTGACTTTAAAGAACTTAACATCATTGTTAAGGGTGACGTTGACGGCTCCGTTGAAGCATTGTCTGGCGAGTTGTTGAAACTCTCTACCGAGCAAGTACAAGTTAACGTCATCCATAAGTCAGTGGGTGCCGTTACCGAAACCGACGTTATGTTGGCTACAGCCTCCAATGCTCTTATCGTGGCATTCCAGGTTCGTCCAACCGCTGGTGCTCGTAAGACTGCTGAAGCAGAACAAATTGACATCCGTACCTACTCCATCATCTACACCGCAATCAACGAAATCAAGGATGCTATTGCAGGTATGCACGCTCCTGAAATCCGCGAAAAAGTGGTTTGTAATATCGAAATCCGCGAAGTATTCCACATCTCCAAGGTGGGCAACATCGCAGGTTGTATGGTGCTGGACGGCAAATTGCAACGCTCTACCCGCATCCGCTTGATTCGCGACGGTATCGTTATCTATACTGGTAAACTTGGCTCTTTGCGTCGTTTCAAAGATGACGTTAAGGAAGTCGTTTCCGGTCAAGACTGCGGTTTGAATATCGATGGTTGCAACGATATCAAAGTTGGTGACATTATCGAAGGTTATGAAGAGTATGAAGTAGCCTACAACGCTACTACTAAATAAGATAGACTATGGCGGATAACAAGCTCTACAAGATAGGCATTACGCAAGGCGACATCAATGGTGTTGGCTATGAAGTGATCATTAAGGCACTCAGCGACTATAGGATTCTCGAACTTTGCACTCCCATCGTATATGGTTTGTCAAAGGCGGCATCTTATCACCGCAAGCTGCTGAATCTTCCTGATTTCTCATTCCAATACATCAAAAATCTTGACCAACTTTCCAGCAAACGTCCCAATCTCATCAACATTTACGAAGATGAGGTGAAGATTGAGTTAGGAACATCCACCAAGATTGCAGGCCAGATGGCTGAACGATCATTATATGCTTCTGGCCGTGACCTCAAGAACGGCAACCTTGATGCCATCGTAACAGCCCCTATCAATAAAGAGAATGTCCAATCCGAAAAGTTCACCTTCTCAGGTCAAACAGAATTCTACGAACACTATTTCGGTGGGGAAAAGAAAGCCATGATGATGATGGTTGCTGACAGCCTTCGCGTAGGATTTGTCACCAATCATCTTCCTATTCAAGAGGTGGCTGCAAAATTAAGCAAAGAACTTATTTATAAGAAGTTAGAAATACTTAATAACTCTTTATACAGGGACTTTGGTCTGAACAATCCAACAATTGCCGTATTATCGTTGAATCCACATTCTGGCGACAACGGACTGTTGGGCAAGGAAGAAAAAGAAATCATTTCTCCAGCTATTGAATTGGCATTCCAGGATAAGATCAACGCCTTTGGTCCATTCCCTGCCGACGGTTTCTTTGGTTCTGGCTCTTATCGTAAATTCGATGCCATCCTTGCCATGTACCACGATCAAGGAATGTTGCCATTCAAGATTTTGGGTACTGAAGGCGTTAACTTCACCGCTGGACTACCCATCGTTCGCACCTCTCCTGCTCATGGTACAGCATACGACATCGCAGGTAAAAACGAAGCTAATGCGCAATCGATGCGCAACGCTATCTACCTGGCCATCGATATTCTCAAGAATAGAGCACGTTAATGAACATCTATCGGCTGTTGAGAATCTGTTTACAAGCTGTTGAGATACTGGCAGCTTCATCATACATACTCCTACGTTTTTCGCAAACGTTATCCAAAAGATCTACTGGTCGCAAAGTTCTCTTTGCGACTATTTCTTTTTTTTCAATACTCACAGTTGTTGCCATCATTTTTCGAAGCTGCAACTTAGGTGCATGGTATCTGCCCATTCAAACCATCGAATACACTTGGGTTATCATTCTTTTAGAATTAACAATCAGCGTTTTAGCATTGGATGCATTTCGACTACTCTTGCATATCTCCAAGAAAAAGAAATGCTGGATAAAGCAGCACGACATTCGCATAAGGCGAATCTACTACCCCATTACAATACTCATATCTTGTTTGATAGCCGTTTATGGTTATATCCATTTCTCAAACCCTGTTATTAAGGAGGTGACCTTTGAACTAAACAAACCCGTTCCCGATTGGAAAATCATTGCTGTTAGCGATATTCATTGTGGCACAATGTCGAAGAAAACATTGGAGAAACACATCCAAACCATCAACGAGCAAGATCCCGACCTTGTGCTTCTGTTAGGAGATCAGGCCGTGGTAAACTGGAAAGATCTTCAGAAGATGGGATATGCCGATGTATTTCAACAAATTCAGGCAAAAAAAGGCGTATATGCCATCAACGGCAACCACGAATACATTCACGGTTACGTTCACAACCCAGATCCAGAATTCCGACAATGGGCTAAAAATTTTAAAATAAAGACATTAGAAGATCGTGCTATCACGATAGACCAGCAATTGGTGCTTATTGGTCGTGATGACACCAGCATAGTTCATCGCAAGAAATTGAACGAGCTGTGTTATAACACAGACCCCACACTTCCGATCATCATACTGGATCACAGCCCATTAGACCTACACAGTGCCCAACAGATTGGCGCCGACATACAACTCTCTGGACATACGCACAATGGGCAAGTATTCCCAGTAAACTGGATTGGTCAGATCAAAAGTAGACTTAAAGGAGGGCTTTTTTACGGATACACAAGAAAGGGGCAAACGCAATTCTATGTCACTGCCGGTTTAGGAGGTTCGGGCGCGCCTATCAGAATCGGAACCGATGGTGAAATCGTTGTCATCAAGTTAAAGCACACAGATTGACAGATCATTAACGTCTTTTGTATTTGTTGCTTTTTTTTGTATATTTGCGACCTCAATAAATACAGATGAAAAAAACGACAAAGATATCTGCAGCATTGTTGCTGTTTATAACGATACTTTTTGCTGGTTGCTCCAAATTTGAACCGGCAACTGTAGAAATCACATCTATTTCAAACACTGGAAAAAATCTAGAATGTACAGCAACTATCACTGATCTTGGTGGTTGCACGCACATTATTGAGGAGGGATTCTGCTACAGCATTTTCGAAGATGTTCTTATCCCCGAAATGTACACCACAACTATCCCTGTAGCTTACAATCTCTCTGCCGGAGACTCCTTAAAATTCTCATTAAAAGAAACATTGCCTATGGCAGACACGGTATATTACGTTCGCGCATACGTCAAGAACAATGCCGGTCTATCCTACAGCGATATCGTAAAAGTAAACACTTCGAATTAACACTAAACACATTCAAAATAAATATGAAAAGAATTCTTGCTATTAATCCTGGTGCAACATCAACCAAGATTGCTATCTTTGATGGCAGCGAAAAAGTATTCGTAAAGAACATCAAGCACTCTACGGAAGAGCTTTCACAGTTCACTACCATTGCTGAACAATATCCTTTCCGCAGAGACGTCATCACCAAAGAATTGGAAGCTGAAAAGATCGATTTACATTCCATTTCTGTAATTATGGGCCGTGGTGGTCTTGTAAAACCGCTCAAATCTGGTGTATACAGAATCAACGATTTGATGATTGAGCACCTCAAACAAGGTTATAACGGACAACACGCTTGCAACTTAGGTGGTCTTATCGCCAAGAGTATCGCTGACGTTATCGGTTTGAAAGATGCTTTTATCGCAGACCCTGTTATCGTTGACGAAATGGAACCAGTTGCACGTATCGCTGGACATCCAGAATTCGAACGCAAATCCATTTTCCACGCATTGAACCAAAAGGCTATCTCTCGTATGTATGCTAAAGATAACGGCAAAAAATACGAAGATCTGAACCTGGTAGTTTGTCACATGGGTGGTGGTGTAAGCTGCGGTGCTCACCAAAAAGGTAGAGTAATCGACGTAAACCAAGCTTTGGATGGCGAAGGTCCATTCTCACCAGAACGTTCTGGTTCTCTTCCAATGAACCAATTCTTAAAAGCTTGTTTCAGTGGAAAATACACCATGGAAGACATGCAAAAGATCTTGGTTGGCAACGGTGGTTATGTAGGTTATTTTGGCAGCAATGATGCGCTTGCTGTTGAAAAGGCTGCTCAAGAAGGCGATCCAAAGGCTGAACTGCTCGAAGAAGCTTTCGCATATCAAGTTGCAAAGCAAATTGGCGAAACCGCTGTCGTATTGAAAGGTCAGATTGATGCAATCATCCTCACTGGTGGTATTGCATACGGCAAACCTGTAGTTGCACGTATCAAACGTTACATCGACTGGATTGCTCCTGTTGCTGTATATCCAGGCGAAGATGAAATGGCAGCTATGGCCTTGAACGCCAATATGATCATTAACGGTGAAGTTGAAATCCAAGAGTACGAATAATGAAAGTTGCTCTCTATAGCCGTCGTCGCGGCGAAGAGGATCTACAATTTATCCACACCGTTATCGAACACCTGAAACAACAAGGTGTCGAGATAGTATTACATTGCAACTGTCGTAATGCTGACGACAGTTGCAATGCTTTTTTTGACTCCTATGTATCTCTACAGCAAAGTCTTCCCATCGACTTCCTCATATCCTTCGGAGGTGATGGTTCATTCATTGATGCCGTAAACCTTGTCGGCGATCTGGACATCCCTTTGGTGGGTATCAACACAGGCCGTATCGGCTTCCTGGCGGGCATCAAGAAAGACAATTACAAGGAGTGTTTCCAGATGTTGATGCAACATCAATACACCATCGAGAAACGTTCCTTGTTGCATATGGAAAGCAGTGTTCCCCACATGCTTCCCGGCAACTTTGTCGTAAACGACCTAACGGTTAGAGCCACGGACTCCGACTCCATCATTGCGGTAACCGTATGGGCAGGAGATCAAAAGATAAACACCTATTGGGGAGATGGTCTTATCATTGCAACTCCCACTGGTTCAACAGCATACTCAATGAGTTGTGGTGGTCCCATCTTGCATCCACTCACTCAAGTACACGTACTTACGCCCATTGCCGCGCACTCTCTGAACGTCCGTCCGCTCGTCATTCCGGCTGATATTCCGCTCACCATTGAGGTGCAGGGACGAAGTGGAAAATACTCACTACAGACCGATACGGAGAAATACGTGATGAACGAAAACGTGAAACTTTTCTTGCGCAAAGAGAAATTCCACACCAACACCGTACTCTTCGAAAACAGCAATTTCTACGACATTATACGTGAAAAATTGCTTTGGGGCATCGACAAGAGAAACGCCTAAAAAGCGCCTATTTTATCAACATTTTTTTGTTTATTATTCAAAAAAATAAAGTAAGCAAAGCCCTTATTTTGTTGTATCTTTGGAGGATTTTCTAAAATTATATCCAACGAATGAGACACGCCAGAGTATTGCTTGCTATCACACTGACTATCAGTTTAATTGTACTGGTAGTTTTAGCGTTTGTGCGTATGCCCAACCGCGAATGCAGCAGCGTATCCGTAGTGGCTCACTCCGTAAACAAGAGTATCATTTTAGACGAGCAGGACGTGAAGGCTATGCTTGCCAACGCTGGCATTGAAACCGTGAACTGCAAAATCAAGGATGTAGACCAGAGCGCCATCACAGAATTGTTGAGCAGAAACCCTTACATCAAGAAGGTCAATTTCTCCCATTTTTCAGGCACTCGTCTCATCATCGACTACACGCTTCGCAACATCATCCTGCACGTATATGCCGACAACGGTGAGCAATATCTCGTTGACGACGAAGGAGCCTTGCTTCCTTTCAAGTCCAAGTTCACCGACGACCTCATCATTGCAAACGGCAACTTTCACCAACACTACAAAAAAGGCGTGATGGCTGGCAGGGAACTTCAACCGGTGGTTGCCCTTTCAAACGCATTGTTGGCCGACGACTTTTACAAGAATCAATTCAGACAGATATACCTCAACAACAACAACCAGATTGAACTGGTGGCCACTTTAGGCAACCAAGTGATTCTTTTTGGAGATACCACCCGAATGGAAAAGAAATTGAAAAACCTCAAGCACGTTTACCAGGAAGGACTTTCCAGAAAAGGATATGACCAATATGCGCAGTTGGACGTTAGGTATCAAAATAGGGTAATCGCACAATAAATCAAGAATCATTATGGCTAAAAATTCTACCAAACAACAAGTTATCGTAGGCTTAGATATCGGCACGACCAAAATAGCAACCGTAGTTGGTTATCGTACCGAAGAAGGACTTATCAACGTGATAGGTCACGGCTTCAGCAAATCTACGGGTGTAGAATATGGCCAAATCCGTAATATCGACAAAACCGTAAACGGAATCATCAGTTCTTGCGAAGAGGCTGCAGAACGCTCTCATCAAGAAATCAGCGAAGTATTCGTTGGTATAGCTGGTCATCACATCAAGACCACCACTTACAACTACCCATTGTTCCGTCACGGAAAGGTGGATCCTATTTGCCAGCAAGAGATTGATGAGATGAGAAATACGGTTTTCAACGTCACCCCTAATGCTGGTGAAGAGGTTATTGATGTGATTCCTCAACGTTACGTGATTGACCAAGATCACGAGACCACCGACCCAGTAGGAGAAATGGCCAATGAAGTACTTGGCACGTATCAAGTTATCACAGGCAAGCAGTCTGAAGTAAACAAAATCAGATACTGCTGCGAAAAATGTCAAGTCAACCCTAACGAAATCATCCTGGAGCCTATCGCTTCTGCATTAGCTTGTTTGAGCGACCAGGACAAAGAAAGAGGTGTTGCCTTGGTGGACATTGGTGGTGGCACTTCCGACCTCATCATCTTCATTGATGGCAATCCTGTCTACACCAAAGTTATCGCACTTGGCGGCAATGTCATCACCAAAGATATTGCAACCGTTTGCAACATCCCAGAAGATTTGGCAGAGCAAGTGAAAATCAAACACGGCACCTGCATTGTTGGTCAAAGCAGTCCCGACTGCCTAATCACCATACCTCGTCCATACAACCAGGAGCCTATTCAAATCAATCAGAACTATCTGGCACAGATCATCAACAGTCGCGTGGAAGATGAGATTCTCAGCATCATCAATTCTGAGATTGAAGCATCTGGCTATAAAAACAGACTGGCCAACGCCGCAGGTATTGTTCTCACCGGTGGTGGTGCTAATCTGAGACATATCCAGCAACTGTGTTCTTACGTAACAGGAATGCCCACCCGCATCGGTCTTCCCGAACACGGATTCGTACACACATTGTCCAACGACATCAAGAAACCTAACTTCGCAACCGCATTGGGCTTGTTGAAATATGGTGCCCTTCAAGACGACGCCGAATTCATACCAAACTCTTCATCGGATGCAACTAAAGGCAACAATAACAATAGTGGCAACGGCAAAGATTTTTGGGGAATCTTCAAGAATGTCCCTAACTGGATCAAGAACGCCGTTGATAACATCACTTAATGATTGCTCATCAAGAAAACCTTTTTAAACCAATAATATTAACCTTAGTAAGTAATTGACGATTAGATATATTTATGACAGACAAAATTGAATTCACCCCTGATTACGGTCAAAAAGAAAACTCCAACATCATCAAAGTTCTCGGCGTTGGTGGTGGTGGTAGTAACGCAGTTACACACATGTACAGCGACGGCATCGTTGGCGTTGACTTTTTAATTTGCAACACCGACCAAGGTCACTTGAACAGATGTCCTATTCCTGAAAAGTTGTTATTGGGAGCAGGTCTTGGTGCTGGTGCCAATCCTGAAGTTGCCACACAATATGCCAACGAATGCAAAGAGAAGATCAAAGAATTCATCGGTAAGGAAACCAAGATGATCTTCATCACCGCAGGTATGGGTAAAGGTACCGGAACTGGTGCTTCTCCTGTTATTGCTGAAATCGCTCACGAAATGGGCATCCTCACCATCGGTGTTGTAACCGCTCCTTTCGAATTCGAAGGTGACGACCGTCTTCGCATTGCCAATGAAGGTATCGAAAAGATGGCTAAACACATCGACTCTTTGATCATTGTTAAGAATGAAAATATCTTAGAACTCTATCCTGATTTGGAAATCGATCAAGCTTACGAACAAGCTAACGACGTTCTTAAGAACGCTGTTAAATGTATCGCTGAGCTCATCACTGTTGACTACACCCAGAATGTTGACTTTAACGATATCCAAACCATCATGAAGAACAGCGGCAAAGCTATGTTGGGCCTCGCTTCTGCAAGTGGTGAAGACCGTGTTCAAAAGGTTATCGACGATGCTCTCTCTTGCCCATTGTTGGACAACTCAGAGATTTCAGAAGCTCAAAGCTTCCTCTTCTTTGTTAGCTATGGTCCTAACAACAAGCTTAAGATTGCTGAACTTAAAAAACTCACCCAACACTTCAAAGGTTTGCAAGCTAAAAACGCTCGCGTTATCTGGGGTCAGGGCGTTGACAACAATCTTGATGACCAAATCAAGTTGTCTGTTATCGTTACCCGTTTTAACGATAAGAAACCTGAAGATGTTGCTACAACAACGAATAACACCAACACGATCATTACAGATGATCAATCTTCTCAAGAAACCTTTGTTACAACCCTGTCCTGTGGCAAAGAACTTAACGAAGACACCAACCCTATTCAAGTAACAAAAAACATCAATGGTTCTGTTGTCGTTGACTTACCTGTTGACAACACTCCTGTTCAAACACAAGTCATCAACACTCCAGTTGTTGAAAACACCGCTATCCCTTATGTTGGCACAGCAGAAGTTCAAGAACAACCTATCAACAACACCATCATTGAAACTCCTCAACAAATTGTTACTCCTGTTAACAACATTCCTCAAACATACACAACATCAAACGTTGCTACTTTTGATCCAAGACCTGAACCTGTTAAGGTTTCTACCAATATGGATCTTCTCAACGATGATAACTTTGAGTCCGTTGTTAACACGCCTACCATCTTACGTACACAAAAGCTGGCTGAAGCAACCGCTGCACAAACTCAAGTAGAAACCGTTGTTGAAACATCTAATAGAAGATCCTTCTACGAAGCACCAAATGACAGAAGTAACTTCTTCAGCTGCATTGCAGATTAACACAAATAAAATATATACCCATTAACCTATTTAAAAGGCGGACTATGACGAAGTCCGCCTTTTTTAACACTCATCAACAATGCAAAACACCATCATCGTAATAGCACTTTCAACATTAGCCATATTCTTCTTCATTATGTGGCTTCTCTCTCAAAAAAAACTTCATAATAGGATGCACGAAAAAGAACGAGAAATCATCTTTTTACAATCCAAAGCAGAAAATACTGAAACGAATTTGAAATCGAAAGACCTTGAACTACATCAGATGCGAACTGAAAATAATCAGTTGCACGAAATGTTGAGTGCTGCCAACACAAAATTGCAATCTTACGCAGAAGCCACTGAAAACCTTCAACTCGTCATGGCCGATCGATTCAGAACATTGGCATCCAACCTCTTAGATGAAAAGACAAAAGTCTTGGATCAGCAGAGTCAAACGCTACTTATGCCATTAAAGGAAGAAATCCAGAAAATGCAGAAAACCGTATCCGACACCTATACACAAGGTTTGAAAGATCAAACCAACCTGATTGGGGAACTAAGAAAAATGCAGGATTTGAATTCCACCTTGCAGAAAGAAGCGCACGAGTTGAGTCGTGCTTTAAAGGGCGACAGTAAGATTCAAGGCGACTGGGGCGAAGTAATATTGGAAAGAGTACTGGAATCGTCTGGCCTGACAAAAGATCGTGAATATTTCCTACAAGAAAGTTTCACCCTGGAAGATGGGAAACGCCAACGTCCCGATGCCATTGTAAAGCTTCCAGACAACAAGAACATCATCATCGACTCCAAAGTATCGCTGACGGCATACAACGAACTTATCAACGCCACCTCCGAGCAAGTATTTGAGAAAGCACTTCAGGCGCATAAAAAATCCATATTGAATCATATTACAGAGTTAGCGAATAAATCATACTACACCTTGGATATCAACACTATAGAATGTGTTTTAATGTTCATCCCTATTGAATCAGCTTTCAGTGTTATTGCCAAAGAAGAAAAGGAAATCTTTGAAATTGCCTGGCGCAAAAACATCGTCATCGTTACCCCTGTCACTCTGATGGCAACGCTGAGAACCATCAGCACCACTTGGAAGCAGATGAAACAAACGCAAAACACCATAGAGATTGCCAAAAGAGCGGGACTACTTTACGACAAGGTTGCCAACTTTGTAAGCAGTATGGATCAAGTTGACAATCAGTTAACCACTTTGCGAAGCAGTTTCGACACCGCAAAAAAACAGCTATCTGACGGGTCTGGTAATTTATTGCGACAGATAGAAATGCTGCGAGAATTAGGTACAAAAACCACGAAAGAGCTGAGCAATACCAAAATCGGAAGAAGCGCACTCGAGGAATAGCTATTCCCCATTAAGCACGCGATGGATGGTTGCCGGATAGTATTGGTGCTCCAAGGCATGAATTCGGCACTCCACCTCCTCCACCGTTTCACCCTCTTCAATATGGAAGGCAAACTGGTCGATGATGCTTCCCGTATCCACGCCCTCGTCCACATAGTGGATGGTGATGCCAAACACCTTAACGCCATACTTGTAGGCATCCTCGATGCCGTGCGCACCAGGAAAAGAAGGCAACAAGGAGGGGTGTAGATTGATAATACGTTGATGAAAATGGCTCAGCAAGACCGATCCAACAATGCGCATATATCCTGCCAGCACAACACAATCCACCTGCCGTTTCTGCAACTCGTGCAAGATAGCGTTTTCATAAGATTCTTTGCCGTCGTAATCTTTCGCATTGAAGGTAAAAACCTCTATCCCGTTAGCCACGGCCCTTTCTACGGCTTTGCACGATGGTTTGTCCGAAACCAACAAAGCAAGATGGGCTTGAAGTTGTCCTGACGCAATAGCGTCAAGAATAGCTTGAAAATTGGAACCCGTACCAGAGGCAAATACCGCTATGCTTTTCATCTTATATCTATTATTTATACATTATTATAAATGCAAAAGTAATAAAAAAAACATAAGGTCTTTTTCGTAACTTTGCCGCCTCAATTAAAAAAAGAATTCTATGAAAAAAAATCTTGTCATTTTAGCAATATGCATCACTGCATTAAGCAGTTGTATCAACAAGAACCAATCCGATGCTGACGCAATCTGCAAAGACAACCGAGAGGAGCCCGACTTTTCCAATGGCGTTATGGATGAAAAAATCCTTTGGTACCTGGGGCGTCTCGCCGACGTGCAAATGTCGCCCGATGGCAAGACGATTTTATACAGCGTAACCTACTACGATTACCGCAGCAACACGGGTAATACAGACCTCTACACAATGCCTATCGATGGTGGCGAACCTACTCGCATCACCAGCACCAAGGACGATGAAATTCAACCTATCTGGCGTCCTGATGGCAAGAAGATCGCCTACCTATATCCCGATGATAACGGAACACTCCAAATCTGGGAATGCAACCCCAACGGTAAACACGCTGAGCAAATCACTGACTTTGAAAACGATGTTAACTGCTTCAGCTATTCCCCTGATATGAAGCATCTTTGCTATGCTATGAATGTCCGCATCGACCCAACCATCGAACAACGCTACCCAGATCTTCCAAAGGCCAATGCTATGATCTACGACGACCTGATGTATCGTCACTGGAACTACTGGGCCGACGGTACCTACAGCCACCTTTTCGTTACCGAATATCCTAAATGCAACGAAGGCATCGACCTTCTGAAAGGTGAAAAGTTCCATTGTCCAACGCCTCCATACGGTGGCATCGAAGAGATCGCCTGGAGTCCTGACAGCAAATCCATTGCTTACACTTGTAAGAAACTTTCTGGCAAACAGTTCGCGGAAAGTACCAATACCGACATCTATCTTTATAACTTGGCTAAAAAAACACATACCAACCTTTCCGAAGGCAACATGGGTTACGACCAAGCGCCTGTATTCTCACCGGATGGAAGCAAACTGGTATGGTGGAGTATGGAAACCGATGGCTTTGAGTCTGACAAACACAGAATGATGATTTACGACTTCAAAACCAACACCAGAGAAGATTATACTGCTGATTTTGACCAAAATGCTACCGATTTCTGCTGGAGCAACGACGGTAAAAAAATCTATTTCAAGAGCGACAAAGAGGCCACCATCCAAATTTATAGCATGGAGTTAGCCACTCGCAAATTTGAACAAATCACAGATGGTGATTACGACTACAACTCCCTGATACTCTGCGGAGATCAGTTGATTACCACACGTACCACCCACGCCTATCCTTCAGAAATATACGCTGTAAACTTGAAGAACAAAGCGGTTAAACAAATCAGTTTTATCAACAAGGATGTGCTGGATAAGATCACCTTGGCTAAAACCGAGAAACGCTGGGTAAAAACCACCGATGGGAAAGACATGTTGGTTTGGGTAATCCTACCTCCAAATTTCGATTCCACCAAAACATATCCTGCTTTGCTCTACTGCGAAGGTGGTCCACAATCTCCTGTAAGTCAGTTCTTCTCCTATCGTTGGAACTTCCAAATGATGGCAGCACACGGCTACATCGTCGTTGCCCCGAACCGTAGAGGTTTGCCTGGCTTCGGACAGGAGTGGAACGATGAAATCAGTGGCGACTTCGGTGGTCAATGTATGAAAGATTATCTCTCCGCCATCGATGCCGTTTCCAAAGAATCCTACGTTGACGAAAACCGACTGGGCTGTGTTGGCGCAAGTTTCGGCGGCTTCTCCGTCTATTGGTTAGCCGGACATCACGACAAACGTTTCAAGGCCTTCATCGCCCACTGTGGTATGTTCAACCTGGAAAGTTGGTACAACACCACCGAAGAACTCTTCTTTGCCAACCACGACATTGAAGGCCCTTATTGGAAGACCCCAACCCCTAAGAGTTATGACTTCTCACCGCACAAATTCGTAGGCAATTGGGACACTCCTATCTTGGTCATCCATGGTGGCAACGACTTCCGTATCCCTTACACCGAAGGTATGCAAGCCTTTGACGTTGCTCAGATAAAAGGCATACCAAGCCGTTTCCTCTACTTCCCTGACGAATGCCATTTTGTTACAAAACCACAGAACTCAATGCTTTGGCAACGCGAATTCTTCCGTTGGTTAGATCAATGGCTTAAAACCGACGAGAAAGACTCTAAAAACTAATTATAAGAATGAAAGAACGCTGGCTGGCATTTCGAGACGCCTTTCGCGAAAAGACCGGATGGAAAATCCTGGACGCCTACATCCTAAGAAAATTCTTGGGCGGCTTGGTTTATGCCATCGCATTGCTGATGACCATCGTGGTTGTCTTCGACGTCTCTGAAAACATCCAACGTTTTATGGATAAAAACATTCCGGTACCTGAAATCATCACCGGATACTACCTCAACTTTATCCCTTACTTCATCAATCTTTTCATTCCGCTGTTCACCTTTATCACGGTGATCTGGATTACTTCGAAGCTTTCCTCGCACAACGAAATCATTTCCATATTGGGAAATGGTGTAAGCTTTAAACGATTCCTTGTTCCGTATCTGGTTGGTTCCATTATCATTGTAATCCTTTCACTGATTATGGCGAACTTCATCGTGCCGCACACCAACGAAAGATTAAATGAGTTTAAATACACCAACTTCGGTAGAAACTCCGTTCAATCCTCCTATTTACACATCAAAAACTCCGACAACAGCTACGTCTTTGTAGAACGTTGGGATCGCAACGAAGAATCCGGTTTCTTTTTCACATATGAAGAATTCAACAACCAAAAAGTCACCTATAAAATAGCGGCTCAGAAGATTAAATACAATGATGAGAAAGCCGTATGGGAACTGCAAAACTACAGCTGCAGAAAAATCACTGATGATGATGAAATCATCACTACGGGAGAAAGAATGGACACCGTATTCAATCTTTTGCCGCGTAATCTTGATCAAGATGCATTCATCAGTGAAACAATGACTTTCAAAGAGTTGCGACAATTTATAAAAGAGGAGAAAAAAAGAGGATCCAGCTTGGTGCAGAGCTTTCAAATCGAGCAACACAAGCGTGTAGCCAACCCTATTGGTATCATCATCATGACCTTCTTAGGGTTGAGTGTCTCCTCAAGGAAAAGTGCGCGAGGCGTGGGTGTTCACCTTTTCATAGGAATGGGCTTGGCCTTCACCTTTATCTTCTTCCAACAGATCTCCACCGTGTTCTCCGTATCGGGCAACCTACCTCCCGTACTTGGCACCTGGATACCGAATATCATCTTCCTGGCCATTACCATTTGGATGCTACGCTTCGCCCAGAAATAGCTTCCCTACGTCCTTTTGAAGATGCAGAAATATCGTAGTTACATATTGCCCGCTGCCATCTTGTTGGGATTGCTGTTGCACAGATGGTGTGCCTACGCAGCACCCATAACTCCTTATTTCATATTCATCATCCTCCTTCTCAACTTTGTAGCCGTTGATTTGCGCAAGCTGCGCATCACCAAACTCAGCGTATGGATAATGATCGTGCAGATGGTTGCAAGCATATCTGCCTACTATCTGATCCGCCTCTGCACGCATAATGAACTGATAGCACAGGGACTTTTGATAGGCTTACTCTGTCCCGTGGCCTCCTCCGTTGTTGTAATCTCTTGTATGTTAGGCGCCAAACGAGAAACCGTTACGGAATATACCATATTTGGAAACTTGATGGTGTCGGTGATGGCACCGTTTTACTTCACATTTATTGGCGTGCACCAAGACCTATCATTTTGGAGTTCCTTCATCTTGATATTAAGAAGAATAGGACCGACGATTGCCCTGCCATTCTTTGTGGCTCTGTTTCTACAGATTTTCTGCAAGAAGGTTAACGACACCTTAAGTCGCTTTAAAAACTGGACATTCTACATCTGGGCGGTATTATTGCTGATAACCTTAGGACAAACCATCGACTTTATCTTCATTCACGGCAATGGCAATGGATGGAACATCCTATGGTTAGGCGTTGCCTCGATACTGACCTGTGCCTTCAACTTCGGATTTGGCAAATGGCTCGGGCGTCAGCAAGGCGATACGATGGCTGGCGGTCAGTTGCTTGGACAAAAAAACACTGCGATGGGTATCTGGATGGCCAACACCTACCTGAACCCACTGGCTTCCGTATTCCTGGCATTCTATTCTGTATGGCAAAACCTATTCAACAGTTGGCAACTGTGGCGACAAGATAGGGAGAAAAGGTGAAAGTTTTTTCGTATCTTTGCGCCCTCACTTAAGAACTCTTATATGGAAAAAATTATCATCCTTGACTTTGGTTCACAAACTACCCAACTCATCGGACGTCGCGTTCGTGAGCTCAACATGTTCTGTGAAATATTTCCTTACAACAAATTCCCTAAAGATGATCCCGACATCATCGGTGTCATCCTTTCCGGTTCTCCACTCAGCGTATATGCAGAAGACGCTTTCCACATCGATTTCAACGAAATACGTGGAAAATATCCAATTCTCGGCATTTGCTATGGTGCACAATTGATGGCACACACCTTTGGTGGAAAAGTTGAATCAGAAGGTACGCGCGAATATGGTCGTGCCAACCTTGAATTTATGGAAGAAGGCAATGCTCTGCTCAAAGACTTTGCCCCGAACAGCCAAGTCTGGATGTCACACGGCGATACCATCACACAACTTCCTGAAGGATTCCGCGTAATCGCTTCCACACCAACCGTAAAATATGCGGCTTACGCTGCCAACGACGAAAAGATATGGGGCGTACAATACCATCCGGAAGTGTTCCACTCTATAGATGGCACCCAACTGCTCAAGAACTTTGTTGTGGACATCTGCGGTGGCAAACAAGACTGGTCGTCCGAACATTTCGTAGAACAAACCGTTCGTGAACTCCGTGAACAGGTGGGCGACGATAAGGTAATTCTCGGTCTTTCCGGCGGTGTGGACAGTTCCGTAGCAGCAGTGTTGCTCAACAAGGCCATCGGCAACAACCTCACCTGTATTTTTGTAAACAACGGTCTGTTACGCAAAAACGAGTTCACCGATGTTATGCGCGACTACGAATGCCTCGGTTTGAACGTCATTGGCGTTGACGCCTCTGAAAAGTTCTACACTGAGCTGGCAGGCGTTTGCGAACCCGAAAAGAAACGTAAGATTATTGGAAAAGGCTTCATCGACGTATTCGAAGCAGAAGCTCGCAAGATAGAAGGCGCTAAATGGTTGGCACAAGGCACCATTTACCCCGACCGTATCGAATCATTGAACATCACCGGCAAGGTTATCAAATCACACCACAACGTAGGTGGTCTTCCTGAAAAGATGGGCTTAAAACTTTGTGAACCACTGCGTTGGCTCTTCAAGGATGAAGTGCGCCGTGTGGGTCGTTCAATGGGCATGCCTGAGCACCTCATCACTCGCCATCCATTCCCAGGTCCTGGTTTGGCCGTACGTATTTTAGGCGACATCACGCCTGAGAAAGTACGCATCCTGCAAGATGCCGACGACGTGTTCATCCGTGGCTTGCGCGAGTGGAAAACCAAGCTCAGCGGCGAAGAGGCCAGAAGAGTATTGCAAGCTGGCGTTCCTGCCAATATGACTAACGGGGAAATTGAAGTTTCCCTTTACGACCAGATCTGGCAAGCCGGCGCCATCCTACTCTCCGACATCCGCAGCGTGGGCGTTATGGGCGACGAACGCACCTATGAAAACCCGGTAGCCCTACGTGCCGTTACCTCCAGCGATGCTATGACCGCCGACTGGGCTCACCTACCCTATGAATTCATGGCCGAAGTCAGCAACAAAATCATCCGTGAAGTGAAAGGTGTGAACCGCGTATGCTACGACATCAGCTCTAAACCACCAGCAACCATCGAGTGGGAATAACTCCTTAATACAAACATAAACCAAAAGCGGGCGATGGCAACATCGCTCGCTTTTGATTTTTCATCTCCTTGAAAGGCAATTATATACCCATTTATTACAGTCCGATAAAACGGATTCCATCTTTAGATCTTTACCTTTGCCAACATCACCTTCGTTCCAAGATATCTTTTAAATCTTCAACGGTAAAGATAAAATCTACCTTCTTTTTCCTAAAATCTACAATCTGATACCGAAGTCCACGTTCAGCTAAGACGCAGATCTGTAGAAGATCCAGTCCCAACACATCCAAGTTCATCAAGTTGGCTTTCAGGATTTCGCGATACTGAAAATGATTTTCTTTATAACTCTTAATACCTACCCCACAATCTTTTTGCAACGTGTAATGATACGTCAGATACTGTTTATCCAACGAGAGGGAATCCTGAACGAGTTCTTTTGAGATTTGCACCCTTTCCTGATTTTCGACTACATTATTTTGCAAAATCTCCAAGGCTTCCTCTACACTTAATATATTGGAATCGTCGATAGCAGCTATTTCTTGAGGTGTTACAACTATTTCTAAAGGGTTTGTTTCTTGCTGGGTGAAAGCATGAAAGTGAATGCCCAACGGCAACTTCCGCAAATCATCCCATAAATAATCATAAACCAACATGAACGTTCTAAATAGAATCTCTTTAAGATCATTGGTGTTCGTATTTACATCACGATGCAAAAAAGCATCAACCACCATGTTACTACCTATCATCTGAATATTTCGGATTGTAATGTTTCCGACTCTTTCTGGAAGTTTCGGTTTGACATACACGTCTATCGTATATAACAATTTAGCATACATCATCTTCTGATCATAAAGTGTAAGAGCACCAAAATCAGGAACCTTCACATCTCGAATTTCCTCCTTACTAAACAAGAGTTCCAATCCGCGGTGGGTACCTTTTTCCAAAATATAGTAACGCAATCCCTGAAGATGTTCGTAGAAATGCGCTTGGGTAACAATAGCCCCCTCATACTCATCCGGTTCACCAAGAATCTGTTCCGTTTCGAGACGGAACGACAGCGCTATCAACTTTCTAACGACTTCCATTTCTTCTTTCGTTTTTTCAAATTCGAACGAATCTTTCTGCGTCATCATAGTGAATTGCAAGATATGGTCGTTGTATTCACCGTCAGAAATCCAACCGAAAGTAGTATCTGTCGTTGCCTGGTTGATTAACACATAATTCTTTACAAAAGAATCCATATAGGCATCCATCTGCGCATCCGTTGCTTCTTTCTCATTTTCGCCCTGTGCATACAATGCTTTCAGGCGATCCTTGGAGATGAATACATCCATCGAATCTTGGGTTTTGGCATCCACATACAACCAACTGATGCCATAGCCTGCTGTAACACAATTGAGAAGAAGTTTTTTTTCACGCTTGATAACTCCAACCAATTTTTTTTCTATCACACTCCGCGAATTTTTAACAACAGAAAAATTGACTCCATCATGTTCATTGAATAGGATTTCAAAAAGAATCCTGTCGTTCCTATCTCGAACCGAAGAATAGGTGAGATACGAATCCATAGCAAACGGGCACTGACGATTAGACTCACGCACATAATTCCTCACTTCATTACGAGCCTTCCATATCTTAACATCCGAAGGTTTGGTTTTTTTACGCTCATTTATGATGGTTTTGTATTCACCCGACGTAAAAAAGATGGAAAAAGAGCTATCTATAGGACGTTTTTGCTGATCCACAAGTTGAAGATCGTAGGAAAGACCACCGCTAACGTCGATAAGATGATCGTAAAGATATGTAAATAAATAATTTTCCTGATGATATATGAGCCGGCTCGAGAGATATCTTCGAACCTCATCAACCGATTGTTGCACGAGCATATCTTTCGGAACAGAGAGATTGAAATGAAGTACATTGCCCTTATACGATAAATTCTTGACAGTGCAGCCATCCACGTACAATGGGCAATTACGTTTGCTATTTGAGTTGACCACAAAAAGATAGGTATCGCGAGAGAGCGGTTGGCCATACAGTGTCCACTGAAAGAGAAGAATTAAAAAAAATACGAATCTTTTTCTCATAATGATCAAAATTCAACTTATCGTCTTCCAACCCCCACCTTTGCCAGCGTCTTATCTATCAATCCATTTATCTCGGGTGAGATTCTATAGATGTACGTTAGGAAGATACACAATGCCATCATCACGCAGGTTCGAACCACGCCTTCAACGATAGATACGGCCATAGCATGCGAGTGAACGTGCGTAACCATAGGCGTTAGGGTTTTCATCCACAGGAAATTAATCCAATACAGAACCACCACAAGGGCAATCACCTTCAACTGATTTTTGGAAAAGACAGAAATGTTCAGCTTCCACTTCAACAATATCAACAGGAACAGATAATAGACAAAATAGGAAAGGAAGTTGGCCAAGGCGGCACCGTTCATACCCATTATCGGAACCAGCACCACATTTAACACCACTGCCGATACGGTAAGTAAAAGCGTGAAGACCAACGACAGATAATAATACTTCGAATAGTTCAACGCGCTGGCACCCACCAAGAAAGTGGAGTTGGAAAGGCGAGCAAAGCCCAAGATTAGAATCACGCTCTTACCCGCCTCATATTGGTCGCCATTCGGTAGAATCTGGAACATCAGATCCACATTGATCCAAATGATATAAAAGACAATCACGCTGGAGAGCAGAAGGTGCAGGGACACATTCTTGCACAACGACTCTGCCTTTTTAAAATCCTGATCCTTAATAGCCTCCGAGATTTTCGGATTGGCAATAGCATTCAGAGAGCGGTTCGGAATCTCAATTACCGTTGCTATATAGTTGGCAATGGCGAAAATGCCCGTGTACATCAGGCCCATTTGAGCGCTCACAAAAAACGAGCTGAGCAGGGGTGTGATATTGCCCGCGATAGCAGCCAAGATCAGAAACAGGGTATATAAGGCAATATCGCGAAGCATCGGCTTCGTGATAAACTTCAAGTCCGGCTTAAGGGAGATTTTCTGCAAAGAGAACAGATAGAGGATGTCGATGAGTGCTGCCAGGAAATAGGTGATACAGAAGCTGATAACCAATCCATCCAGGGAAATATAGTGGAAACCATAGAGCAGATAACCCGCCAAAAGGCCCACGCGCACGCCCACCTCGCGCACCATCTTAGGGATGACAATGCGCATCAACACGTTCGCATTAGCCTCAAATACCGTTTCATACAACATAAACAGTGAGATCGGAATCACAAAGCGGAAGTAGTTGACAAAGAGTGGCGACTTTTCGGAGAACATATTGACTATGGGCTGCTTAAAGAGCAACAGCACCAGCAGGAAGATCAGGAAGCCCACCACGGGGACAATCAGTGTCCAAAAGAAAAAGCCGTGGTTCTTGCCCTCTTCATCCTTAAAGTAAGGGAAAAAGCGGATGATGGAGGAACTGGTGCCTAATTGTGCAAAGCTGGAGAAGAGCACGGCGGCATCTATCAGCACGCGAGTCAAGCCCACCTCTTCCGCCGTCAGATAATGCGTCAACACAAAAAAAGTCGTAATGAACCCCACGGCAACACCCAAGTAGTTCACCAACGTACCTTTAATGCTCTGTCGAATAATAATTCCCATAATCAGTTTTAAGGCTGCAAAAATAGAATTTTTTTCTACCTTTGCCGCCGCAAAAAAACAAGTACCTAATCCAAAAGTTGCACTGATGGAAAAGCGAATTGGAACCATTACTGTACTTCTGTTAGATCGTACAGTTGCTCCGCTAATCAACAGCATCATCTCCGAGCACCAGGAGATCGTGTTGGCGCGCCAAGGTCTGCCCTTTCACGAAAGACCTGTGGCCGTAATCTCCTTGATCGTAGAGGGGGATGTTAATCAAATCAATGCACTTTCAGGAAAATTAGGTAAGGTTGGCCACGTTGAAGTAAAGGCGGTGGTCACGAAATCCTGCTAACACATTGATACATTAACATAAAAAGAAATACTATGCAATTTCATCCAGAAAAATGTCGCATTCCTGACGAAATCGGCAAACCATTCATCGACGTTGATGAATTGTGGGACTATATCAACAAGACAGAAAGCACGCCAGAGCGCGTTCGCGAGATCATTCAAAAATCCCTCGACAAGAACCGTCTTACCTTAGAGGAAACGGCCGTTTTGGTTAACACCACCGATCCTACGTTGGTGGAAGAGATCAAAGAGGGTGCGCGTGAATTGAAGCGCCGCATCTATGGCAACCGTATCGTGCTTTTCGCACCGCTGTATGTGGGCAACTACTGCATCAACAACTGCAAATACTGCGGTTTCCGTTCTTCCAACCACGAGCAAGTGCGCGCCACCCTGTCTGACGAAGAACTGATCCACAATGTAGAAGCATTGGAGGAAGATGGTCAGAAACGTTTGATTCTCGTTTATGGTGAATCTCCAAAATACTCCCCTGAGTTCATCGCGCACACCGTCAACTTGACGTACGCCACCAAGAAGAACAACGGCTCCATCCGTCGCGTCAACATCAACGCTGCGCCACTCGACGTGGAAGGTTTCCGCACCGTGAAAGAAGCCGGCATCGGCACCTACCAAATCTTCCAGGAGACCTATCATCCAGGCGCTTACGCCGAATATCACCCAGCCAACACGATGAAGGGCGACTTCAACTGGCGTCTTACCTCTATGGACCGCGCCCAAGAGGCCGGCATCGACGACAACGGTCTCGGCATCCTGTTCGGTTTGTACGACTGGCGTTTTGAAGTATTGGCTATGATCCGCCACACCAACCACTTGGAGGCTTGTTTCAACGTTGGCCCACATACCATCTCCTTCCCTCGTATCAAGGATGCTTCGGGTTTGAACATCGACACCAAGTATTTCGTGGATGACGAAACCTTTGAAAAGATCATCGCCATCTTCCGTTTGGCTGTGCCATACACAGGTATGATTCTCACCGCCCGCGAAACCGCCGAGTTCCGCGCAAAGGCTATCCAATACGGTATCTCTCAAATCGATGGCGGTACCAATCTGCAGATTGGCGACTACAAATATCATCACGAAGAAGAGGAGAAAAACTCCGACAAGGTGGAAGATCAGAACTTGCATCGCGAGCAGTTCAAGATTGGTGACGACCGCAACTTAGGCGAGATCATCGAAGAACTCTTGGACGAAAACTACATCCCAAGTTTCTGTACCGCTTGCTACCGTTTGGGTCGTACTGGCGAGCACTTTATGGAGTTCAGCGTACCTGGCTTCATCAAACGCTACTGCACCCCGAACGCCATCCTCACCCTTTGCGAATACCTCGTGGATTATGCCACACCGGAGGTTGCAGAAAAAGGCTGGAAAGTGGTAGAAAACAACTTCGTGAACGTGGATGAGAAATTCCTCGACGAACTCAAAAAGCGCATCGAACGCATCAAGCAAGGCGAGCGCGACCTCTATTTCTAAAAGAAACGTTTGTTAATTTATAATCCATAAAGCAAAAAGCAGCATCACCTTGTGATGCTGCTTTTTCATTTCTCTATAAATGATAAAAAACTTGTCTTAACCAATCATCAAATACATATCCGGATATTGACGATTAGACATCACACTTCTTTTGATCAACGTATAACCTAACGTCAATGTACCCAAACGTCCGATGTACATATTGAAAATCAAAATCACCTTGGAAATGGTACACCAATTCGCACAGGCTCCAGTCGAAAGACCACAGGTGGTAAATGCCGACGTGGTTTCAAAAATAGCGTGTACAAAACTCTCTCCCGGCTCCACAATCGCAATCAGAATACAGGAAGACATAATGAGACATACCGACATAATAAATATGGAGTTGGCCTTATCCACCAAGGTGAAAGGAATGGTTTTGCGATCAAACTCAATATGTTGTTTACCTTGCAAAGTGGTTATAATAGATTTGAAAATCACAAACAATGTCGTTGTTTTAATACCACCCGCTGTTGAGCAAGGCGATCCACCAATAAATATGATAACAATGATAAACAAGATGGAGGCCTGCGACATATTCTCGAGATCCAAGACTGTAAATCCAGAAGTTCTACTCGTAAGTATCTGGCAAACAGAAGCAAATATCTTGTCAAAGAGCGTCTTTTGTGTTGCAAGCGAACGATCTTGCTCCACAAAGAAGAAGAAAATAGAGCCAAAGATGATGATGGCCAACGACGTAATCAAGACAATCTTCGTTTGAGGCAACAACTTCTTCCAATGATACTTATTACGTTCCTTGATATATCGAACACTGAAGAAGTCGCGAATAGTTAAGAACCC
Source organism: Bacteroidales bacterium (assembly GCA_024400875.1). GTDB lineage: Bacteria > Bacteroidota > Bacteroidia > Bacteroidales > WCHB1-69 > F23-D06. The sequence continues at coordinate 27,098 of JAKSMB010000005.1, forward strand.
GATACCACCAAGGAACACCAAGACCATAATGATCGTCTGCGGGAAATAATTATTAGACATACCCAGATTCAAGATGCTATCATCGCGCAATACAAAACCGCCATTATTGAATGCCGAAATCGTATAGAAAAGCGAATAGAAGAAGTTCTGACTATCATTGAGGAAAAATCCCGTTGTTTTCCAATAGGTATACAACAATGCAACGCCCGATGCTTCGATAATCAGAGTTGTGATGACAATGCTTCGCAGCAACGAAACCGAGTCGGAGAGACGGTCTGTAGAGACCACATCCCTTACCATATATTGATAGCGTAAGCCCACCGATTTCTTAGAGAGGAACGTTGTAAAAAAAGTTGCAAACGAGAGGATACTCATACCTCCCAACTGTATCAGGCACATAATCACCACCTGTCCTTTAAGTGTAAAACAGGCGCTGGTGCTCACCACCGCCAGACCCGTAATACAGCTGGCGCTGGTAGCCGTAAACAGAGCATCTATAAAAGATATGCCGTTGGTAGTCATTCGAGGCATACATAGCAATCCTGTACCTGAAAATATCAAGACCAGGAAAGAAATAGCCATCAAAGTAGGAGGCGTCAGCGACATTTTCTTCATCGTGCCTCCAGCTTTCACAAACTCCAGTAATACAATAATTAAGAAGTAGAACTGAATAAAAAGCAAGTAGTAATTCTCAAAATCCTCTGGATCAAACAGCCGCAGTTTCAAGTGAAAGACTTTCACCGAGATAAACTGCATCAATAGTATCAGAATAATACACCCTTCGAACCACGACTTTCGAAGATATTTCTTAGGGTGTAACGAATAGCAAAGGAATATGGCGTATTTCAATATGTAGAAAAACAAGCTTCCATAAGTAACAACGCGGATGACATTCTTGAATGCCAAAGAGATATGGAAACCGTGGTAGCATACGATACAGGCAATCGTAATCAGAGAAATGATGGCACTGCAAATCTGTAGAATCCTATGTACGCGGTCTTTATTATTGGCCACGTGCATTCTACGCTTATAAGTCCAATCTGATTTCCCTAATCCGAACATTATAAATTAGTCTTGATAAAGTTGTCAATATCGTACTCTTTGCCGAAGAGTACGAAAACATCACCTTTTTGGATTTTTGTTGTATTGTCAGGCACACCGAGCAAATGCTGCTTAACCGTCATCTCATCATTTTCCAGTTCTTCGAATTCACGACGGATGGTTACCAAGCTCAACTTATGATTATCGCGGAAGTTGATATCGCCAAGGGTAAGTCCAATCAAGTTATCAGATGCAATAATTTCGGCAATTTTATATTCATCTGGAAGTTGGAGATACGAAATAATGCTTGGATTGGTAAGACGTTCAGCCAAAAGCGCACCTACCTCATCTTCCGGAGAGAGGAACTCTTTGACACCCATTTTGTCCAAAATAGTATGTTGATCCGCACCCATTACGCGGCAAATAACGCGTTTTATGCCTAAGTCGATAAGATTTGCCGCACAAAGCAAGCGGGCCACGAAATCGTTTCCGATTGAAACGATGACGGTATCAAAGTTCTTGATATTCTCGTTCATAAGGGCACGTTTATTGGTAGCATCGATGCACACCGCATACGCCACATCCTCAGAAATGTCCTGTATTCTGCTAAGGTTGTTGTCGATAACCAAAACTTCACACCCCTTTTCCGAAAGCGCGCGGCTGATTGCCTGTCCGAAATGACCGGCACCAATAACGGCAAATTTTTCAACTGACATATTCTATAATTTTTTAAAGCTGGCAAAAATACAAAATTGTATCTTTGCAGCTCAAAAAAATAATACACTATGATTCCTCGCTATTCCCGTCCGGAGATGAGTGCCGTCTGGACTGAAGAAAATAAATTCGGCGCCTATTTGAAAGTTGAAACTGAAGCTGCAGCTGCCTGGAGCAAGCTCGGCGTTATTCCTGCAGAAGATGTTCAAAAAATTCGCGATAATGCCACATTCAATGTGGAACGCATTTATGAAATCGAACAAGAGACCCGTCACGACATCGTAGCCTTCACTCGTGCCGTCAGTGAATCCTTAGGTGAAGAACGCAAATGGGTACATTATGGTTTAACCTCCACCGACGTGGTTGACACCGCAAATGGTTACCTACTGAAACAAGCCAACAATATTCTCCGCAAAGATTTGGAGAACTTTATGGAAATTCTGAAGAAACGTGCTTATGAGTTCAAGGACACTCCTTGTATCGGTCGTACCCACGGCGTGCATGCCGACATTACGGCATTAGGTCTGAAATGGGCTTTATGGTATGAAGAGATGAAACGTAACATGGCACGTTTCGAGGCAGCAGCTGCCGATGTTGAATGTGGTAAAATCAGTGGCGCAGTTGGTAATTTCGCCAACACCCCTCCATTTGTTCAAGATTATGTATGTGAACAATTGGGCATCCATTCTGCCAACATCTCCACGCAAGTGCTGCAACGCGACCGTCACGCACACTATATGGCAACCTTAGCCCTCATCGGTTCTTCTATGGAACAGATGGCTGTTGAAGTTCGTCACTGGCAACGCACCGAACTTCGTGAAGCAGAAGAAGCTTTCGGCAAAGGACAAAAGGGTTCTTCCGCAATGCCTCACAAACGTAACCCTATCGGCAGCGAAAACATGTGTGGCTGCGCTCGCATGCTCCGTGGTTATATGGTTAGCTCATACGAAGATATCGCACTCTGGCACGAACGCGACATCTCCCACTCCTCTGCAGAACGCATCATGCTTCCCGATGCAACCATCCTGCTCGACTATATGCTCAACCGTTTCGGTCGCATCCTCGAAAACCTCGTGGTTTATCCGGAAAATATGCTCAAACATATCTACATCACCAACAAGGTGATCTTTGCACAACGCGTTATGACAGCGCTCATCAACAAAGGATTTGCCCGCGAAGCCGCCTACGACCTTGTTCAACCTATCGCTATGAAAGCTTGGTTTGATGGTCACGACTATCAAGAATTGCTTCTCCAAAATGAAACCATCTGTGCAAACTTCACCCCTGAAGAATTGGCTCAATGCTTCACCTTGGAATATTATCTCAAAGAAGTTCCTGCCATTTTTGAAAGAGTGTTTGGAAAATAAAACCCATAAAATCAACATATTATGAATAATATCCACATTTTGGGAGAACACTGTTCCCTCTTCAACGAATTTCTCGCTGAAATTAGAAGCGCAGACGTTCAAGTCGACAGCATGCGTTTCAGACGCAACTTGGAGCGACTGGGCGAAATCTTCGCTTATGAAATCAGCAAAACTATGCGCTATGAAAAGCAGGAAGTTACCACACCCCTCGGCATTGCTGAAATGTCGAGACTGGTCTCCAAACCTGTATTAGCCACCATCTTACGCGCAGGATTACCCTTACATCAAGGTCTATTAAACTATTTTGACAAGGGTGAAAATGCGTTTATCTCCGCATTCCGTAAATACTACAAAGACGGATCCTTTGAAATTCAAGTGGACTATATGTCCTCCCCAGAATTGGATGACAAAACGCTGATATTGGCAGATCCAATGTTAGCAACAGGACAATCTATGGTCTTAGCTTACGAAGAACTGATGTCAAAGGGCGAACCCGACCACACACACATCGTGTGCATCATCGCCAGTCGACAAGGGTTGGATTATGTTCAACAGCATCTGTCACCTTCCAAATGTACATTGTGGGTAGGTGCCGTAGATGAGGAGTTGACTGCTCACTCTTATATTGTTCCAGGTTTAGGCGACGCCGGCGACCTGGCATACGGTATCAAAACTTCCGAATAAGATTCCTTGTCAACACATTATATAAACAGGGGCGTTTCATCAACGTCCCTGTTTTATTTTTATAGTGTGATAATTTCGCCTATCAATTGATCGTGGGGCTCTGCCGGTACCTCATCTAACAATTGGAAATCAAAGCAGATGCCCATAGTTTTCACATTAGGATATTTCACCAAAAATCTATCATAGAAGCCCTTGCCACGTCCCAAACGATGGCCCTGTCGATCGAATGCCATACCCGGCACCACAATCAGATCCAAAGCACCTGTATATGGATGACTTTCGGGTTCAAGAATATGGAAATCGCCCTCCACCATCTCGCAATCGGAAGTCAACTCCACCGGAATGATGTCATCACCTACCACAGTAGGAAGGATAATCGTCTTACGGTTTTTCCACTCATCCAGAAAAGAAAGCGTTTGCACCTCATCCGGTAAAGAGGCGTACAACATCACACGATTGGCGGAGAGAAAGTCGGGATGCTTTGCCACCTTTTGGAGGATGGCTTCCGACTGTATCAAAAGTTGTTCTGGTGTATGTTGTTTTTTCAGTTGTCGAATCTGTTGACGCAAGCTTTTTTTATCCATAAATCTGCCATTTTTTAAGAAAGTGCGAAAGTACAAAAAAAGAGGCTTTTTTGTATATTTGCCGCCTTTTATTGCCAATATTATAATAGTTTACATACGATGAAAAAAACACTGTTTTCTGCACTACTGACTCTACTGGTTACCTCGTTTTGCCTTGCTCAAAGCACAGACATTCGATACACCATATTAAGCTCAAACAATCAGGAAGTTACACTACGCGTTGACTTTCCAACCTACCAGACAACCGCTGTTGATGTAAATGGAACCACGATGTATCGTTTACAAATGGAGGGGGCTTATCCTTTGCAAGAAGCTGGTGCTCCCGAGTTGCTCACTACTGCAGCTTCTCTCATCATACCTGAAGGAAGTACGCCAACCTTTGAAATCTTAGAATCCAGCTCAACGGAAATCTCCAATTTCGAGTTAGCTCCTTCCAAGGGCGTCATTACCCGAAACATTGATCCTTCTACAATATCTTATGTGAAAGGAGCATCCTATTTTGAGAATCGTTTTCAACTTGATAATTCTGTTGCTTTGGGCGAGCCTTATCAACTTCGCGATTTCCATGGCATGGCCGTTCGATTATTTCCTTTTGCTTATAACCCAGTACAAAAAAAACTTAAAGCATACTCTAGTATTACCGTGAAGATTCAATTCAACGGTAGTCGTTCCATTCAAAGACCAACACACGTTGTAAGCACCTTCAATAATATTTACGAAAATCACTTTTTGAACTACAACCAACTACGTTCTAATCCTTTAGTTGAAGACGGTGATATTCTTATTTTGTGTCCTACAGAATACTGCACAGCAATGCAACCTTATATTAATTGGAAAATTAAAAACGGTTATCACGTAGAAATTGTTCCTGTAGAAAACGTTGGAAGCACAGGCACCGCAGTTAAAAGCTATATTGCCGATTACTACAATAATAACAACAATTTGGCTTTCATCTTGTTGGTAGGTGATGGTGGAAAATTTCCAGTCATCAATGTGGCGGGCAATGTCAGCGACAACTATTACGCAGAAATCGTGGGCAACGACGTCTATCCGGATGTTATCATTGGTAAACTTTCGGCAGAGACCTTAGAACAGGTTGAAATACAAGTTCAGAAATTCATACAGTATGAACAAAATCCACTAGAAACCGCTCATTTCACCTCCTTCTGCGGTATCGCTTCTGAACAAGGTCCTGGCGACAACAGCGAATACGACTTTCAGCATATCCGCAACATCGACAACAAACTGTTGAACTACACCTATACCTCCGGATACGAACTGTTTGAAGGAAGTCAAGGAGGCCTGGACGCGGCCGGCAATCCAAGCACCACCAACGTCGCTGTTGCTGTAAATAATGGTGTTGGTATCATCAACTATACAGGGCACGGGGCAGAAACCTTCTGGGTGACCAGTGACTTCAGCATTGGTAATATCAACAGCCTTACCAATTACAACAAACTCCCCTTCATATTCTCTGTTGCCTGTGTCAACGGAGCGTACTACGGAAGGACCTGTTTTGCAGAAGGATGGTTGCGTGCCAACAAGAACGGAAAGCCCACGGGTGCGGTAGGAGCATTGATGTCCACAATCAACCAACCGTGGAATTCACCTATGTGTGCACAAGACCATATGATTAACCTTCTGACCGGTTACAACAACACCGCACAGAAACGCACCTATGGGGGTATCATCTTTAACGGCATCATCAAGATGCTGGACACCTACAACGATTACGAGGTGGCCCGCACCTGGATTCTTTTCGGAGATCCAACCCTGATGGTTCGCACCAACATTCCTCAACAACTCACTGTTAATCACGAAGAACAGGTAATGTTAGGAGCTACTGATCTTGAACTCTCCTCTGCCGTTGAAGGTGCACGAATTACCTTTACCAACAACAATGAAATTTTGGGTACCGGATTTATTCAGAATGGCACCGCATCCATGCCTATTCCAACAAGTTTAATTGCTATGGACACCATTCACATTCTGGCATCCGCTCCTAACTATCTTCCTTACGAATCTGACGTTGTTCTTATCCCAAGCGACGGCCCATACATCTCCATCAGCACGCCAGTGCTTCACGACAATGGCAACAATGATGGTAATGCTGACTACAGCGAGAATATTACCGTAGATCTGCCACTCGTAAATATGGGTAATGCACCTACAAACAACATCACCTTGGAAATTTCCACAGATGACGAATATGTAACCCTGCTGAGCACTACGGCAACATACACAGGCGAAATACAACCTGACGCTACAGCTATTCTAACCAACGCATTCTCATTCCAGGTTTCCAATTCCGTACCTGCTGCACACGCTGTCAATTTCAACGTTCGCTTGCAATACAGCGGTGAAGATCGAAATGCACGCAAAACAATCATTTTACACGCTCCAACTCCTACAGTTGGTAATCTTGTAATTAACGATCAAATTGGAAATAACAACGGTAAAATCGATTTCAATGAAACCTCCTATTTAGATATCACCATCGAAAACAAGGGCAACGGAGCAGCAGCTCCTGGCTCTGCCAATCTCGCTTGTCTGGATGGACGACTCATTCTCTATCGTTTTCCTACCGATGTAGCCTCCATTGATGCAAACGGATCTCAAGTTGTCTCCTTCAAAATAAAACCCGCAAACTTCGTTCAAGGTTCCTGTCAGACAACCCTTCGATTAACCTATTATGCAGACGGATATAGTGCATCTAAAGATTTTAAGCTCAAAATTGGTGAAGAGGTTGAAGATTGGGAAAGTGGAGATTTTGCACAATACAACTGGACCAACACTTCTACCAAACCTTGGACAATTGATACACAAAACCCATACGACGGTAACTACTGTGTTCGTTCTGGCGCAATTAACGACAATCAGAATTCCACATTAACCATCACAAAATATTGTGCAGGTACTGACTCCATCTCCTTCTACTATTATGTATCTTCAGAAGAAGGCTATGACTACCTGAAGTTTTACATCAACAACAGTGTAAAGGCTTCCTGGAGTGGTACTCAAGATTGGACATACGCAGCCTTCCCTGTTCCAGAAGGTCAAACAACCTTTAAATGGAGCTATGTTAAAGACAGTTATATGAGCGCTGGCAGCGATCTTGCCAAAATTGATCATATCGTATTCCCTGCATCCAGCAATCCCGTTTCCATCGACGAAGTTGTTGCTAACGAAGATTGGACCCTCATGCCAAACCCAACTGCTGATAAAGTTCAAATTCTGGTTCCAGAAACTTCACAAGGTGCAGATGTTCTCTATCAACTATTCGACCTTTCTGGTAGAATGCTGCAACAAGATGCCATCAACGGTGCAAGCGCCACCCTTTCCTTAGGTGCTTACAATAGCGGTCTCTATTTTGTTAGAATACTGAAAGACAACACCTTGATTGGAACTTATAAAATCGTTAAGCAATAATGGAAAATAAGCCTGTCATTTTAATCGTCAACGACGACGGCTACGAAGCCAAAGGTCTGAAAGCGATGGTGGAAATCGCCAAAGACTTCGGAGAGGTTTACGTAGTCACACCCGACTCGTCACGCTCAGGCATGTCGCATGCCATCACGATTGGCACACCCTTGCGTCTGCGAAAGTATCACCAAGAAGAAGGTGTAGAATATTGGCGTACCAATGGAACTCCTGTTGACTGTGTAAAATTAGGTCAACGTGTGCTATTGAAAGACCGTAAAATCGACCTGGTATTATCAGGCATCAACCACGGTTCCAACTCTTCAGCCAGCGTTATCTATTCAGGAACAATGGCGGGCGCTATCGAAGCTTCCTTTGAATACCCAGCCATCGGCATCTCCCTTCTTGACTATGCTCCAGATGCCGATTTCACGGCTGCCATTCACTTTGGCAAAATAATTGTGGAAAAAGTGCTCAAAGAAGGCCTTCCTGAGCACGTATGCCTCAATGTTAACGTGCCTGTTCTACCCATTGAGCAAATCAAAGGGATAAAAATCACTCGGCAAACCAACGGCTACTGGGAAGAAGAATTCGTTGAACAAAGCGATCCATACGGCGGCAAATGCTATTGGCTCTCCGGCCATCTGGTTGACATCGACCATAAGGAAGACTCTTGCCAATGGGCGCTTGACAATGGATACATATCTGTACAACCGGTGCAATACGACCTTACAGCTTATTCAGCATTAAATAACATTAAATATTTAGAAGATGAATTTAAAAGATAGACTTAGAAGTGACTCCTATTCTATGGGACTCTTACTTGGATTTATTGTCCCTATCGTACTGTTCGCCATTCTTTTCGGCGGCATGATGGTATTGGAACATTACAATGAATTTATGTTGATGCGCAACCCTGACCTCAACCACAAAATGGTTCCAAAGTTGATCTTGGTTGCCATTTTGCCATCCGTATTCATAATGCGTCACTACCTTTTGAACCTCAAATACGATAAAACGGGACGTGGCATTTTGATTGCCACGTTCGTTATCAGTATCGCATTTGTGATTACACAATTTACACTATAAAAGATTAGTCTCTGAAAAACTGTTTTACACGATTGAAGACACTGCGCTCGTTCTTTCCAGGTTTAGGAACGAAATTATCATGAGAGCTCAGGTCTTCAATTATTTTTTTCTCCTCTTTGGTGAGGTTCTTAGGAGTCCACACGTTCACGTTCACGATAAGATCGCCAACATTATGTGATTGGATTTGAGGCATACCCTTGCCTTGCAAACGCAGAATCTGTCCTCCTTGCGTGCCCGGAGCAATCTTCACTTTTGCTTTTCCATTGAGGGTTGGAATTTCAACGGAAGCACCGAGAGCGGCCTGAGGGAAGCTGATGTAATAGTTGAGATAGAGGTTGTTACCATCACGTTCAAACACTTCGTGTTCTGCAATCTCGATAGAAACCAAAAGATCGCCATTGATGCCTCCGTTTGGAGCAGCATGTCCTTTACCACGAATGGTGAGTTGCATACCGGTATCTACCCCTGCAGGGATGGAGATTTCCATAACCTCTTCGCCTTGAACAACGCCCTGACCATGGCAATGGGTACAAGGATCCTTAATGATTTCGCCCGTACCATTACAACGCGAGCAGGTGGTAACCTGTTGCATGATGCCAAACATGCTGCGTTGTTGACGCACCTCCTGACCAGAGCCGTGACACGTTGGGCAAGTCTCCTTGCTGTGCTCATCTTTAGCACCCGTTCCATTACAATGCTCACAAGGAACGTGTTTTTTCACCTTTATTTTCTTGACAGTATCAGTAGCAGCTTCCTCAAGTGTAAGTTTCACCTTGATACGGATGTTGCCACCTCTTTGAACACGGCGTTGCTGGCCACCACCGCCGCCGCCACCAAACAGGTCGCCGATGTTGAAGCCGCCGCCCATTCCACCCATTCCGCCGAAGATATCACCGAAACGAGAGAAAATATCACTGATGTCGAAGCCTGCACCACCACCGCCGCCAAAGCCGCCGCTCATACCGGCATGGCCAAATTGGTCGTAGCGTGATTTCTTCTCAGGAGTACTCAGTACATCGTATGCTTCTGCAGCCTCTTTGAACTTGTCTTCCGCATCTTTCTTTTCCTCTTCGGTACCATTCACCCATCTGTCGGGATGATACTGCATCGCTTTTTTTCGATAGGCTTTCTTTATCTCATCAGCACTGGCACTTTTATCCACGCCAAGCACTTCGTAATAATCTCTTTTCTCTGCCATAAACTATTGTATATTATTGTGCAACAACAACTTTTGCAAAACGGATCACTTTATCCTTGATTTTGTAACCCTTTTCGGTCACATCAATCACCTTACCTTTATCTTCTTCCTTATCGGTTGGAAAATGGGTAATCGCTTCGTGAAAATCAGTGTCAAAGGTTTCGCCTTTTGCTACGATTTCCTCTACATCAAAGCGTTTGAGCAGTTGTTGTAATTTATTGTATATGAGATTAAATCCCTCTTTAATGGCATTTATATCTTCCGCCTTCTCATTGGCAGCGATCGCTCTTTCATAGTCATCAATTACTGGGAGCAAATCAATGATCACCTTCTCAGAAGCCGTTGCAATGAGATCCAACTTCTCGCGAGAGACACGTTTTTTATAATTGTCGAACTCAGAATACAAACGTAGAAAACGGTCGTTAAGTTCCGCCTTTTCTACTTTTATCTTTTCAACTTCTTCTTCCAGTTCCTGAATTCTTTCTTTATCCTTATTTTTTTTGGAAAAAATGCCGCTTTTCTTTTTTTTGTCAGTGTCATCAACATTTTCAGTGACATTGTCAGCAGAAGCAGCGGTATCCTCAGTCATTTCAATATCCTTTTGTGTTTCCTCGGTCTGGTTAACTTTTTCCTCGTTTTCCATAAGTATCTATATTATAAAGTTTTATTTACTATAATGCTAAATTGAAAATTGGTATTTTTTTAAAAGGCTCCGCATTGTAGCAAATAATTTGCCAATTGGTAAGAGATATGTAATTTTATAATCTCCAAACCTGCCATTTAAAAGAAACGAAGGATGGCAGAACCATCCTTCGTACTATTTCACATTTACAGGCGATTTATCTTGTATTTAATTATTTAACAAGTTTATAGGTATCCATTGCCATAACCAACTCTTCGTTTGTAGTTACGGAAACGAGTTTCACCTTAGATTCTGGAGTAGAGATGATGCCATCTTCGCCAGCATATTTCTTGTTAGCTTCAACATCCAACTTAGTGCCGAGCCAATCGAGGTCGTTGCAGATAGCCTCGCGCTGGAACCAAGCGTTTTCGCCGATACCACCAGTGAAGAGGATCAGGTCAACGCCACCCATTGCAGCAGCGTATGCGCCGATGTATTTCTTTACGCGGTAAGCAAACATATTGAATGCATAGGTAGAACGTTCGTCACCAGCATCGCGGCCAGCGCGGATGTCACGCATATCAACGCTCTTGCCAGAGATACCGAGCAAACCACATTTCTTATTGATGAAGGTGTTGAGTTGTTTGGTATCCATATTTTCTGAATCCATGATATAAATCAACGCACCAGCATCGATATCACCACAACGGGTACCCATCATCAAACCTTCTACTGGGGTGAAGCCCATAGAGTTGTCGATAGATTTACCGTTTTTGATAGCGGTGATAGAAGCGCCGTTGCCAAGGTGGCAGCTAACGATCTTACAGTTGTTGTAATCCAAACCTGCCAATTCAGCGGCCTTTGGTCCAACATATTTGTGGCTGGTACCGTGGAAACCGTAACGACGGATTTTCTTTTCTGTGTACATTTCGTAAGGAAGTGCATACAAGAAAGCTTCTGGTGGCATAGTCTGATGGAAAGAAGTGTCGAAGATACCCACATGCTTAATGTTCGGGAGCAGCTTCATCATTACATTGATACCGAGAAGAGAAGCAGGATTGTGCAGCGGAGCAAGTTCGCAAAGCTTGCCGATTTCTTCAATTTCTTTAGGACCGAGAACCATGCTACGATCGAAATATTCACCACCATGAGCTACGCGGTGACCCACAGCGTTGATTTCATCCAAAGATTTGATGACACCATGTTGAGGGTCCATCAAAGCGTCCAAAACAAGCTTAACGCCAATTTCATGGTCAGCGATTGGGGTTTGAACATAGTATTTTTCCTTGCCAACAGGTTTGTGGGTAAATTCACCCATTTCCAAACCTACGCGTTCAACAAGACCTTTGGCCAACAATTCCGGTTGCGGTTCCATTTCCAACAATTGATACTTGATGGAGGAACTACCACAATTTAATACGAGTACTTTCATTTTGTATGATAGATTTTTAAGTTAAAGACGTTGTTTTTTAAAAACGGCCGCAAATATAACAAATATATAAAAAAGGTTGCTTATTATCCATCTTTTTTATATCTTTGCATCGTTTATAATAAGAATATAAAATATTAATTATCAATTAAATAGAAAAAATTACAATGAAGAAAATCTACGTTTTAGGTTTTGCATGTTTAACAGCAGCCATGCTAACAGGCTGCGGATTTGGTAAAATGGTAACGAAATACCCTGAAGTATCCGTTACATTCGACAATCCAGACCTTGAGAACAAAGGCGGTGAAGTAGCATACACCATTAAAGGTGAATTCCCTGCAAAATACATGAAGAAGAAAGCCACGATGACGATGCAACCTTCCATCAAGGTTGCCGGCGCCAACGAAGCAGAACCATTTGTAACTTTGAAATTCAAAGGCGAAAAAGCTAAAGGTGAAGGCACAACCATCAGCTGGAAGAATGGTGGCACTTTCACACAAACGGGTACTTTCAAGTTCAAAGAAGACTACGAAGATGCTGAAATCGTTGCTACAGCCAATGCACAGCTCAAGAAGAAAAGCACAACCTTGAGTCCCGAAAAGAACTTAGGCGAAGGCATCGGCAACACCTCTTCCCGTATCAACCTCCAACCTTCATTGACCGACAACGGTAAAGGTGGTAATTTCTTGAACGCTGCACACAATTTCAAGACCGAATTCGTTGGTAGAACCGCTACCATCTATTTCGACCTTAACAGTTCCGCTATGAACTGGAGTAACAAGAACAACAAGAACCAAGCAGCCAAGGATTCTATCAAGGCGTTCATCAACTTCTTGGGTCAAGATCTTATCATCGACCGCGTTGTCATCTCCGGCTGGGCTTCTCCAGAAGGTGAAGAAAGCAACAACCAAGGTCTTTCTGAAAGACGTTTCGACCAAGGTAAGAAATGGTTCTCCGAACAATATGAAAAATATCTGAGAGACTACGCTAAGAAGAACAAAATCAAAATGAAAGATCTGCAAAGACCTACATTTGAATATGTTAACAATGCCAAGGGTGAAGACTGGGACGGCTTTGAAGCTGCTGTTGAAAAATCAAACATGGCTCAAAAGAACCAAATCCTCAACGTCGTTAAATCACAAAGCAACAACGCTATGCGTGAACAGAAGATTCGTGAAATGACCGACATCTATCCTGAAATCGCCGACGTGATCCTTCCTCCTTTGAGACGTGCTGAAATGCAACTCATCTGCAAGAAACACGACACCTACACCGACGCTGAGTTGATCAGCAAGGTATTGGCTTCTCCTCAAGATTTTTCTGCTAACGAACGTTTGTATGCTGCTTCTGTTTGCAACAACACCCAAGATATGGAAGCTATCTACAAAGCACTCACCAACGATACCCAATCCGATTGGCGTGCATTCAACGACCTTGGCGCGCTCTACCTGAGCGAATATTACAAGGGCGATAGCAAGAAGTTGCAAGAAGCTATCAATTGGTTGAAGAAGGCTGAAGCGCTCTCTCCAAACAACGGCGTTATCCTCAACAACCTCGCTATGGCTGAGTTCCTTCAAGGCAACTATGCTGAAGCTCGTACGAACTTCAACAAGTCAAGCGAAGCTTCTGTTGCTCCTGTAAACCAAGACTATGTAAAAGGTATGTACAGCATCATCGACGGCGACTACACACAAGCTGCTCAATTGATGAACAACAGAAACTGCGACTACAACACCGCACTCGTTCAAATCCTGAACAAGGACTACACTGCTGCACAAAACACCTTGAACTGCATCGAAAAAGTGGATGCTAAAACCGCTTATTTGAAAGCTGTTTTGGCTGCACGTTTGAAACAAGAAGCTGACGTTTACAGCAACCTCGAAGCTGCTTTCAAATTGGATCCATCTTTGAAAACTACTGCAAAGAAAGATGCTGAATTCAAGAAATACCGTCGCACTGAAACCTTCAAAAACTTAGTAAAATAACAACGGCTATCGGCCCAGAATTGTTGGCCCTTAGCAACTATCATACAAGCAGTTGACTGATGGCTCTCGTCATTGTCAACTGCTTTTTTAGTAATCTAAACCAGAAACATTATGACTGAAAACCGAAACATGGCCATCGCGTACGACTTCGACGGTACGCTCGCACCCGGCAATATGCAGGAATACAACTTCATCCCGGATCTCAATATGGACAAAGGCGAATTCTGGGAAGAAGCCAACGAAATGGCCAAGACCCACGATATGGACGAAGTTTTGGCCTATATGCATCTGATGCTCCTAAAGGCCAAAGAAAAAAACATCTCCATTCGGGAAGATGCCTTTATGAAGTACGGAGAAAAAATCACCTTTTTTGAGGGAGTGGAAGACTACTTTGAGCGAATTAACAACTATGCTGCCCAGAAAAACATCCACTTAGAGCATTTCATCATCTCCTCTGGCCTACGTGAATTTGTGAAAGGTACCGCCATTGCAAAACACTTCAAAAGCATATTCGCTTCCGGTTTTCAATACGATCAAAACGGCATCGCCTGCTGGCCTGCCTTGGTTGTAAACTACACCAATAAAACCCAGTTCCTTTTCCGTATCAACAAGGGCATCTACAATTCCTACGACAATACGCTCATAAACAAATCGATGCCAGAAGATGAACGTACCGTACCATTCTCAAACATCGTCTATATCGGAGATGGTGAAACCGACGTTCCCGCTATGAAAATGGTAAACCTTTACGGAGGAACCACTATCGCCGTATACAATCCCCTCTCCAAGCCTACGGCACATCGTCCAAAATCCTCAAAGGACATTTGTTTAGACCTCATCCGACAGAATCGTGCCGACTATATCGCACCCACCAACTATTCAGAAGGTGGAGAACTTGACACGATGCTCAAGAAAATCATCGACAAGACAGCGATGGAGCAAGACTTGCTAAGCTTGAAATACAAAGAAGTAAACAAACAATAACTTTATAATTGGAAATGAATATGAAAACGCTGAAAATTATCAAAATAGAAAACCAACGCGTAGGTTATAACGAAAACGACATCGAGCCATTGGAATACACGGAAGTTATGGCCACCTATAATGCGGCAGGACAAATCCTTCGTGAAGAAAGATACAACAGCGATGGCGAGCTCAACACGTTGACCATCAACACGTATGATGACAATAATCTACTGATCGAAACCGAACAATACGATCAAGACGACATTCTCTTGCAGAAAACCATCAATTACTACAACGAAAATCAGCAACTGGTGCAACAAGGCAACTTCTTTGGAGAAGGCGACTTTGAATACATCACCAAGTACGTTTACGACGACAACAACAACCTTCTCCGCCTGGAGATGTACGATGGCGATGACCTGGACTATGTAGAAAAAGAAATGGAATACAGCGATGGATTGCTCGTGCAGGAAATCGAGAACGACGATTACGGTAATAAGTTATATGTTCACCATTATTCCTACAATGATAAAGGACAAACCATCAAGCACGTGCGCGATGAGATTCAGAACAAAGACCGTCGCACCTACGAATACAGCTATGATGAAAACGGCAACCGCATCAAGGATTTAATCTACGACTACGGCAATTCGCTTATCGCCAAAATCTATCGCCAATTTGACGAACAGAACCGTCAGGTTGAAGTAGAAGAAGAAGATTTGGACAGCTACCGTAAGATCACGATGGAATACGATGGCGATCTTGTAGTGAAGAACAGTCTTTTCACCAAAGAAGGTCAGCTTCTAGGCTGGGCAGAATACACCTATGATGAGAATCAAAAGGAAAATGCCGCACGCGAATATATTCAAGATGAAGTAAAGCCCGAAAACTACCGCTTGCTTCGTGAAACCCGCTATATTAGAGAAGAAAAATAATGCGAAAATTATATACACTTCTATTACTAACCTTGGTAATGAGCACAGCTTTCGGACAATATTCCCTTTCCCCGTGTATGTTCGGGTATGAAGAGGCCACCACCGACATAGAACGCTTTTTTGCACTCTACAACACGCACGTGGCTGCCCTAAACGAGGGTGTTCACGTGGATTATGACGGGGTGGAATCTCCCATCAACATTGAAATCCCAGAAGATGCAAAGCCCATTCCTCTAACCGAATATTCCAACTTTGGAGGCGCTACCTTCAACGTAAAGAATACCGTAAAGAATTTCTATCTCTTCCGTTTGGAAACAATAGCCGATACGCTTGACAAAATCGACAAGAAGGAAATCGATGATGGCAAATTCAAATCCAACAAAGAGCTGAAAACCGGCCATAAAATGCTCATTCTCAAAGATGATAGTCTTTGGGTGGACAAGCGCGAAGGACATAACTACGGGCACTTCCGCAAGGATTTAATGCTCTTGAAAGATGGCGTAAGTCTTAACAAGCCCATCATGCCATACAACAATCCGCAATCAAACCCCTCCGCTCAGTATTGCTCCTACACGGAAGATGTTAAGGTTATCACCGATGTCACCATCAATAGAACCTCATCATCCACCTACAAAACCTATTGTTTCGACATCAAAAACGAATACAACATCAACATCTGCGATGTCAACATCAACACACCCAACGACAATAAGTTATATGCCGACAATGCCATCCGCATCACCAATTGTGCGAAAGTGACCTTGGATCACGTGCGGATCAACGGAACATATTCACAAACAGACCACTACGGCTATGGCATCCTGATGGATAACCTGTGGGACACACACGTCGTTAATTTGAAATCGAGCTCCAAATGGGGAATCTTCGGCAGCAACAATATCAGTAAGATTCTTTTGCAAGATTGCGACATCAACCGTTTCGACATTCACTGTTATGGTCGAGACGTAACCGTTAAGAACACCTTTTTCAGCAATCTATACAACCAGTATTCCTCTATCTACGGAACCGTGTTGTACGACCATTGTACATTTACCAATCACGTGCCTGTATTGCTAGAATCCTCCTATAATGCCTTCACCGGTTTTGAATTGGTATTGAAGAACTGCGTGCTTAATATGAATCCTAAGAACTATTATTTGGTAGATGCACGCTATTTTACCGACAAGACCAACAATCGTCCTGAAACCAAGGCTAAATGTTTACCTAACGTCACTATGTCGAAGTGTACCATAAATATGATTGAAGAATTCAGCAAACTCTTCATCTTTCATTTCAGCAGCATGACCTATTCCAAGAATGTAGGTTACATTTCCGACATCAAGATCAATGATTTGACAGTCAATGGCGGACGACTAACCTTAAAGGTATGCACAAAGGATTTCAAGCACGAAAAGAAAATCAACTTCCCGCTATACAATCAACACTTTGGCACAATGCCTAAGCAACTCGATAATAAATAAAGATAATACTATAAAAGCTTACTGTACGCTGTTGAAAGCTACGGCGTACAGTTTTACTTGTTTTATCATTGATGCCAGTCCATTGGAACGTGTCGGCGACAGATGTTCCTTCAAGCCTATGGCATCCAGATAGGAAAGATCATTGTCGATAATCTCTTGCGGTGTTCTACCTGACAGAACGCGAATCAACAGATTGACAATACCCTTTGTAATAATAGCATCGCTATCTGCAGTAAATATCACCTTCCCATCTTGTTTATCAGCATGCAACCACACCTGTGATTGGCATCCTTCAATCAAAAATTGAGAAGTCTTATATTGTTCATCAATCATCGGGAGTTCTTTACCCAACTCGATGATATAGTTGTATTTATCCATCCAATCGTCGAACATCTCGAACTCGCTGATGAGTTCTTGTTCAACCTCTTGCATCGTACTCATTATTGCTTGATAAATTTTAAAGTTGTTATGTGTTTTTCTCTTTCCAATACCTTTATCAGATAATAACCTGCCGGGAGATTAGAGACATCCATTCTGCAGTTCATCTCCATAGTATTCACTTCCTGAAGCATTTGTCCGAACAATGTATAAAGTTGGAAGGTATGTTCGCCTTCATTAGAAGTTGTAAGCGTAATAAACTGTTGAGCAGGGTTAGGATACAGAGCATAGCTACTATTGGCATAATCCTGAATACCCACCCACTCTGTAAAGTCAAACTGCATACTATCCACATCATTGGTAAGATTGTTAAAGAATACAGGAACAAACTCGCCATTCTCCAAGAAAGGATAAGGATTGGTAAGCGGTGAAAATTCCTTACGGGCTGCAATACCTGAACGATGGTTTGCATTGTTGATCAGACCATTGTTGTCTGGAGTTCCATTTCTTCTGAACACGTATATCTCATCCAAATTATCATCGCCATTATAGTTGGCATTACCATTGAAAAGCGTGTTGACGCGATAGAAGACCAATCCTCTACCTGGAACAGAAGAGTCGAAAGGTTGCGTTTTAGAGCGGAAATCCACCATGATCAATTCGGTTGGAATCTGTGTTCTGGCAAAATAAGACTGTCTGTCGGGTGTTTCAGAGTTCAGCGGCATAATCGTATAAGTGCCGTAATGATCCAACGGAAGGATATCGCTTTCTGACAGCCAATTTCCGTACTTATACTTCATATAGGCACAAGGTTGTTGAGGAGGTGTTTGATTAGAACCCATCAAATCCCAAGGGCCAACTGCTGTAACGTCTGAAAATTCCTCTACATAATGATAAAGGTCTGGAGCACTCAGCGTATGGAACATTTCGTGGCACAGGGTAGAAGTATTGAAATAGCCAGTAGCATCGGCCAGTTGGAAGTTGTAGTCGTAGGCTCTTTTGCCGTGCATGTACACCTCTTTAGAGAAAAGAGACCAGCGATGAGGCCAAAGCAGTACTGCCCAGTCGCCCACATCACCTTTCACCACAAAAACGATATTGTCGATCTTGCCATCGTTGTCATAGTCCATATTCAAATTGGCAGGCACCATATTCTCCACGTAGTTGCAAGCTCTTTCCAGAAGACCATGCTCGCGTTCCGTGCGTTGGTTGGAACTGGCGTCATAGCCTTCCGGATTTTCTGAAGACCATTCACGATAGTATGCACGAGGATGGATATCCTGGTAAGAGAGAATCTGATCGCCATCCGGTTGTGGATAGAAGGTAGATCTAATGAAAAGTTGATGATAAGAGGTCGTTCTGAAGTAGTTGAACATTGAGTTCGTGGTATAATTTTCAGAAGAGTCGTTGAACATATAGTTCACATCTGCAAAGCTATTTGTGAAATCGGTATCGTCGGCAAAGCGGATAAAGATGACGATATTGTTCATATTACCCTTGTTGGTATTCTCATTGCGAGCGCGTTCCACCTTTGCCGGCATAACCATCTCGCGGCGACGTTCAAGATATTGCTCTTTTGATATTCTAACACCAGGTTGAAGGCCTTTGTCAGCGGGATTGCAAGTACCAGCCACCCAGGCGGTAGGCAGCACCTCACCATCTCTCTTTTCTGCATAAACGTAATAGCCAGTCTGCTTATCTTGTACGATCGTAAAACCCTTTTCATCGTGTAAGCGCAAATAAAATTCATCACCTGAAACGAAACAACGTAAGGTATCGCCATTGGGTTGAATCAGCACGCGCGGAACATTGTCGATATGAGCTGCGTAGGAGAATGCCGCCATACAAAGCAGCAATGTAGTAAACAGTATTCTAATCTTCATTTTTATCATTGTTTTTCTTAATAATATTCCATTCTATCTTATCGTTCCAGTGCATAGCATGTGGAACAATGGGTTCAACGTATTTATAGGTAAAAGATTGTTCTTTAGTCTCTTTTTTTATAATAATCTCCATTCTGTCGAGTGATTGCACTAGGTAGAGGACCACGCTCGCCACCACCAGCACTTTTCCAACACCGAAAAGCATACCAAAGATGCGATCAACGGCGCCAGGGATTGTGAGTTTCACGATTTTCTGCACTGCCTTTCCAACCAGGCGCACCAAAACGACCACCACCGCAAAGGTTAAGATCATAGCCAAAGGGCGGGCGATATCAGAGCCCACGATTACCAAAGCAAACCAATCTGAAAAACGGTAAGCCGCCCAGCTGCCCAACACCAAAGCTATAATCGTAGCAACCTCGTAAATGAGTCCGTTTTTAAATCCTAAAAACCCAAACCAGCAAATTGGTATAAGCAGTAAAATATCAAGTAAAGTCATTTCTAAATATGTTTACGAATACGTTGTGTTAGCGGTTGAGCATAAATAAAATCATTCAAAGCGGCATTATCGGAAGTCAGAACGCTATCGCTTGAGCCACGCCATTCAAGACGGCCCTGATAGATAAAAGAGATTGTTTCACCAATAGTGATTACAGAATTCAAATCATGCGTATTGATAACCGTAGTCATATTATACTCGTGCGTGATTTCCGTAATAAGTTCATCAATCAGCAAGGAGGTTTTCGGATCCAGTCCGGAATTAGGTTCATCGCAAAACAGGAACTTTGGTCCGCAAGCCATTGCGCGTGCAATAGCGGCTCTCTTTTTCATACCGCCACTCAACTCAGCAGGGAATAGTTTATTAACATTGGGCAGATCCACACGTTGCAAACAGAAATTCACTCTTTCAAGTTTTTCTTCCATTGACATTTCCGTAAACATATCCAACGGAAACATCACATTCTGTTCAATATTCATAGAGTCGAAAAGCGCAGAACCCTGGAACACCATCCCCATTTCGGCACGGAGCTTCCTTTGTGAAGCATCGTCCATATGGTGAAAATCTCTACCTTGATAGAGCACCTGTCCCTCTTCGGGCGTATACAATCCTACCAAGCACTTCATCATCACCGTCTTTCCCGATCCCGAGCGACCAATGATCAGATTCACCTTACCTTCTTCAAACACCGTGTTGATATCAAACAACACCTGCTTTTCTCCAAAATACTTAGAAACGTGGTTCAACTCTATCATTACAGCATTATTTGAGTAATCAACACATTCAAAACCAAGATAATAAAGCTTGATACAACAATACCTTGCGTGCTGGCCTTTCCCAACTCCAACGCACCACCATCAATGCGATAACCATAGAACGATGCCACTGTTGACATTACAAAAGCAAACACAAAGGTCTTGGTTACAGCATATACCACGTCATATACACGAAAGCAATAGGTTAGACCATCCATAAAATCATAAGGCGTGATGTTGCCTATCAAAACGATAGTTACATAACCGCCTATCAACGCGAAACATATACTGAAGATAATGAGTACCGGATTAACAATCAGAGAGGCAATTACCTTTGGTAACACCATATAGGATGCCGGATTGATACCCATAACTTCCAAAGCGTCAATCTGCTCTGTTACACGCATACTACCAATCTCGGCTGTAATTCGAGATCCCAAGTTGCCTACTAATAACAAACTGATAATGGTTGGACACAACTCCATCACAATAGAAGTTCTTGACACAAAGCCAACTGTCCAAGTAGGAATCCAACTACTTTCAATCTGCATAGCCGTCTGCATTGTAATTACACTACCCATCGCAATAGAAACGATGCTAACAATCAACATTGAGCCAATGCCCATAGCATCCATCTCAAAAAGCAGTTTCTTGAAGAATACACTCCATTTCTCGGGTCTTGAGAAGACCTTACGCAAGAAAATGAAATACTCACCTACTATCGTTAAAAGACGCTGTATCATACTTTTTTTAAAGGGGCGCAAAGATACAAAAAAGCACGAAAGGATAAAGGAATTTCCTATCTTTGCCGCCTAATTTTTATACATTGTGAAACCAACCATTACCTTAATCAGCGACTGGAGGAACAGAGATCCTTATCTGGCCATTTTCAAAGGGCAACTGCTTGACACTCTATCAGATGCGCATATCCTGGACATCACACACCATATTGATATGTTCAGCATCAGCCAGACCGCATTGTTAATGAAACAATCGTATTCCTATTTTCAGGAAGGCAGTTTCCACCTACTGCTTACCAACGCCAGTTTCACCTCTACCTTCAAGCCCGTGGTGGTTAAGCTCAACAACCACTATTTCATCGGTGAAGATAATGGTATTTTCCGTTTAATGTTTGGCAACAACACGGAACTCTCCGGATGGCAAAGCACCGCGGATATGAGTTCCACCAGCTCCCTACAAGTGATGATCCACCTGGTGAAAGATATCCTGAACGATAACCTCGATGCGACAACCGCGCCCTACAACACCTTTAAACCAAGCATCTCACCAGAAGCTTATCATTCTGCTTTTCAAAGACAAATTCAGGGAAAAATCATCTATTTTGATGCCTTCTGCAATGTAGTCACCAACATTCCTACCGCAATGTTTAAAGAAGCAGTCAAAGACAATCCTTTTACCGCCACCATCAAGTCTGAAACCCAATGGAACATTCAACAATATCACGAGAACTACGTTCCAGACAAAGCGATGTATTTAACAAACAATGCTTTAGGATTGATTGAAGCTGTTATGTATCAAGGTAAATTGGGTATTCTTGCCACATTATCCATAGGCGATGAAATCATCATCACCTATTAACAACGGCATCGCAAAAAGCTAAAACTACTTTTTCAGGACTTCTAACGCCTTCAACATCGTCTTATCCGAAGCATTGACAACGGGATAGAACGCATCATTTCCATAAAGGTTGCGACCTATCAATGCTTTCATCCACTTCTTCAATTCTTGTTTCGAAGAATTAGATAAAGTTGGAACCGACTTCTTTGTCAGCTGGGTATAAACCTTGAGCGCGTCGTTCAGTTGCGCATCCGTAACCGTCATTTTCGCAGCAAAAGCGGTAGCATTCGGATATTGCTTTTTCAAATCGGCCTTATGATTATTGGCATAATGGAAAGCATACTGTATCAAAGCTGCCGTATTAGCCACCGTATAGTAGCCATCCAGTGCCGAGTTGGTATCCACAGGCACATAATAATCAGGCATAATGCCTCCGCCGCCATAAACCGTTCTACCACCCACTGTGGTATACGACACCGACTTATCCAACTTTGCGCTATCGGCATTCATCAGCTCGCCAGAGCTCAAACGGTTGTAAACATCCTCGTAGTACGCCTCCGTTCCATCCTTATAATCGCGTTGGATGCAACGGCCACTCGGCGTGTGATAACGAGCGGTTGTTAAGCGAATGGTTGAATTGTCGGACAAGTTGAATTGTCTTTGTACCAACCCCTTACCAAAGGAACGGCGACCCACAACAAAACCACGATCATTATCTTGAATAGCGCCCGCCACGATTTCCGATGCAGATGCGCTGAAATCATCAATAAGAATCACAACCTTACCTTCTTGGAAAGAGCCTTTGCGTGTGGCCTTGAAGACTTCTGGACGCACTTTAAGACCTTCCACAGAGACAATCTTCTGATTTTTAGACAACATTTCATCACAAACACCAATAGCGGCATCTAAAAATCCTCCTGAGTTGCCTCGCAAGTCCACAATCATCGATGTCATCCCCTGATTTTTCAGCTTCTGGATAGCATTCGTAAACTCCTTGGCTGTCGTGCTACCGAATTCATTGATTTTGATATAACCGGTGTTCTTGTTCACCATATAGGAAACATCCACCGTATAGGTTGGAATCACATCTCTGCGCAAATCATACATCGCAACATCTTTAGAGCCTGGGCGACGAACACCTACCTTCACTTTGGAACCCTTCTTCCCACGTAACGACTTGTATACCTTATCGTTGGTTGCTCCAATCATCGACTTTCCATCAACAGATACGATACGGTCTCCTGCACGAATGCCCGACCTTTCGGCCGGTCCACCCGACACCGTTGCTACCACCATAACGGTATCGTTCATAATGTTAAACTGAATACCCACGCCTTCAAACGCCCCCTCCAAAGACTCCATCATAGCCTTATTCTGTTCGGGAGTAGCATAAGAAGAATGAGGGTCCAAACTTTGCAGAATATAGCTTATCGCTTGATCAAACAAAGTGTCGGCTTTCACTGAATCAACATAGTACCTGTCAACATATTGAAGTACCTCATTCAGTTTCCCAGCCTGCGCATTCGACATCACGACATTTTTTCTTGATGGCAAGAAATTTATAGCCACGGAGATGCCAAACAAAAAGGCAATCAAAAGATAAAGGAAAATGATCCACCCACTATATCTACTTTCGTTATTCATAGTTATTCGCTCTTTTGTCTATCGATAGAAGATTGATGAAGCAATTCTAAGAATTGCTCGATAAAATACTGATATTTGTCATCTTGTCCAGGTTTCAAATAGCGTTCCTTCACCTGTTGCCATTGATGAGGCTGCACTACGGCAAGCTTATTTTTGTGCTTTATTTCAGCAATCTGATCCACGATTTTCATTCGTTTGGAAAGAAGTTCGCTCAGCTGCAGATCCACGTGTTCCAAGAGGGCACGTTGTTGATACAACTCCGGATTCGGCAAGTTCTCTCTAAAAGCCAACTGTTCGATTAGTTCTTTCCACTGTTTCGGGGTCAGCTGTTGGTCGGCGTCGCTCTTTGCCTGTTCAGGGGCACAGTGACATTCCACCATAAGTCCATCAAAGCCATAAACAAGTGCTTGCTGGGCCACTTTGGCTATCCACTGACGTTGACCGCAGAGATGAGAAGGATCGCACAAGATAGGCAAATCGGGGAAGAGCACTTTTAAATCGATAGGGATTTCCCAGCACGGGGAATTCCTGTAAAGTTGCTCTGCTGCATCCGAGAAACCGCGGTGGATGGCCATCACCTGCTTAACATTTGCATTGAGAAAGCGTTGAACGTTACCCGCCCAAAGCTTCAGATCGGGCACCATCGGGTTCTTCACCATCACCGTAAAGGGTTTGTCCTTTACCGCATCCGCAATCTGCTGCACGAGGTTCGGATTTACAGACGTGCGAGCACCGATCCAGATGCCAAAGATTCCATATTGCTCACATAGCAAGACCTGATCCGGACTCATAACCTCCACGCATACAGGAACCTTGTATTGCTCCTGCAATTGTGACAACCATTGCAATGCGATCTCTCCAACCCCTGAAAAGCTATTGGGATTGCTACGCGGCTTCCACACGCCAGCACGGAAAAAATCCAATGCCACGCCCTGCTGCATCAACTGCTGGGCAGTTGACATCAATTGCTGCTCACTCTCTGCCGCACACGGCCCCGCTATCAAAATCGGTTTCATTATCCAACTATTAATCAGTTTCTGCTTCCGTTTCCTCTTCTTCCTCTATATCCGTGAAATAATTCTTCACAAACTTATTCTTCCATCCTCGGTTACCCAACTTATAGGAGAAGGAAGGCAAACCCTTAGAATTATCTGGTGCTAACGAACGATTCTTCGGTTTAGTATTCTTGATAGCATCATTAAATGCCTTTTCGGAAGAGTAGGCTGAAACCGTATTGTTCTCAAATTGGAAATAGAAGAACTTCTCATCAAATTGGAAATAAACGTACAACTTGTTCTTTGAACCACGCTTTTCAACTACAATACGACCTGGAACCATCTTATATACAGCTTTTGAACCGCAAATAATCAATGGCAATGTCGTCTGCGACTTGAAAGTAGACTTAACAGGATCCCAGTCGAAGTCCAAATTTGAGAACATAAAGTTCACCTGAAGAGCTTCTGGCAAACGACGGTTGTTACCCATCGCCACGTTTCTGTTGTATCGTTCGTATTCCGTTTTCCCTAAAATGTCATACAATGCTCTATCAAAGTCCTCATCAGAAGAAACATCTACAAACTCCATCGTGGTGGAGTTCTCCAACGTCTTGTTCATCTGCTTCATAGATTCATCATTAAAGAAGAAATCGATAGATGTTGTAACGTGCATTTCAGCCGAGTCGGCAGTCATAAAGTTGATAACACGACCATTGGTAACCAGATCCACGCGACCCAGTTTCGCACCAATATCAACTGTACCTTGACCTGTTGCAATACAGTTGTCCGTTTGAATGGTGATGATGTTGCCTGGTTCTTGCAGATCCATCAACTTTTTCATAGAGGCCGCTCTGAATTCGCGGCTTTCCTTATCATAGGTAATGTATCCAAATACATTAATATATTCTGCATCATTAAACTGATCTTTCGCACAACCGAACGCCGTATAGATGCGGCCCGTCTTATTTTCAGAAGCAATAGCCACCACAACCTTTCGATCCTGGATATCCTTTGTGCGCTCGTGAACCTGCAACATAATATTTTCTGGGTCAACCTGTTGCAGAATCTTCATACGAGCGTGGTGCAAGGTGTCGCAACCTGTTCGGATTTCCACACCACCAAAATAAGAGAGGAATGGCTGTGTACTATGTAATTCAGCACGACCATCGAAGCCGAACTGATCACTGAACTGGAAGTTCTTCTCCAATGGAATCTGTGCATCACCATAGGTTTCTCCTACAATATGATATATTGTATCGAAATAGAGTGTTTGAACAGCTTTTTCAGCATCGATATAGTCATAATAACCATTCGCATAGAAACGTGTTGCCGATTGTATGCGGGTATTACAATTATAGAGTTCGTGGTACTTGTTCTCGCGTCCGGCCAAGATTCTCGACTCGTGCAACTCGTCCATCTGAGCCTTCAGCCGTATGGTAACCTCTCCCGACTTTGGCGTAATAGCCGCATCGCCAGAGTTGATGTAACGTACACCGTGAGCATAAATGACATTCTTTGTAAAATCGAACTCAGCATTCAAGGCCCCAAAGCGATAACCTACGGAGAGATCAGACGCATACAGTTCATTGCTATGTTCAGGTGCCATATCCACGAGGTCGCGAATTGGCGTATTATCGATATCGGTATCTTTATATGGATCATCCCATTTGAAACGAAGCAATGTAGAGTCGATAGGATCCCAGAAGAACTCTGTAGCATTGGTCTTGATTTCATTCTTCACAAAGAACACTTCTGAAGCGGTACCATTTGCTACGAAATGACCCAAACGGGTTTTGAAGTCAACGTGGGAGTTATAGTTGTCCGTACGGAACGCGATATTGTCGTTTCCATTGCTAATATCATAGATTCGCAAGTCGGAGGTGTCGGCCTGCACCTCGTGGTGTTTGAAAGCAAACAGTTTAGAGGTGATATCGGCGCGATTAAACTTGAAAACGCC
Organism: Bacteroidales bacterium; assembly: GCA_024400875.1. Lineage (GTDB taxonomy): Bacteria > Bacteroidota > Bacteroidia > Bacteroidales > WCHB1-69 > F23-D06. The sequence goes on from JAKSMB010000005.1 coordinate 54,302, forward strand.
CGTACCATACATACCGTGCGGCGTAATCTTGGAGTTGCCCACCAATTGCGTTTCACGGAAGATATCGATTGGATTATCAATAGTATGGATAAACATCTGATCCTGATAAGGTTCCCAGTGCATATAGGCATCATCAACAGATGCAGGTGGGAATTCGGTGCCGGCCATCTGCTCATCCACACGATGCGTGTTGGCAGAAGCATTGGTAGAGTCGAGATAGAAAACAATGCTATCGGAAGCGGTATGAGAAGTAACATAATCGATATTACCCTTACCTCGCAAACCACGGTTACTCAAGTCAACCGTACCTTGATAGCCACCTCGTCCTTCATACATAGGCAAGCCCGACGTCTTATGTTTGAAACCCAAGGAGAAATCCGGACGGATCTTCAACGGCTCATTGATATCCGGGAAGATACCTCCAGAATAGAGGTGTCCGGTAAACTTCATTGAGTCGATTTCAAAATTATCCAAATTTACAACGCGGAAGGCATCAACATAGTAGTAGAAACGATTTCTATCATATACTCCATTCAAAACAAAAGGCTTATCATAGAATACCTTACCCCCCTTTCGAGCCTCAAAGATTGGATATTCCGGATAATCAATCATACCCGACTTGTTACCTGGAGCATCCACATACAAAACGCCTGAAAGCTCTTCTATCTCACTGCGTACACGACGCAATTTGTAGTCACCATACATATCCATCGGACCGTTCTTGTCCTCTACATACAAGATAAGCGTATCGATAACATCCATATCAACTAAGAACTTGTCATAGTTGAAATTACAGTTATGGGCTACAAAATCGAACAAGCCACCGATTACACGACCGGAAAAGACCATATCGCGGTTCTTCTTCACCGTCACCTTTTCACTGGTCGGGTAAACATTAACGATTTGCGGGTCACTCAATACAAAAAACTCGCAACCTGTAATATTCAAATCGTTGTTCACCAAATCCATAGATGCAAAGTGCGTCTTGGATTCCAAACGGATATAATCGTAATCCTTTTTCTTAACCTGGTTGTTCAGATAACGAGCAATCTTGCTACGATAGAAAAGCTGATTATTGTTAACGTCGTATTCGATGAAACCACGGGCGGCGAAGTCAATCATCATCGCCTTAATATCCAAAGGAGGCTTTCTAAACCAACGGATAACATCTTCAATAGTAACATATTGATAACTATTTCCGTTATAAAGTTGCCACAAGGTATATAAAGGATTCTCATTGTTGTAGCCAGCAATTTCGTGCATCACACCTTCATCATAAAAATTATATGATTCAAAGATAGCCGACTCCTGACTGGTGGTGCTAACGATCGGACGAAACTCGATACGTTCCTCATTCGTATTCCATTGCAAGGATTCCACCGTGATTTCCAATTTATGATAAGAATCAAAGAATGGTGAACGACCCACGCCTTGTTTAGGTCTGGAAATCAGCAAATCTTTAGAGTCTTTATCATATTTGAAGTTAGCAGCAGGATGATAAATGGAATCCTCCTCCAGATAGACACTCACTTTCGCATCTTCTGAAAGCAAATTGGTAGGTCTTATCAAGAAACTTCTTGACATAGCCTTTACAATCACTCTTCCTTCCTTCCGGATGGTCACCACCGCCAACGTATCACCGCTGGATGTACCAAAGATAGAAGAACCTCTCAAATCAAAACCGCCCCAATAGTCAACATCTGGATAAAGGTTCGGAATTGGAATAGATTTTTCATTACTGATAAAGCGAGGATATGTCATTTTATCCTCCGCAGTTGGCAAGGTAGCCTTATATTCTACACGGCCCTTGATAGGCTGAGAGAAGAGATCTGGATAATAGAAGGTCACATTTTCGGCAACCACCTTTGGAAATCGAAGATCGATTTCATATTTGTCAAGGTCGGCGTGAACGCTCATATCAAGGCCGGCGCGGTCCCAGAAGACCTTGCCACCCTTAGCTTGAAACTTAAGACGGGCGGGATAATAGCGTCCACTTAGCTCCAAGACCTCCATGCTGTCCTTAACAGAATAGGCATTAAGATCAATATTGGAGAAATCGAAATAGGGTTCCTGGTCAAAGCCCATTTTGTCGGGCCAACCACGAGCCACCCACTTCACATTATCCTCCTGATTGAGAATATTATCCTGGAAAAGATGCTGATACAGCAGCATCTTCGACTGGAACAATGTCACATTGTTATTTGCGTGATACTCCACAATCTTATTCCACACTTCCAAGTCATCAGCAAATTCACTTGATGTGAAAGATTTATATGCATGAAAAAAAGACTCAAATTGTGGAAACGGACGAAATCTTTTCTTTAACAGCTTATTAGAAGATTCAATAAAAGCCTGTTGCGTGGCTGCATCGGCGGTAGTAGTCCAAAATTGGGTGAATTCAGCCAACAAAGCATCCGCCTCTTTCTGTCGTTCCTTGTTGACAGAAGACAGGTACTGTTTCATCTCCTCCACCGTTTGTGACGGGTTGGTAGAGAACGCAGAAAAACGCTGTGCCTGGACCATAACGGCAGAGCACAGCACTACGAGTAATACTATAATTTTTCTCATAATCAAACTTTACGGAATTTGGCTGCCACCCACATATCCTTCACCTTGTGGGAAACATACTCAAGACCATTGTCAGCGCAACATTTCTTAATAATCTCTAAGTCATTGCCATCATAAAAACCGCTTACGAAAAGCAGACCTTCATCGTTAAGACAGCCAACATACGTTGGAATATCATTAACCAGAATGTTTCTATTAATGTTGGCTAAGATAATGTCGTAGCTTTCCTTTCCAAGCAGAGAAGCATCGCCCATCAGCACTTTCACTTCCGGACAATTGTTGTGAGCCACATTCTCCAGCCCATTGCGATAAGCCCATTCATCGATGTCGATGGCGGTTACAGGGGAGGCACCGCGCATATAGGACAAGATAGCCAGGACGCCGGTTCCAGCACCCATATCCAATACGGATTTTCCCTTCACCTCTGTTTCGAGCACGTATTCCACCATCTGCGATGTGGTAGCGTGGTGAGCTGTGCCAAACGACATCTTCGGCTCAATGATAATCTCGAACTCCACCTCTGGCTTAGCTGGGTGAAATGGAGCACGGATATAGCAACGATCTGCAATGGTTACAGGAGCGTAATTGGCTTCCCACTCTGCATTCCAGTCTTTGTCGGCCATCGGTTGCACTGCCCAATCTACACGAACATCTGAGAAACCATGTTCTTCAACTATTTCTTTGATATTCTGCTCATCATACTCTTTAACAGGAATATAACACAACAATTCATTCTCGTTTTCACCATCCATAAAGCTATCGCATCCAGCTTCAGCCATCATAGAAGTGAATATCTCTTTCCAAGGTTCGCTTGGATTTACGGTAAGTTTGATTTCGTAGTATTGCATAGTTAGGTTAATGGGTTGGTTTGAGTTATTTTAAGACAATACTGATTACAGTTCTACAGGCTTTCCTGATTGATTGAACCAAAGGATATCCTCCTCATTGGTTTTCTTGTTAAGAATATAAACCTTGTAGAAGGTCATCTTTTCAGCAATCTTCTTTACTGTGTAGTATGCCGTAACCTTGCAATTCTTGTAATTTTTCTTCACGTACTCATCGATAGTAGAGGAAAGGCTTTCCAACTTTCCTTGAACCATGTTGGCTACGATTTCACCATATCTGTTAAGTACACAAATCTCCTTACCACGGGTGGTATAGTAAATGGCCTGATAATTCATTTCTTCATCTTCTTTCCACTCTACATTGGTTACGCGAGGATATTTTAATTTGAAAACAGCCTGAACACTTTCTGGAACATTCTTAGCATCATCTGACTCCAAGGTCATGTTCATCTTTTCATAGTATTTGTCCAAAGCTTCATCTTCAGCGCTGGCAGCCTTGTCGCCACCGCCCAATTGATAATCAGGATCAATAGTCTTAATCAATTTACCAGTCTTGTCGAAAATAACAGTGGTAACCAATTTTGTTTTGTAGTTAGCCTTCTCGTAGAAGTCCACCATGGTCTTATCTTGCTTATCAGCACGTTGTTCTTTCACAGCATCCTTGAACTTCCAACCTTTGTAATAATCGTTGAGGTGTTTCAACATCGGACCTGTAACCGATTCTTCTGGAAGAACGGTGAGGGTTTTGTCCCACACACCTGTCTTTGAGATATAAACAGCCGTTTTCTTACCTGTATTGAAGCATTTAGCCACATACATACTGTCAATCATAAACCAATTCAATTCTTCTGGATGCATCACCTTCTTTGCCAATGCTTTAGTAACAACCTCAGGGATTGTGTTTGGTTTCAAGGCGATATTACCCTGTTCGTCCTTAATCACCACTTCTGGTTTTTCCTTTTTAGCCTTTTCAGGTTTAGGCTCAACCTCTTTCTTTGAAGTTTCCTTTGCTGGAGCGGTTGTCTTAGCCGTTGTCTCCGTCTTGGTAGTCGCAGGCTTGCTTGGAGTAGCAGCAGGCTTGCTCGGAGTTGTTGCTGGCTTACTTGGGGTTGTCGCTGGCTTGGTGGAAGCCGGTGTTGCTGGCTTGCCTGAAGCTGAAGTGGAAGTATTAGACTTAGAAGCAGGTTCCTTAGCTTGTGGTTGAGGTTTTTCAACAGGTTTTGTAGGATCAACGAAACCTTCAGGATCGGTACGCTTGATCAGTTCGTTTTTTCCCGTACTTGAGAATGTAAGCACTGATGGAGTAAAACCGATACCATCCTGCTTCACTTCCAGATAGTAATGGGTTTTCACATTTTCCTGTTCTTCCAATGCAGAAACACTGATGATCCATTCCGGATAGTTTTTCTTCACGTATTCCGTAATAGCAGAAGGAAGTTCTCCTTGAGGAACGGTAAACAGCGTGCGAATCCAATCGCCGTTGTCCTTGATATAGACTTTACCATTGCTACCATCATCTTTGATTGATGCAACATACTGGCTTCCATCTTTTAGCCAGCCTGTAACCTTAGCTGAAGGATATTGGTATTCCAAAGTTCCCACCACGTCAGCTGGGACATCCGCCGGTTTCAATTTTTGTGCAAACAATGAGGAATTGGTGAACGCAACGAATTGAATTGCAATAAAAAATGCTATAAGTTTACCTAATATTTTCATAAATCCTACTTATTAAATAATGAGCGCCAAAAATACAAAAAAAAACGACCTTCTCAACGATGAGTTTCAGCTTGACGATTCTTAAAAGAAAGTAGGCTCCCAATTATAGGCACCTTCTCTCTTTTTGCTACCGCGGGCCTCTTTATTCAACAACTTGATTTTCTTATCAATACCCCAATGAAATCCACCCAATTTCCCACTACTGCAGATCACTCTATGGCACGGTATTATCGACAGCACAGGGTTGCTACCCACAGCGCCACCAACGGCACGTGCTCCGCGGGGATTTCCTATCCTTTTGGCAATATCCAGATAGGTGGTCACCTTGCCGGCGGGGATGGTCAACAAGTCTTTCCATACCGCTATTTGAAAGGAAGTTCCGTATAGATGCAACGCTATTTTTTCCACTTTATCGTACCGCTGGCACACCAAATAGGCGGCCTTTCGATGAATGGACAACTTCTGACAACGGAGCCGGGCTTTAGGGAAACGGCGCTTCAGTTCTTCCACTGGATTCCACCTTTTCTCTCCGGGCATCAGAAAGCATACGCCCTTTGAAGTGGATGCCACTAAGAATTTTCCCAATGAAACTATCGTAAAAATGCTGTACGTGATGGTGAGTCTCTTCTCTTTTCCAAGGAACTCCGCTTTTGTCATAGGTTCAATAGTAACAGCACATTGATTCATCGCTTCCATTTGAAGATATTTTTAAGGATGGGCAAAAATAAAAAAACTATCTTTGCAGAACCTAAAAAAAGAAAATGGAAGATATAAAACGTTTGGCAAATCAATACTTTGAGAAAACCGTATCGATGTATCATCAACTACATCGTCACCCTGAATTATCCGGACAGGAGATGCAAACTGCAAAATACATCTGCCAGGTCCTCGACGATTTAGGCATTGAGTACACCCCCAACGTCAGTGGCCACGGGGTTGTTGCCTTACTCCGAGGCAAGCTTCCCAAAGGTCGTGTGGTAGCCCTACGTGCCGATATGGATGCACTGCCCATCCAGGAGGAAAGCGGACTGCCTTTCTCTTCCGAAGTGCCGGGCGTTATGCACGCCTGCGGCCACGATATCCACACCGCCTCTTTGTTAGGAACGCTTATGATTCTCAACGATATGCGTGATCGATTCGGGGGAACGGTGAAAGCCATTTTCCAACCCTCGGAGGAAGAGTATGAAGGTGGTGCCAAGTTTATGATTGAAGACAATGTATTGGAAAACCCTAAGGTGGATGTCATCATCGGGCAGCACGTCACTCCAGGTATGGAAGCAGGCACCATCGGTTTGAAAAGCGGTCCATTTATGGCCTCCACCGATGAAGTCCACCTTACCATTACAGGCAAGGGCGGACACGCCGCTCGCCCCACCGAGACCATCAACCCCATCAATGTTGGAACAGAGATCATCCACGAGCTCAACAACTTCATCAAAATCAAAACTCCCAAAGATGTTCCTACGGTACTTTCCTTCGGCAGGTTCATCGCTACGGGCAGCACCAACATCATCCCTGAGAAAGTAGAGATTGCGGGCACTTTCCGCACTTTCAACGAGGTATGGCGCGAGGAAGTATGTGCCTATATCCGTCGAACAGTCAACCACTTCGCCATCTTATCTGGCGCCAGCTGCAAGCTTGACATACGCCACGGATACCCCGTACTCAACAACAATGCCGAGGTTACCGAGCGCATCCGTGAGTATGCCATTCAACTGTTGGGGAAAAACTACGTTCAGAATCTTCCTGTGCGCTTAACCGCAGAAGATTTCGCATACTATCTGCAACGCCGTCCCGGAACATTCTATCGGCTAGGCGTTTCCAATGTTTCCAAGGGTATCACTCAAACCACGCACTCTTCCACCTTCCAGATCGACGAGGAAGCTCTTCGCACTTCCATCACCCTGATGAGTTGGATTGCTTTCAACGAACTTAACATTTCTTAACGCTATGAATTATCTCGAACTGTTTTTACTGTCGTTGAGTCTGGCTATGGACTGTTTTGCGGTAAGCTGCTCTACCGGCATCAGTCAGCCCAAACTGAAGCTCAAATATGTGCTTCTTTTCGCCTTCTGCTTTGGATTTTTTCAAGGCTTTATGCCCCTATTAGGTTGGATATTCGGCGAAGCCGTTGTGGGATACCTCAGTCACTTCACCAACTGGATCGCCTTTGCCATTCTGGCATTTATTGGTGGCAAGATGATTATCGAAGGCATCAAACACGAAGATAACGAGAGCAAGAACGATATGACCAAAATCGGCACCATACTCATCTTATCCATTGCCACCAGCATAGATGCTCTTGCCGTTGGTTTCGGATTCTCAATGACCAAAAACGTGAACATCTGGTGGGCCATCTTCAACATTGGCATCGTTTCCTTTATTGTTTCCATATTTGGTTACGAGCTCTCAAAAAAGCTGAGCACACGTATCAAAGCCCACATTGCCGAAATCATCGGAGGTATCATCTTAATACTCATAGGTCTTAAGATTCTTCTTGGATTATAATATTATGGATCAACATTTTCTCGTTATCGACATAGGCAATACAAACCAAAAAATTGCCATATACAATGATGCAGAGCAACTGCTCTCTCTGCAGCAGGTTCCCATCCTCACCCAAGATCTACTTTCTGAGGCATTAACAAATTTTAGCATTAAGGCCGGCATAGTCTCCTCTGTCGGACGCGATAATGCTTCGCTATTCGATTGGCTAAAGACGCAGATTCGTCTGTTCACCTGCTGTCCGGAACTCGAACTACCCATAGATCTCTGCTACCACACCCCCAACACGCTCGGTCCCGACCGCATCGCCAATGCCGTGGGTGCCAACACGCTCTTCCCGAATCAAAACGTATTGTCAATTCAAACTGGAAGTTGTCTGGTTACCGACTTCGTGAACGCTCAAAATCAGTATTTGGGTGGCACCATAGCCCCAGGTCTTCGCATGCGTTTCCAATCATTACCTCTCCTCACCGCAAAGCTGCCTTTAATAGAACCTCATCCTATTGACTTTCTGATTGGAAAAACAACTGAAGAATCCATTTTATCCGGTGTTATCAATGGATACGCCTGCGAAATTGACATGTTGATTCAACGATATGCAGAACAATATTCTCCATTAAAAGTCGTTATGACTGGTGGCGACACACCAGTGCTTGAAGGTAAGCTAAAAAATAGTATATTTGCCGCCCCCAATTTGGTCCTGTTTGGACTTTATAAAATATTAAGATTGAATGCTACGGAAATTTAACAACTTTATACTCTTTTTTTTGCTTGTAGGATGTCTTACACATCTGACCGCACAAAATGAAATCAGCCAACCCTATTCTGGATTTGGCGTAGGTATCGTTAACAAATCTTCCAATGGCATATTGAATGGAATGGCAGGCACCTCCATTGCGATGCAGAACCCATATTACATCAACTTTAGAAACCCTGCCTCTTATGCAGCATTTGATTCGCTCTCTTTCGTAGCCGACGCTGCTGCCTCCATTTACGCTTCAACATTAACAACCCCAACCAGCACTACGACACAACGCAATGGCTATGCACGTCCAGACTACATCGCTATTGGTCTTCCGGTAACCAGACATTGGCGCACCTCCGTAGGTATATACGAGTTCAGCACCATCGGATACGACATGGTCGATTCTCGCGACATTGCCAACGTCGGCACCGTATCCTACGAATACATCGGTCGTGGCGGTCTTAACCAATTGTACTGGGGCAATGCCTTCAAACTCTGCAAAGGGCTTTCCATTGGCTTAAACGCATCCTATATGTTCGGATCCGTTTACAACACTCGAAACATCTCTTTTGACGGTAGCAATTTCTTAAACAGCTACATCAACGACGCATACCATGTTGACGGCATTTACCTTACCGGTGGTCTTCAATATTTCTTCAAAGTCAAGGAAAACCATCATATAGGCATTGGCGCCGTTTACAGCAACACCGCATACGCTTGGGTGCGTGAAAATCTGCTCATCAACCACTACACTGGCACTTACAGTCCTGTAACCACCTACGACACAGTCTTATGTGACAACACTAAAAGAGGCAACGTGACCATTCCACAATCTATTGGCGGCGGACTGAACTACACCTACAAGGAAAAATTCAACATTGCCGCTGACGTCACATGGCAAAACTGGGAGAAATACAAATTTATGGGCAAGTCTGATTCCTTGCACAATTCGATAACAGCTTCCCTAGGTGCACAATATATACCAGACCCATTTTCTACGAAATTCCTGAAAAGAATGACCTTCCGTGCCGGTGTGAAATATTCCACCGGAGAAATTTTTATCCGTAATAAACCTATCGATGAATTTGGGGTCTGCTTGGGGGTTGGTATTCCATTAACCACCTTTAATACGCATTCAAGCATCAACATCCTTTTCGAATACGGAAAAATGGGAACTCTGATCAACGATTTAGTAAAACAAGACTACTTCCGATTCACACTCAACTTTACACTTCAAGAGAAGTGGTATCAAAGAATGAAAGTCGAATAACAAATTGATCATTAACATTAAATAACTTATAAAAATGAAAAAGATTATCATTGCAGCTGTTTTAGTGGTTTTCACTAGCTCATTATTTGCTCAATGCCCTTCAAAATACGGTGCAGACTCCGTAAAATGCCGTGAGCAAGTATCTCTTTTCGACATGACTTACAAAGCTAAGAACTACAAAGAAGCTTACGAGTCTTGGCGATACATCGTTACCTCCTGCCCTTGCGCTTGGGATGGTGTTTTCACAAGAGCTAACACTCTTATCGAAAGTCTCATTAAAGACGAACAAGATTCTCTCCGCAGAGAACAACTTATCGACACATTGATTTATTCTTACGATGTTCGTAACGAAGCATTCCCTGAAAAATTCTCCAAAGGTAGTTGTATGGGCTTCAAGGCTTACTATCAAATGAAATATCGCGCTAAAGCAAGCTCACAAGACGAACTTATGGAAATCCTCAACCAATTCATCCAATCTGTTGAATTAGAAAAGGAAAAAACTCAACCTAACATTTGGGATAAATATTTCCAATTGGCAACTTGGGCTACCAAGGCTAAAAAAGACACCTCTTATGTTATCGATGCTTACGGTCGTGCTACCGACTATTTGGATATCTCTATCAACAATGCTTTAGTAAAATACGAATCACAAGTAGCTAATCTTGAAGATTTGAATGCTAAACTTGATGCTGGTACTCTTGACCGTATGGAATATGACAAACAATCCAAAACCATCATCGCTGACACCGCTCGTCAAATGAAGTTGGTTTCCAACTATCGCACCACACTTTCTAAGATGGAAAAAGGCGTTGCTCCTTACGCATCTTGCGAGGTCTTGGAAGAACTCTACTCACAAAAGCTTCCTACAGTTAAGGACGATATCTCTGCTGTAAACAAGATGATCACCACTATGTCAAAGAGTGGCTGTATCACCAACCCAACCTTCAAAGAAGCTTTGGAAATCGTTCACAGAAACAATCCTAACCGTGGTACCGCTTACTGGATGGGTATGCTCTCTTTGAGAAGCTATGGTAACGAAAAAGATAACTCCGAATTGGACAAGGCTATCACTTACTTCCAAGATGCAGTTAACTTGAGCGAAACCAACGAACAAAAAGCTGATGCTAACTATATGTTGGCTGTTGCTTACCAAACCAAATTGGCTTACAGCGAAGCTCGCGCTGCTGCATACGCTGCTCTCAAAGCTCAACCTAATATGGGTAAAGCTTATATCTTGATCGGTAAATTGTACGCTACCTCTGGTGGTAGATGCTCTGGCGAAGATATTCCATTGGCTTGCTCTTGGGCTGCTGCTGACAAATACGCTAAAGCTGCTGCTGTTGATCCTTCTTGCGCTAACGAAGCAAACAATGAACGTGCTAAACTTAGATTCCCTGCTAAAGAAGAACTCTTCAAGAGAGGTCTTAGCGCAGGTCAATCTTACCACGTAGGTTGCTGGATCCAAGAAAATACTACCGTTAGATAATATCCCTTCGTTGTAATGTACGCACATTCAACTTTTAATACCCTGAAAAACATCATAATGGCCTTGTGCCTTATGATGTTTTTCATTTCTTGTAACCATAAAAACAAAGATGATATTCTGTTCAACTACAAAGGCAAATATCCCGATGAATCCGTAGAAAATATGGTAATCACCATGAGCGAGTTCGGAAAAACCAGCTTCATTGTGGAAGCACCTTTGATGAACAAATATTATTCAGACAGCAGTTACTCCGACTGTCCTAAGGGTATTCGTATATCCTCCTTTACTGAAAGTGGACAAAAACAGGCCATCATCACTGCCGACTATGCCATTGAAAAACTCAATAAATCATACAAAGCCTCTAAAAACGTGGTCATCATCGACGTTATCAAAGGCGACACGCTTTACACAGACGAAATAACTTGGGATCAACAAAAGAGAACAATATTCTCCAATTCCTTGGTGAAACAAGCTAAGGCTGACGGTTCCGTTCATTATGGCGATGGTTTCACTGCTGACGAGCGATTCACGCACTACACCATCGTGCATCCAAGAGGTGTTATGGCAGGTTTCGACTTCTAAAGAACCGTCACCGTTCCTACTTTTTTCAATGCTTCCACAATTCGGTCGGCTTCCCGCTGACGGATGGAGAATTGTATCATGCAGTTAAGGTCGCTCTGCTGGCTGAGAATCGTAACGTATGGATCCTTCATCTGCTGCATGACGGCATTCATTTGCAAATATTCGAAGGTCACCTGATAGGTTTCATCTATCGTTTTCTCAACGATATTTGCCGCCTCAAGGGCTTCACGTGCAGCCACTTTATAGGCATTCTGCAAACCACTTACGCCCAACTTGATACCTCCAAAATATCGAACCACAATAACTAATGTATTCGTTAAATCCTTTGACAATAATTGTCCATGTATAGGGCGACCTGCTGTACCAGATGGCTCCCCATTATCATTCACACGATAAGCATCTTTACGAGGACCTATGATATAGGCATAGCAACAATGACGAGCATCATAGTGCTTTTTCTGTATTTCCGCAACATGCTCTTTGATCTGCGCTTCCGTTTGCACTGGGAAAGCATACGCTAAGAATTTGCTACGTTTTTCACTATAGGAACCCGTTGAAGGCGCCGATATCGTCTTATAGGTGTCTTCGAACATACATTATCTTATTATTGTCAATAACTTCGATTTTATTCGGTGTTTGCGTTAATACAGGCGCAGGGAGTCCTTTACCCCAATATTGCGATCCCACTAAAATACGCGCCTCGTCCCACAATCCAGATGTGATGAACATGTCTAAGGTCTTTCGTCCACCCTCAATAATCACTGATTGCACACGATTGTCATACATTATGTGCAAACATTCCTCCACATTTGAAGGTGTTAAGGTACATGGCAGTGGGGCAATCTGTTCGTCACCTCGTTGCATCAAATAGCGTTGAGGATCCTTACCAGGATAAAGGCGAGTGGTCAACTGTGGTTTGTCGTTCAGCATTGTATTATGACCAACCAAGATAGCGTCCTCCTCGCTACGCCACTTGTGAACAACAACCTTCAGCGAAGGGTTGGTTATCCAATAACTGTCTACCGGACTCTCTGATCGATCAATATCCATGTAGCCATCAGCTGTTTGCGCCCATTTCAAGATTACATACGGGCGATGTTGTCTATGGTAGGTGAAGAAACGTTTATTCAGTTCGATGCAATCAGCTTCACAAACACCCGTCACAACCTCAATGCCGGCGTCTTGCAACTTTGCGATACCGTGTCCATTAACCTTATCGTGGTAATCAACAGTTCCTACTACAACCTTTGGTATGCCCATACGGATAATAAGATCCGCACAGGGTGGTGTCTTTCCAAAATGAGAGCATGGTTCCAAGTTGACATAAATCGTCGATTTCTTGAGAAGTTCCTTGTCCTTCACAGAATCAATAGCGTTTACTTCAGCATGAGGGCCGCCATACTTGTGATGATAACCTTCACCGATAATTTGTCCATCCTTAACAATCACAGCACCAACCATCGGGTTAGGTTGAACATCACCCAATCCCAACGACGCTAATTGCAGACAGCGCTGCATATACATCTCATCCACAGTCATCTTACTGCTTTTTCAAGAAATAAGACAAAGGTTGAACCTGACGATCAAAGTGATAATATTGGCATTGCACCAAACGATTCGTATTCTTGTTCAACACTGCATAGAACTTATCTCTATTGTAAGGTCCTTCTTCCGTCATATCGCCCACATTGCCCAAGATAGCATCCAAATACATGGCATCTGGAGTCAACTTACGATACATATCCAAGCGAGTTTCATTGCCATCAATATCCGTCAAAGTGATGGTTTTAAACAAATTAAAACGCAAAATGGAATCTTTTTCTGAGCCACCAACACTGGTGACGTAAGTCTCGTAATTCTTGTCTCGATATTCTGAAAGCATGTCCAACAATTTAACAGTATCGTAATCCATAATTTGTTCGTGTTGAATATTGAACAAATTAAAGAAGCGAGCGCCAGCCTTTTCAACGATGAAAGACTCTTCAGGATTCTCCATATCTTCCACCTTCAAAGTTTTGATACGGGTGATCTTTGTAGAGAAAAGGTCACAATTGAACCAATCGGTTGCGTGAAACGAGTAAGATGGAGTTAAGAATCCTCGGAATCCTGGAACATGAACGATACAAGGTTCATCAAAGCCGTCCAAGATGGCAAAGTTGGATACATTATCCATTGTAGCAGGGCCCATATAGTAGGTTTTCACCAGTCGTTCTTTAACAAAGAAAGGGTGTTTAAAAAGTGTGAACAAAGGAGCCTTCTGGTAGATTTCAACCTTTACGGCATTCACAGACATCATCTTGTTGATGTTAGATTGAGCGGTCTTTGCCACAGTTTGTTGCATCGTAATATTGCAAACCACAGACAGCAGTTCATCAATTTTCTTAGGCATTGCCTTCACCGTATCCTGAACATACCATCCATCCTCTTTTCGACTGAGGAGAACACTCTCTCCATTCATATCGGCGATAAACACCTTGCTTACAGTGGACGTATCCTTCACAGCAAAGGCGTTAGATTTAGGAGACTGGTTGCTTCCGTGAAAAACACCTGTCTTAAAGAAAACGACAATTAAGCAAAGCAAGACAAGGATTCCTGCTATAATGAGATAGATTTTATTCTTTTTCATCCTACAAATTTTAAGGGCGCAAAGATACAAAAAAGGAGAGAAAGAGTGAAGGTTGGAAAGAAGAAGGAAGAGAAAGGTAATGTCAATTATATTTTGTATTTTTGCGGCCGTTTTAAAACAGTGAAAAATCCCATTAATGGCAAGAAAATTCAATAGCGAAAATTTTGAGGACAGCAAGCCTTTCGAGAGAAAGCCACGTACAACAGATAGCCGTCCTAAACGTCGTTTTGACGATGACAAACCCAGAAGTTCACGTCCAAAACGCTCCTTCGGCGATGATGAGAAGTCATCACGTCCAAAACGTAGTTTCAACAATGACGATCGCAAGCCTGCACGCGGCAGACGCAGTTTCGACCGCAACGACGACCGTCCAGCACGTCGCTTCAACGATGAAGATCGTCCAAAGCGCCGTTTCAACGACGATGACCGTCCACGCAGAGACAGACGCGGCCGCAGCGACCGTTTCGAAGAAAAACGTCCACGTCGTCGCAACTACACAGCAGAATCCGAAATCCTTACCGAAATCGTGGAAAGACGCAAACGCGAAGGTCGTCAGACCCCACGCGGACAGAAAGTGCTTTCCTTGGAATACGAAGAACAACATGGCCCAATCCGTTTGAACAAATACATCGCCAATGCAGGTATCTGTTCTCGTCGTGATGCTGACGTGCTGATCGCTTCCGGTGCCATCACCGTGAATGGCGAAGTGGTTACCGAGATGGGGCACAAGGTGCTTCCTACCGATGAAGTACGCTACGAAGACAAGGTGCTGCAACGCGAAAAGCCGGTGTATGTTCTTCTTAACAAGCCCAAAGACTACATCACCACCACCGACGATGAGCGCGACCGCGCCAACGTTATGGAGTTGGTACGTGACGCTTGTGACGAACGCATCTACCCGGTTGGCCGCCTCGACCGCGACACCACCGGTCTGTTGCTTTTCACCAACGATGGCGACCTTACCAAGAAGCTCACACACCCAAGCTCACAGATTGAAAAAACCTACTCTGTGGAATTGGACAAGAACTTCGCCGCTATCGATATGGCTGCCCTTCGCAACGGTATCGAGTTGTCTGACGGTGTCATCACCCCGGATGATGTTCAATATGTGGACGATTCCAAAATCAACGTGGGTATCACCATCCACTCTGGCAAGAACCGCATTGTACGTCGTATCTTCGAATACCTGGGCTACGAAGTGGTGAAGTTGGACCGTGTCGTTTTCGCAGGGCTCACCAAGAAAGACCTGCCACGCGGCAGATGGCGTTTCCTCACCAAACAGGAAGTTTCCTTCCTGAAGATGATCTCCAAGAAGAAAGACGAATCGGAAACGAGATTTTAAACTATGATTGAGATAATGTCACCGGCGGGATCTTACGAATCCCTGATGGCTGCCATAAACGCAGGCGCCGGTTCCATATACTTTGGCGTGGGCGCACTCAATATGCGTTCACGCTCTGCTGCTAACTTCACCCTCGACGATTTGCAGCAGATCACGGATATTTGTCGTGAACACAACGTCAGCTCCTATCTGACCGTGAACACGATCGTGTACAATGACGAGATCCAGAAAGCGCACGAATTGTTAGACACCGCCAAGAGATGTCAGGTTACGGCCATCATCGCCTCTGATATGGCGGTTATCCAATATGCGCGACAAATCGGGTTAGAGATACACCTCTCCACCCAGTGCAATGTTACCAACGTGGAGGCCGTACGTTATTACGCGCAGTTTGCCGACGTGGTGGTACTGGGCCGCGAGTGCAACCTGAAACACGTAGCCGATATATGCGAAACCATCCGCAAAGAGAATATCTGCGGACCGAAGGGCGAGCTCGTGAAAATCGAGATGTTTGTTCACGGCGCCCTCTGTATGGCTGTTTCGGGCAAATGTTATCTCAGCTTAGACAACTTCAACTACCCCGCCAACCGCGGCGCCTGCATACAACCTTGTCGCCGTGCTTATAAGGTGCAAGACCTGGAAACCGAGTTGGAACTGATGATTGACAACAAGTACATCATGTCGCCCAAAGACTTGTGTACCATTGGTTTCTTGGACAAGATTATCAAGGCGGGTGTTGGCATATTAAAGATTGAAGGCCGTGGCCGATCGGCCGAATACGTGAAAATCGTCACGCAATGTTACCACGAAGCGTTAGATGCCATTCAGAACGGCACCTTCACGAAGGAGAAAACCGAGCAATGGATGACCCGTTTGCGCAGTGTTTACAACCGCGACTTCTGGGATGGCTACTATCTGGGTAGAACAATGGGCGAATGGTCGGAGCGTTATGGTTCCCAAGCCTCTCGCATCAAGCAACACATCGGCAAAATCACCAACTATTTCGGCAACATCTCCGTAGCAGAAATCTGTATGGAAGAATCTGAATTAGCGGTTGGGGATGAGATTCTCATCATTGGTCCAACCACCGGCGTGTATGAAGATACGGCAAGGGAGATCCGCTTGGACTTGAAACCTGTTGAGAAGGTGCAGAAAGGTGTTTACTGCTCTATTCCTTTAAACGGTCTGGTTCGTCGTGGCGACCAAGTGTACAAATGGATAACCGTCGTTGACGAATACTAAGATTGTAATTCCTTACCAATAAAACTTCCAAAACCCCGACCTTCCCACTGGAAAGCCGGGGATTTTGCTTTATTTTCACTCTTTTCGACCATCATTTCGGCATAATTTTTCGTCATTTCGGCATAATTTAAAACAGCCCTCCTCCCAGGCACGAATTATTAATAAATTGGTAACTATATACGTGTTGTCCAAGAAAATGTTGTAAATATTTGACAGGCACTTGGTTTTCATAAAAAATTCCACATACATCTGACTAGTCCTAAATAACCGTTACAGTTTTTTTACTGTGCAAAATTACAACTTAAACGCTGTCGGAAGCTTCCGACAGCGTTTTTTTGTCTGCTTTCTTGTAAGTTTTTATTTTTAATGTGCATTGTTTGTGCATAAACTCAGGAGTGTTGTAACCGCAAGACAAGTGCGGCCTTTTTGTATTATATGTAGATACGGATTCCTTGACGACTTTCTTCATCAAGGAAAGCGGAAGGTTGAGTCCCTCGAGCAGGAACTCCTGTTTGAGAATTCCGTTTACGCGTTCAGCAATGGCATTTGCGTAAGGATCATAAGATTCTGTCATACTTGTGGTTATACCATATTTACGCAGCTTTTCCTGATATTGGTCCGAACAGTATTGAATTCCCCGGTCCGAGTGGTGGATAAGTGGTTCTTCGGCATATATCCTGTTAGCATGGGCCATCCTCAAGGCTCTCAGCGAGCCTTCGGTCCCCAGACTATCGGACAAGTCGTACCCCATGATTTAGCATGTTTTTGGCCCGCAATATGTCAAACAGGCGGTCTCTCCCCACACCCAAGTCCCGCAGCCAGGGATTCAGGATATTTTTGACCGCTCGGGTGAACATTTTTTTCGGATTTGCACCCCGTATTCCTCCTCTGCTATGTCTATCATCAGATCGAAAAATCCCGCCTTGATGTCTTTCTCCTCCAACTCCTTCTCCAATCGCGCGTTTTTCCGCTCCAGCACCTTCACTTTTTCTCTGAGCTCCAGAAGCTCTTGATCTTTGCTCTTTGACATGGGTTGTAAACTTAAATTTTGCCAGTCAAAAGTACCAAATTTATTAATCCACTGACGTATGGTATGGCTCCCTTGTATTCCATACTTCCTCGACAGCTCTCCCAAACTGACTTTGCCCTCTTCGTACTCCCGTACTACTGACATTTTAAAGGACATGCTGTATTCCTTTTGCGTACGCTTAACGTACTTGTTCTCTTGTTTTTCCATTTCGTTACTCTTTTTGTTGTAACGCTATTTTAGGACAAGACAATCTGTAAAAAAAAACGGCTGTCCGCTAAAAAGTGTATTTTTGCCCATGTTATTTTTGATTTTGGTGGTACAGCAAAAATAACATTTTGGGCTGACTTCACATACTGAAATCAGCCTTTTTTTTACTTATCTGATTTTTTTACCGGACAGTAATAGTAAAATTTTCAATCTTCTGGATAAGCACGCATATAGTTTCCTTTTTTTTTACCTTTGCACCGAAAAAAAACATTCATTTTTATTTCCTCATTATGAAGAAGATATCCTTGTTCCTCATTTGCCTAACCGCTAATCTTATGCTTATGGCCCAAAACAACTACACTCAATACGTTAACCCCATCATTGGAACCAATGGGATGGGACACACTTTTCCAGGAGCCTGTTATCCTTTTGGCGCCATACAACTCAGTCCAGACACCGACACCATCCCACACAATATCAACGGCAAGTATCAGCCGCGTGCCTACGACTACTGCGCCGGCTATCAATACCGCGACAAAACCATCGTAGGGTTCAGTCACACCCACTTCAGCGGCACGGGCCACTCCGACATGGGCGATATTCTGGTAATGCCCTTCTCTGGCGACGTGCAACTGCATCCCGGCACCGCCGACAACCCCGATGCGGGCTACCGCTCCCGCTTCCGCCATGAAACGGAAAAGTGCACACCCGGCTACTACGAAGTGCTGCTCGACGATGACAACATTCTCGCCCAGTTGACCGTAACCGAGCACTGTGGCATTCACAAATATACCTACGCAAACAAGGACGACCAAAAACTCATCCTCGACCTCAACCACGCCATCTACAACTACGACGGCAAGGTGCTGTGGGCCTCTCTCCGAATGGAGAATCCTTACACCCTGACCGGCTACCGCATCACCAATGGATGGGCACGCGAAAACTACGTCTATTTCGCCATCCACTTCAACAAACCGGTGAAGAACTACGGCTATCAGGATTTTGGCAAACAAGACTACAACGGGTTCTGGCGTCGATTCGACCTCAACCACAACTTTCCGGAGATGGCAGGCCGCAAAGTGGTGGCCTGGTTTGAGTTTGAAACAGAAAACAACCCCGTTTTGGAAATGCAGGTTTCCCTTTCGCCGGTAAGCACCTTGGGAGCACGCAAGAACCTGATGGCAGAAACCATCGTGGGCACAACATTCATTGAATTCAGCGATAAAGACAAAGAAGACAACGACCTGCTTCGAGAAGTGTTCTTTGAAGAAACCCGTATGCTTGCACAGAACGCCTGGAACAAGCAACTGGGCATGTTTGAGGCCAACGGCACGCCCGACCAACTGGCGATGTTTTACACCTCTCTGTATCATACGATGATAAACCCCTCCGTTTACCAAGACGTGGATGGACAATACAGAGGCGTTGACCACAACATTCATCCGAACGACAGCGGCTCGGTCAACTACACGGTATTCTCCCTGTGGGACACCTACCGCGCGGAACATCCGCTGCTCAACATCATTGATCCAAAACGTGCTGCCGATATGGTAACGTCCATGTTGCACCATGCCGAGCAGAGTGTGCATCGCATTCTGCCCGTTTGGAGCCACGCCGGCAACGAAAACTGGTGTATGATCGGTTACCATGGCGTTTCTCCGGTGGCAGACGCCTACCTGCACAATCCAGCGTTTGTTGGCACGCCCGACCTTGCCGTAGGCCCCATGATCCACAGCGCCAACTGCAACTACTACGACCATACCGATCTTTACAAGCAGTTGGGCTACGTGCCCTACAATAAGTCGGCCGTGGGCACCTCCATTACGCTGGAAAATGCTTACGAGGACTGGGTTATCTATCACTATATGAAGGAAACCGAATTCCCATTCCCCAACCAGTTGGAGACCTTCCGCGAACGCGCCCTGAACTATAAGAACGTCTTCAACCCTGAAACAGGTTTTGCACAAGCACGTTACGAAAATGGCAGTTGGAAAACGCCCGCCGACCTGCTGTCCACTTCCAACGAAGGTTTTATAGAAGGTAACAGTTGGAACTACTCTTTCTACGTTCCACACGATGTAAACGGTCTCATACAGATCATGGGCGGTGACCAAACATTTATAGCACGTTTGGATGAATTGTTCGAGATGTTCGTTCCGGATAAATTCTTTGCCGAAACCGAGGATGTTACCCGCGAAGGCATGTTGGGCGGCTACGTTCACGGTAACGAACCCAGTCACCATATCCCCTATTTGTATATGTGGACCTCACAACCTTGGAAGACGCAATATCGCGTACGCGAGGTGATGAACAAGATGTACAAAAACAACATCGATGGTCTGTGCGGCAACGACGACTGCGGACAAATGTCGGCATGGTACATTTTCTCCGCCCTCGGATTCTATCCTGTTTGTCCCGCCAGCGGACAATACGTATTTGGCGCTCCTTACATGCCCGAAAACAAGCTCACCCTGCAAAACGGCAACACCTTAATGGTGAAAGCACCAAAGGTAAGCGATAAGAACTGCTACATCCAGTCGGTGAAACTGAACGGACAGGAGCATCACCGCAGTTACATCACCTACGAGGAGATAATGGCGGGCGGCACCTTAGAGTTCGTTATGGGCAGCAAACCCAATAAGAGCTGGTTTACCGAAACGCCATATTCGATGGATTGAAGGATGGAAAGGCGAAAAGCAGTAGGCGAAAGGCTAAAAGCTAATGGCTAAAAGCTTTATACACTTTAAGGAGGGTTTTGAATAGAATGCCTGATGTTTGGTTTACCATCGGGATGGTGTAGGGTTGTCCGCCGAAGCTTTTGTACAGACGGGCCACATTCTCATTCATGGAACCGTTGAAGTCTAAGATGTAGGACGTTTGAGCCTGTTGGCGGATGTATTCGTCCAGCAGGAAGAACATCGACTTGCTTTGCGCGAAGGCATTGTCGCGACCCGAAAACCAGAACCATAGCCGCTGATAATCGCGCACCAACAGCGCACCGGCGATAAGTTGATCATCGGCATTGCGCACGCCCAGCACGTCCAATCGGTTTTGGGCTTTCAGCTTCTGTGCCGCCACCTTCAATGTTGCATAGTCGTTGTCCTTATAGTGTACGGCGCTGTCCGCCCCCTTGCTATCGCGGAACATCCGGATGATATCGTCCACGATGTCCTCGCCGATAGTTAGCCGCAACGCTTGCTTGCGCGCCGACTTGATATTGCGTTGGGTGTTCTGCGAATAAGCCGCATACAGCTGTTCGTACGGCTGGTTCAGGTGTAGTTGGTGCGAGATAAGCGACAGCATATTGACCTGAAGACTCGACGTATCGTTTTCCACATTCAATAGCAAATCTACTTGCTTATAGCGACGTGGAATGGCACTCAGAAATTCTTTCATCCGCTGAGCCGTTACCGGTTGGGCAGAGAAGATACCCATCTGCGAGATAAAAAAAGGGGTATAGAGATAGTGAATGTGGTGCTTGCAACGTTCCGGCAGGGGCATCACCGCCACATAATCGTCCTGGACGAGTGCGTGCCACTGCGCATCACCCGACAAGACATTCAACATATCATACGTGCATAAAATGGTTGGGAAAAGTGCCTGTTGCACTGTCGCATCCCACTTCACAGGATCAATGTCCGTATGTTGTACAAAACGAATCATTATACGAAATGCTCCGCAATGCGCTTCATTTCCGAAGAAACGTTATTATTCTCATAAAGAATACCATAGATGGTTTCCACAATAGGGATATGCGCATTATACTTCTTGTTGATTTCGTGTACGCATCGGCAGGCGGTATAGCCTTCGGATACCATACGAAGTTCGAGCAGGGATACGCGCACGGAGAGTCCGTGGCCAATCATAATACCAAACAAACGGTTGCGACTGTAGGTGGAGTATGCCGTTACCAGGAGGTCGCCCAGATAAACAGAGTCGCTAATGTGGCGATCGGCATTAGGATATACCTGATCTACAAAGTATTTCATCTCCTTCACGCAGTTGGCCACATAGGCGGCGATGAAGTTGTCGCCATATCCCAAACCGCTATAGATGCCGGCACCCAACGCATAAATATTTTTTAACACAATAGCCAATTCAGCGCCCATCACATCGTTGGAAACGGAGGTTCGGCAATAGCGATTGGTGAAGAACTTAGCCACTGTCTCAGCCAGTTCCTGATTGACAGAAGCAGCTGTGAGGTAGGTGAATTTCTCTTTGGCAATCTCCTCGGCGTGCGATGGGCCGCTGATGATAGAGAGATTCTCCAATGGCACCTTGAACTGAGACTGCATATAGTCGCTAATCAGCTGCATCGTTTCCGGAACAATACCCTTTACGGCAAGGATGATTTTCTTCTTGTGCAGTTGGCTGCGTTTTAAAGGTTGTAACGATTGATGAAGGTACGCAGACGGTGTAACAATGATTACATAGTCGGACTTGCTGACAATCTGTTTGATGTCGGTGCCCACCTTAACCTCTTCCGGATTGATGAACACAGAGCTCAGATATTTGGGATTATGACCATACTTGGCAATTTCGGCAGCAGCCTCTTCCGAACGCATCCACCAGTAGATATGTTCGAGATTTGAAGTGATAATCTTGATGATTGCCGTTGCCCAACTGCCACCGCCCAGTACAGCTACCCTATAACGAAGTCTCGTCTTTTTACTACGGGGAACCACTGGTGCGAAATCTTTGTCCTTCATACGTTATTTTAACATTTTTTAAGGCGGCAAAGATACAAAAAAGAATGATATGGTTTCAACGCACGCTCAACACACAAACTTGGCGTTTTTTTTTACTTTTGCGCGTCTTTTATACATACAACAAATAAAATAGAAAAACATGAAAAAAACAAGATTTCTACTTTGTATAGCGATGATGTTCTGCTGGTTAACTTTGATGTCCATAGCTTGCGACCCAAGTCGTACCGACCAATACTACTTTAAGAACGGCACATCGGAGCCCATCATATACACCGAAATGACTGCAAACGGTGACCAACAGCGCAACACAGACACCCTGCAACCTGGCGAATCAAAACTTGTGTTTTACAGTTCGCACTTCACTAGCGACCTCCTCGATAATTCAGATATTCTATGGACTTTTAGTAATCTATGTATTCCTACGTTAAAGCGAAGCATAATCTTCAACGATTCGATTTACATATCTTGGGACATCGACAACACTTTGAATTTTGAAAAGCACCCCAAATACAGATCCTGTTGGCAAACAATATCCAGCGTTATCAAGAAACACTATTCCAACATAAGTGTTGAATACACGATAGATTCTGTTGATTATCAAAACGCCATCGAATATTGTCGGCAGCAAAATCCTTAATTCAAACTTACCCTTGGATCGAGCCAACCATAGATGATATCGCACAGGATGTTGATAATAATGAGGATGATGGAGACGTAAAGCAACGAACCCATCACCACGGGAAAGTCGTACTTGTCGAGGGCATCCACGATAACCACCCCCATGCCCTTCCAGTCGAAGATATACTCCACAAAGACCGCGCCTGCCAGCAAACCCGCTAACCACCCGGATATGGCTGTAACCACTGGGTTCAAGGCGTTTTTCAGTGCGTGTTTGGTAATGATGACACTTTTCTTCAATCCTTTTGCCTTGGCGGTACGGATATAATCTTGTGAAAGCACATCAAGGAGGGAGTTCTTGGTCAGTTCCACCACCACTGCCAGCGGACGGATACCCAACGTGATAGCGGGGAGGATAAGGTTTTTGAGGTCGAGATATTGGCCAGCGCCGTAGTCATCAACCGTATAGAGGCTGCCAAACATGCTAAGCCCCGTAATATCGGAAAGCAGGTAGGCGAAGATCCAGGCCAGGAGGATAGCCGCAAAGAAAGATGGCACCGACATGCCCAAGGTGGAAAACACCAGCGCCACATGGTCGAACCACGTGCCTTTGTAGAGCGCACAGAAGATACCGATAACGATACCCACCATGAGGGCGAAGAATATGGAGACCACGGCCAACAGTACTGTTTTGGGGAACGCCTCTGCAATAATCTCGCTCACGGGCCGTTTGCTCTGATACGAGCGCCTCAGGTAAGGGGCTTTGAGCACCACCGCGGACGTGCCCAGAGGCAAGATTTTCACATAGTGGTAATCGTTGTCATCCAGATAGAAAAACGATTCCGTATCCTGGGTTTTGTGCCACGAAATAGGAGAAACATCGTTCAGGTACGCTAAATACTGAACGCCAAGAGGCAAGTCCAAACCCATCTCCTTGCGGATGGCCTCTTCCGTTTGAAGGTCGCTGCGCTGTCCCATCATCATACGGGCAGGATCGGAGGGGAGCACCGTGAACAGGAAGAACACGAGTGTTACCACGCCGAGCATCAGGAGAAGGCCGTACAATATTTTCTTTACAATGTATCGAAGCACTGGAATAATTATTCAATGGCCGCAAAAGTAAGAATAATTTTCAAGAGATAAAAAAAAGCCCGGCATTTTGCAATACCGGGCTTCTATATAAATAATAGTATAGACTATTCTTCTTCGTCGTGTTCAGCTTCGTATTTCTTAATGATTTCGGATTGAACGTCAGCAGATACAGCTTGATATTCAGCGAACTTCATGGTGTAAGAAGCACGACCTGAGGTGATGGAGCTCAACGTGGTAGAATATTTGTTCAATTCTGCCAATGGAATCTTTGCGTGGATCATTTGGTAAGCGCCTTCGCTATCCATACCCATCATGATACCGCGACGGCCTTGGAGGTCGGTCATAACATCACCCATACGTTCTGCAGGAACGAAGATGTCAACGTCGTAGATAGGTTCAAGGATCTTAGGACCAGCGTTGGTGAAGGCTTCTTTGAAAGCGTGGCGGGAAGCCAACTTGAATGCCATTTCGTTAGAGTCAACTGGGTGCATTTTACCGTCGTAGATGTTAACCACGATATCACGAGCGTAAGAACCGGTAAGTGGGCCTTCTTCCAATCTTTCCATGATACCCTTCAAGATAGCAGGCATGAAGCGAGCGTCGATTGCACCACCAACGATACAGTTGTTATAGATCAACTTACCACCCCAAGGAAGGTCATAAGTTTCTGTTGCACGGATCGGATATTTGCTTTGTGTTGGCATACCTTCATAGTAAGCTTCAACGAGCATGTGTACTTCACCGAATTGACCAGAACCACCAGATTGTTTTTTATGACGATACATAGCTTCAGCAGACTTCGTGATAGTTTCACGATAAGGGATCTTTGGAGCATAGTATTCAACTTCAATCTTATTTTGTTTTTCAATCATCCACTTAACGATGTTGAGGTGTTGTTCACCTTGACCAGAGATGATCAATTGTTTCAATTCCTTAGATTGTTCCATCAAGAAGGTAGGATCAGTCTTACGGATTTCGTTCAAAGCAGCGCCTAATTTTTCATCATCAGAGCTGTTTTTAGCTTTAACTGCGGTACGGAATTTTGGATCTGGATATACGGTTGGTTCAACAACTTCGTCACCCTTCATAACCAAGGTAGTACCAGTTTGAGCTGATTTCAACTTAATGGTAGCGATGATATCACCAGCTACAGCCTTGTCAACTTCAACTCTGTTCTTACCTGCGAAAACAAGCAATTGAGAGATTCTTTCCTTAGAACCGTTTACGGTATTAGAAAGGTCAGAGCCCTTGCTGAATTCACCAGCGCCAACTTTAATGAAAGCAACTTCACCGAGGTGTTGTTCGATAGCGGTTTTGAAGATGAAACCTACGAATGGATCAGCAGCATTATATTGAAGTTCTTTACCGTCTGTGGTCTTCATAGCGCGACCTTCTGCTGGAGATGGGCAGTTCTTAATTACGAGATCCATCATACGATCGATACCTTGGTCGGTCTTAGCAGCTACGCAGATTACAGGGAAAGTACCACGGTTAGCGATACCGAGTTTAAGACCTCTTACCATATCGTCTTCAGAGAGGGTACCTTCTTCGAAGAATTTATCCATCAAAGCTTCATCGTTTTCAGCAGCAGCTTCGATCAAAGCGCTGTGCATTTCTTCAGCCTTGTCAGCGAGGTTAGCAGGGATATCTTCAACAATCATCTTGCCACCGTTTGCTGGGAACTTGAGGAGCTTCATTTGAAGCAAGTCGATAACGGAGTCGAAACCAACGCCAGCGTTTACTGGGAATTGGAGAGGCATAACGCTACCACCGAAGAACTCTTTGAGTTGGTTCATGGTTTCGTCGAAGTTAGCCTTTTCGTGGTCGAGTTGGTTAACGACGAACATCACAGGGATGCCAGCAGCTTTTGCGTGACGCCATTGGATTTCAGCACCAACGTCTACACCGTTTTGGGAGTTGATAACCATCAAAGCGGTATCCATAACGCGGAGAGCGCCGATGGTTTCGCCAACGAAGTCATCAAAACCCGGGCAGTCGATCATATTGATCTTTGTGCCTTCAAATTCGGAATACATTATAGTGCTTTGGATAGATTGTTGTCTTTCCAATTCTACATCGCGGTAGTCGGAGATAGTGTTCTTATCTTCCACTGTGCCTCTTCTGCTGATAACGCCGCCGTGGAAAGCCATTGCTTCGGCCAACGTTGTCTTACCTACGCGGTTACCGCCTATGAGGGCAACGTTTCTGATTTCTTTCGTCTGATAAACTTTCATTGGTGTATTTAATTATTTGATTTATAAATTATTGTTTTTATACAAAAAGGGCGCAAATATACACTTTTTTTGCGAATGCCAAGCAGCACATCTTACTTTTATTTATATGGGCGTAAAAGTATCACTTCGAACGCTTTTATCTTTGCAAATGATGGAAACAAAAAAACGGAAAACCGAATGGTTTTCCGTCCTTGTAGCGTGTACGAGAATCGAACTCGTATTGCAAGATTGAGAATCTTGATGCCTAACCGTTAGCAGAACACGCCAACTGTTTTGAGGCTGCAAAAATACATTTTTTTTGCATTACTCCAAACTATGCAGCAATTTTATCTCCTCCGCCCAAAGCGTATCGTCCGGAGTTTCGAGAATGAGCGGCATATTGTCGAAACGCGGATCCTTCATAAACCGCTGGAAAAACTCCATGCCTAACAGTCCTTTGCCAATGCTGTCGTGACGATCGACGCGGGACGCCAGCGGCTTTTTCGTGTCATTCAAATGGATAGCCTTCAGATACTGTGCACCCACAACCTCATCAAACTCCTTGAAGGTCTCCACATAACCCTCCTCCGTCTTCAAATCATAACCCGCCGAGTAGGTGTGGCACGTGTCCAAGCAAACCCCTACCCTGCTTTTGTCTTCCACACGATCGATGATAGAAGCCAAGTGTTGGAATCCGAATCCCACATTGGAACCTTGTCCCGCCGTGTTCTCAATTACCGCCATCACACCCTGCGTTTTGTCTAAGGCTATGTTGATGCTTTCGGCAATACGGTGCAAACATACGTCCAAAGATATCTGCTTCAGATGGCTGCCCGGGTGGAAATTCAGCATCTTCAATCCCAACTGCTCGCAACGATGCATCTCCTCAATGAACGAATTGCGAGACTTCTCTAACGATTCCGGCTCTGGCTGTCCCAAGTTGATCAGATAACTGTCGTGCGGCAAGATGTAGTCCGCGCTGATGCCTGCCTTCTCACAATTAACTTTAAAGGCTTCGATGGACTTCTCCGTCAACGGTGGAGCAATCCACTGGCGTTGATTTTTCGTAAAAAGTGCGAATGCGGTGGCTCCAACAGCCATGGCATTCAACGGGGCGTTTTCCACGCCACCAGAGGCACTTACATGAGGTCCGAGGTGTTTCATGAGGCTAAAGGCAGTAGGCTTTATTTTATGTTTTAGTTTATCTTGTACCCCAGGAGGATGTTGAAATTGAAATTTCGTTCAACGTAGTTGGTGGTAAAGTAGCCTTTGTTGGCCATGTTGAGCAGACCGAAATTGGCTTGTACGCCAACATACATCTTCGATATATAATAACCTGCTTCTACCGAAACGCCCACGTCGAAGCGGTTCAAAATCTGACCGTCGTGCAGATTGTATTTTCCTACGTGACTATCGTCGGCAATATTATAGTAAAGATACTTGCGATCGTTTTTAAAAGGGTCGAAATTTCCGCCAATCACGTATTTCGTGGCACTGCCGTGTTGTGGGGTAACCACAGCGGAAGCATCGTATGCGATATCGCCCGACAGCGCACAATCGGCATACAGACCTGCGCTAACACTCAGGTGGTTGTTCGCGCGCGAGGTGTGGTACGTCAACATCACCGGCACTCTAAGACGATGCATCTTGTAGGTGTTGTCGGTTGACAGTGAATAGTTTACATTTGCCGTGTCGGTATATACGCTTGACTGCGTTTGGGTAAAGCGTTGCAGCGAGTACATCACACCTGTTTGCACCGACCAATTTTCCTTCAGCATAAAATCCGCCATAACGCCAGCCGTACCACCAATCTGCATCTTTTGCGAGGCGTTATAACCTTTTGTGCCAAGACTGGCTTTCGACATTTGCGGGAGCATCAAGGTGGAGCCACCCAAGCCCAGGCGGACGCCAATGTTAACCTTTTGCATATCCTCTTGCGCATACGCAGCAAGCATCAAAACAAGGCAAAATAGTAAAGAGGTTATCTTCTTCATAATCTATATTCTTTATTCTAAACTTTTTGTTGCGATAGTCAAGCAGCCATATAAGCCAGCCGTTTCGGTTCGGAGGCGGCGGTTGCCGAGTTTCACCTCCGCATAACCCTGTTCGCGCGCGAGTTGCACCTCAGCCGGACTGAAGTCGCCCTCAGGTCCGATTAGGAGGATAATATCCTCATGTTGAAAAGATTCCAGTGCAAACTGACGCGTATTCTGGTCGTCGCACCACGCCATATAACGGTCGGCATTCCACGTTGCCGTTTTCTCTAAAAATTCCTTAAAAGGGACGAACTCCATCGCCGGCAGCCAAGTGGTCTGGCACTGTTTCAGCGCCGACACGGCAATGCGGTTCATGCGGTCGAGGTTGATACGTGGACGTTCGGAGTTGTCGCAATGTATGAACGTGATGCGTTCAATGCCCATTTCCACGCACTTTTCCACCAACCACTCTATGCGGTCGATGTTCTTGGTAGGGGCGATAGCCAAATGCAAGTGCCACTTGTGACGGTCGTTTTTCTCCTGTACCTCTTGAATTTCCACCATGCAAGCTTTAGGATTATCGACCATGATGACAGCCGTAGCGGCGCAGCCCTTGCCATCGGTAAGGAGCACCTGGTCGCCCACCTTATGGCGCAGTGCTCTGCAGCAATGTTCTGATTCCTCCGTACTTAGCGTTGCTACAGAAGAGGATAAATCGGGATGATAAAAATATTGGTTAAAAATCATATTAGCCCTCCTTCTCGCTGAGTTCCAACCAGCGATTGGTTTTTTCTTCTAAAAAAATGTTAATATCGGCATAGCGCTTGCCCCACTCTGCAAATTCCTCAGGGGTGCCCACGCCCGCACTCATCTTGCTTTCAATGTCGCCCTTCTCCGTCTCCAACGCCTCAATGTCAACTTCAAGTTGCTCTAATTCACGTTTTTCCTTATAAGAAAGTTTATTTTTGTTCACCTCTTTCACCGGTTTTTCCTCCACCGGACGGTTGGCTTTTTCAATACGTTTTTGAGCTTTTATCTCCTTGTCGCGAGCCTGACGGTATTCGGTATAGTTGCCATAATAATCCTTAATTTTTCCATCTCCTTCAAACACGAAGATATGATCCACCAACTTGTTCATCAACCAGCGGTCGTGGCTAACGATGAGCATGCAGCCACCAAAGTTGTCGAGGAAATCCTCCAACAGATTAAGCGTATCGATATCAAAATCGTTGGTCGGCTCATCCAAAATCAGGAAATTAGGATTTTTTAACAGCGTAATGAGCAAATGGAGCTTACGCTTCTCGCCACCACTTAAATCTTGGTAGTACGTGTATTGCTGACTAAATGGAAATCCAAAGTGGTTCAAGAACTGCGAAGCGCTGATATAGTTTCCATTATCCATACGGATGACTTCAGCATGCTCCTTCACCAGTTCCAACACAATCTTATTGCCCGCATATTCCATTCCCTTTTGAGAGAAATAGCCAAACTGGATCGTCAATCCCGGCGTAATTTTGCCACCATCGGGTCTCACCTCGCCCATGATCATCTTCAGGAACGTACTTTTTCCCGTGCCATTTTTACCCACAATGCCACATTTCTCGCCTCTTTTGAAGATGTACGAGAAATCCTTGATGATGGTTTGGTCTGGGTACGCAAAGTCGAGGTGGCTAATTTCCAGGATTTTGTGTCCGATGCGTTCCGACTGCACCTTAAAGGCTTCCGGGGCGGTTTCCACCTTACGGTCCATCTGTTCCTGCAACTTCTCGAAGTTGTTGATACGGGCACGGGCCTTGGAGGTGCGGGCCTGCGGGGAGGTGTGCACCCACTCCAGCTCGCGACGGTAGAGGTTGCGCAAGCGGTCGTGCTCGGCCGCCTCATTCGCCAGACGTTCCGCCTTTTTCTCTACAAAATAGTCGTATTTCCCCCGATAATGATAAATGTTGCCATTGCTGAGCTCATAGATGTCGCTGCACACCTTGTCGAGGAAAGCGCGGTCGTGCGTCACCATCAGCAAGGTAATATTGGCGGACGAGAGGTAGTTCTCCAGCCATTCGATCATCTCCACGTCCAGGTGGTTGGTGGGCTCATCCAGAATCAACAGGTCGGTGTCGGCAATCAAGGTTTTCGCCAAGGCGGCCTTCTTGCGCTGTCCACCCGACAACTCATTGATGTTCTTGAAGATATCGTGAATGCCAAATTTGGAAAGGATCTCCTTAATCTTGGACTCATAATCCCAGGCGTTGAGTCTATCAATCTCCAGGATCGCGTTATCCATACGTTCTTGCGGCACCAGGTCGGAGCGACCACTTTCCAGCAAAGAAACGCACGTTTCGTATTCTTTCACCGCGCGCACCACGGGAGTTTCCTCATCAAAAATCGCGTTCAAGATAGAGTCCTGTTCATCAAAATTATCCATCTGCGGGAGATAGGAAACCACAATGTCGTTGCGCACCACCACCTGACCGGCATCAGGGGCTTCCCTGCCGGCAATAATGTTCAACAGGGTACTTTTACCCGTACCATTTCGCGCTATCAATGCGCTCTTTTGTCCCTTCTCCAGACCAAAAGTGATGTTCTCGAAGAGCAATTTTTCACCTACAGCTTTTGTAACATTATTGATAGTCAGATAGTTCATTGGAAAAATTTTATAGGTGCAAACATACAAAAAATGTATCTTTGCATCCTTTTTATTAAAGCAATAATATTATGATATTTTATCACTCTGGCTGTGGCAACAGCAAATACGTTGCAGAAGCCCTCAACAAGGACCTTCAAGAGACGATAGTCTTCATTCCCGATGCCGATCGTAATGGCGAGTTCAGCTACACACTCGCCGACGACGAGCGCGTAGGTTTTGTGTTTCCCGTATATGCCTGGGGACCACCCAAGTTGGTTCAAGATTTTGTAGATAAACTCCATTTCAACAAAAAACCCGAATACGTTTATTTCATAGTCACCTGTGGTGACAACGTCGGCTACACGCAGAACATATTTTACAAAGCGTTGAAAAAAGTGGGGTTAGACCTTCACGCCGCCTTCTGCGTGCGTATGCCCAACACCTACATCCTGATGCCGGGTATGAAACTCGACACGAAGGAAGTCGCACAGAAGAAGTTGGAGGAAACGGCGCAGAAGATGCCCAAGATCATCGAAGCCATCCAGAATCGTCAATCCGTATTCAATATGATTCCCGGGGGCATACCTTTCATAAAGACCTATCTGATACGTCCCGGCTTCAACAAAAACGCCTCCGACAAGGGCTATCACACCACCGACGCTTGCATCTCTTGCGGCAAGTGCGTAGAAGTCTGTCCGCTGAAGAACATCACCTTAGAAAATGGTAAGCCGGCTTGGCACGGTCACTGCGTAACCTGCATGGCCTGCTACCAATACTGTCCTACCAACGCCATCCAATATGGAAAAATCACGCTTGGAAAAGGGCAATATTATTTCAATAAAGACATGAACTAAAACATAAACTAAAGATGAAATTCAATATAAATCTGATATTTAAGGCTATTGCCTTAGCCATGGGCATTGTTGTCGTTGTATTGAACGTATTGCACGTGGCAGATGCAAGTACCTCCACCTTGTTGTTAGGTATCGGTTTAGCGTGTTTGGCCATCACACAATTTGACTCTAAGAAAGCGTAACGTAATAACCAGTTGAGGAAACAAGCATTTTGACAACAATATGAGCAGCAGCACCTACAAAAAAAGCGGCATCGCGCAGATTCTGGGGAACGTGACTCGGTTTTTCAAGCGGGAGGAGCAACCTACAGAGTGTGCAACGCCTGAGGGAAACGCCGTCCACAAGCACAAGATTGGGCTCTCCTTAGCGGGCGGGGCGGCCTTGGGGTACGCCCACATCGGCTTTTTGCAGGCTATGGAAGAGGCAGGCATTCAACCCGACTGCATTGTAGGCACCTCTATGGGAGCCATCATGGGCATGATGTACGCTGCCGGCTATCATCCTCAACAAATCAAACAGATTGTCAAAGACGAACACATGGATCGGCTAACGCGACTGGCCTTGCCTGGCGTTCCCAAGCCGGGTGGGCTCATCAACACCGACCGTATTCAGAAGATATTGCTAAAGTACGTATCGCACAACAGTTTCGACCAATTAAAAACCCAGTATTACTGTTGCAGCAGCAACATGAACACCCTGCAGCCGGTCTATCGTGGGCATGGCGACCAGTTGGTTCAATACGTGATGGCGTCGGCGGCCATGCCCGCCATCTTCGCACCCGTGTCCATCAACGGGGTCTATTTCGTGGACGGCGGCGTTCACGACAACCTGCCCATCCAACCCCTGCTGGACGAAAAGTGCAACATCCGCATCGCCTCCCAACTGGTCATCGAAAAACCCGGCAGAGTGAAGAACCCCCTGCTGGTTTGGCTCCACGCCTTCTCCTACTGCTCGTATGCCACCTCCTTCCACAACCTGGAAAAGTTCACCGACGTCGTTTACATCGACCCCGGCATCTACTGGCTGGAAGACTTCAAGCACATCGATGCTCTTTACGAAATCGGATACAATGCGGGAAAAGAATATTTTGGAAAAAAGACAATAACTACAAAAGATTAAAACTATTAGAATTATGAAGTACCAATATAAGACTACGGGAACATGTTCCTCATTCATAGAATTTGAAATTGATGACAACGACATCTTAAAAGAAGTACAATTTATAGGTGGATGCAGTGGCAACCTGCAAGGCATCAGCCGCTTGGTGAAGAACATGCCCGTTCAAGAAATCATCAGCAAGTTGGAAGGCACCTCCTGCAATGGTGGTCCAACCAGCTGTCCCGACCAACTGGCCACCGCATTGAAAGCGTACCTGCAACAAAAAAAGTAACACAAACAGCGATACCATCGATGAAAAGAATCCTAGTCCTTATATTGTTATGCTGCGCCTTGGGTGTACAGGCGCAGAAAGTAGGCTTCTCGTTGGCGGGTGGTGCCGCGCTCGGTTACGCCCACCTCGGATTTCTGCAAGCCATGGACGAGGCCGACATCAAGCCCGACTGCATTGTAGGCACCTCTATGGGGGCCATTATGGGTATGATGTATGCCGCTGGCTACTCGCCACTGGAGATCAAACAGATCATCAAAGACGAGCGTATGGACCAGCTGCTTCACCTCGCACGCCCCGGCAAAAATCACAAGGGCGGACTTATCAGCACGCAAGCCATCCAAGAGGTATTACTCAAATATGTGCCACACGACAACTTCGACTCCCTGAAGACGCAATTCTACTGCTGCACCTTCAATATGGACTCTCTGACGCCCGTTTATAAAGGTCACGATACCAACCTGGTGAAATATGTGATGGCTTCCGCCTCCATGCCCTTCATCTTCGCACCGCAAATGATCGACAGTTCCTACTACGTTGACGGCGGCATCCACGACAATCAGCCCATTCAACCGCTGCTCGACGAAAACTGCACCCGACGCATCGCTTCGTTCTTGGTGCTCGAAAAACCGGGCAAGTACAAAAACATACACACCCTCTGGATGCACGCTTACAGCTACAGCACCTACCTCACCGCCTTCCGCAACCTCGATCAGTTCACCGACGTGGTCACCATCGACCCCGACGACCTGTGGCTTCAGGATTTCAAGGCCGTGGACAAGCTCTACGACATCGGCTACAAAGCAGGCAAGGAATATTTGAAGGGCAAGAGGCAGTAGGCTGAAGGCAAGAGGCAGTAGGCTGAAGGCAGTAGGCTAAAGGCTGAAGGCTGAAGGCTGAAGGCAGTAAATCGTAGAGACGTGCCACTGGCGCGTGGCATCACACATAGAGATGTGGTGTGCCGTATCTCGTTAAAAAAATAAAAATTGAATAAATGACACATACATTTAAAGCAAGTCACATTACCAGTGGAAACGTTATGTTTCCTGACCGATTAGAAATTGATGATGAGAAGGTCACCTTCTACAAGCCGCACCTCATCGGGCACGATGCCACCGTTATACTACGCAGCAATATTGGCAGTGTTTCCATCAAGGTGGGATTACTATTTGCTGACATCATCATCGAAACCAACGGCGGACAGATCACCGTTGCCAACGGGTTTTCCCGTTCTGACGCAAAGAAAATACAGAAACTATTGACCAACAAATAATCTCTATGGCTGTTGATTTCACCACCTCAATCTTAACCCAGCTGGCAGAAGAGTACGCCAAGCAATCCGTTAAAAAATGTGAACCGCTGGCACAGTCGGGGTCGCATCGTCGCTACTTCCGGCTCACACTTGCCGACGAAAGCACGCTGATTGGCGCTTTCAACGACGACGTAGCCGAAAACGTGGCGTTCTTCACCTACACAAAGTTCTTCACCGGCAAGCACTTCAGCGTACCCGAACTGTTGGTAGTGGCCCCCGACAAGAAGCATTACCTGCAGACCGACTTGGGCAAGACCACCTTGTACGACTTCCTATCGGCCAACCGCGACGACCAAGGGCAACCCTCTCCCGAAGTGGTTCGCTATTACGAACAAGTGGTACAACAACTTCCCGCCTTGCAACTCTCCGGACACGAGGGGTTAGACTTTTCCGTTGCCTATCCACGCGCCGCCTTCGACCGCCAGTCGATGCAGTGGGACCTCAACTATTTCAAATACTATTTCTTAAAATTGGTTAACGTCCCCTTCAACGAGCAACTGCTGGAAAACGACTACAACAACCTCATCGATTACCTGCTCAGCGCCGAAAGCGACTA
Organism: Bacteroidales bacterium; assembly: GCA_024400875.1. Classification (GTDB taxonomy): domain Bacteria; phylum Bacteroidota; class Bacteroidia; order Bacteroidales; family WCHB1-69; genus F23-D06. Next base: position 89,803 of record JAKSMB010000005.1, read on the forward strand.
TTTCCTCTATCGTGACTTCCAGTCGCGCAACATCATGGTGGACAATGGTTCCGTATATTTCATCGACTACCAAGGGGGACGCAAGGGCGCCTTGCAATACGATGTGGCCTCGTTGCTCTACGATGCCAAGGCCGACCTGTCGCCCGCACTTCGCGAGCATCTGCTCAACCTATATTTAGACACCCTGGCACAGCATATCGAGGTGGACCGCCAGGCTTTTCTATCCTATTTCCAAGGATTTGTGCTGATACGCATCCTGCAAGCCATGGGCGCATACGGATATCGCGGCTACTTTGAGCGCAAAACGCACTTCCTGCAAAGCGTGCCGTATGCCGTGCACAACCTGGACAGTCTGCTCCGCAACTTCAACCTGCCCATCGAGTTGCCCGAACTGACCCGCGTACTGCGGGGTATCATTGCCTCCGACTTTGTAAAGCCCTATCAGCCAGCCAAGACCCTGACCGTGCAGGTACAAAGTTTCTCCTATAAGCAATCCATCCCCAACGACCCTTCGCCCAACGGGGGCGGGTTTGTATTCGACTGCCGCGCACTGCCCAACCCGGGACGCGAACAACAATACCGCGCCTTCACCGGCAAAGACGCCTGCGTCATCGACTACCTCAACCAGTATCCCGCCATTCACGAGTTCAAAAGCCACGTGTTTGCCATCGTGGATATGTCGGTGGACAACTACCTCGAACGCCACTTCGACCATCTCATGGTCAACTTTGGCTGCACGGGCGGCCAACACCGCTCTGTCTATTTCGCGGAACAGACCGCCAAACATATTCAGAACAAATATCCGAACGTAAAAGTTGAACTGAGACACACGGCCCAAGAATAATTTTTCCACTTTATGATTTCCATTTTATGGAAAAATATTTATTTTTGCACTTTGTTGAAGAAAATTTAACAAATCAACTTGATAACATACGAATTAGGATATTATAAACTTCACGATAAGTTCCTTGAAATTTGGATAAGGGAACGTTTTTAAAATAGAACAACAATGAAAGATATTAGAAGCATCACATACACCGAGTTGGAAGATTTCCTACTCTCCATCAACGAAAAGAAATTCCGTGCCAAACAGATCTGGACATGGTTGTGGCAAAAGGGCGTAGGCAGTTTCGACGAGATGACGAACGTTTCGCAGGCGTTGCGCACGCAGTTGGCAGAAAGTTTCACCTTTCATCGGGCGGAGATTGCCATCGAGGTGAACAGCAAAGACAAGACCGCCAAGTTTGCCTTCCGTTTTCACGACCGCAGGTTTGTGGAGGGCGTGCTCATACCTTCGGGCGACCGTGTTACGGCGTGCATCTCCTCGCAGGTTGGTTGTCCGCTGAAATGTTCGTTCTGTGCCACGGGCACCATGGGATTTCTCCGCAACTTGCACTACAGCGAGATTGTGGACCAGTACATCCTTATGGACAAGCGTGCCCACGAGTTGTACGGCAACGGCATCAGCAACATCGTCTTCATGGGCATGGGCGAGCCGTTGCTCAACTTCGACAACGTGATGACCGCCATCGACAAGCTCACCGCCAAGGATGGTTGGGGGCTTTCACCCACGCGTATCACCCTCTCCACGGCGGGGGTCATCAAGGGTATCAAGGCCCTTGCCGACCGCAAGTTCCCGTGCGGGTTGGCCATTTCCCTGCACAGTGCCGACCCGGTAGTGCGCGAGGTCATCATGCCCGTTACGGAGCACAACAACCTCCACGACCTGCAAGCCGCCTTGGTTTATTACCACCAGAAGACGGGGGCGCGCGTTACCTTCGAATACCTGTTGCTCTCCAAGGTGAACGACAGCCGACAGGCAGCCGAGAAGTTGGCGCGTTTCTGCCGTCCTTTCCCGGTGAAAATCAACATCATCGAATACAACGAAACGCCGGGTGGTCTCTACCATCGTTCCTACCCCAACCAGCGTGAGGAGTTTATCGAGTACCTCCAGAGTTGTAATATGGTGGTCAACGTGCGACAGAGTCGCGGGCAGGACATTGCCGCCGCCTGCGGACAACTGCTGCAAAACCAACAATAAGAAATATAGCCGTTGGCCCCGCACAACGCAGCACGAATTACAGCACATTTACGAGGCGGGCATGCATTTGCTATTATAATGTGCGTAGAGACGTGCCATTGGCGCATCTCCCAGTGGCATGTCTCTACGGTATGCGAATCACACCCGATTGCGACAATTTTGCGACACGGCTCTATTATGGTCAAGAAAAAAAACGCATTTTGTATTTTTGCACTTTAATTTCAATATTAAAGACAGATTCCGCATGTTTTTTGAGCCACGCATTGGCAAATATTACACGAAAGGGTATAACGGCTATCGCACGCTTGTTATAGGCGACTATCATGTATGCCTGCGCGACTGTCCACACAAGAGCAAATGTTGCACCACGGAAGGCGTTAAAGAAATGGATATGAACTGTCCGTGCTACGCCGAATACAAGGGTCGCGACGAACGGATGTGTTTGCACAACAGCAATCACATCGAAATTGAAGCCTTTTGCAACGACGAGGCGGGATATCCCACCTACTCTACCTTCACACGCTACATGGTAGGCAAAAAACGACCGTTGACCACGGAGGAAAAGTATGGTTTCTGGGATCATGTAGCCTTCACCAACCTGATGCCATATTTTGTGGGGCAGAAGATCAACCCGACGTATGCCGAGAATCCAGCGCCGTACGATGCGGCCATCCGGGATATTGTGTCACTGATTGAGGAGTTGGACCCACAAGTTGTTTATGTTTGGTCACAATCAGCCTGCGACGCCATATTATACAATCAGAATCTCCTATCCGGGTTGAGCGAGGAGTTGATATTTCCAGAGCATCCCACGTTAGAAATCCATCGATTTGTTAGGGGGACCACCACGCACACATCCAAAGCCGCCCAAATCAAAGAGATAATCGCAAAAGCGTACCCCAACAAATGCATCATTCCCGTGAAGCCCAACTGGGGAAAGACCATTCCTATTCCGTTGGAGGAAGTCTTATTGCGAGCCTTAAAACGAAACATCATCACCTTGGATGCCGGGCGATGTGTCATCAACAACGAGAAGATGGAAAGAGAGGGTGGACACTTGCTGCACAAGGTGAAGGCCTACTACAACATCGGGGAGTGGAAAGACATGGACCGACTGTTTGTCAAGTACAATCACAACAAGCCTGTCAGTTTGCGCAAAATCCGCCACTACAACAACACCCACGAGGACCTCAATCTCGGCGACGAACTTGAACATGTGCTGTTTGGATAAGGGGATAGACACTCCTTCCGCCACAAAACATATCATAAACCATACCTTTTCAAAGTCATAGGCATTATTAACTTTAATACTCATACAAATGCATATAAAACAAATCTCAACAATTCCTGCATTGGGACAATTTATCAGGGATCTTGCTAACTCTTCGTCTGGACCTGTTCAACAAATGCTAAAAGCACAACTGCATGTCATTTCTTCATTTACAGCGCCCACTTTAATAGACTCTGTCATATCCCGAATGATAGAATGCTTATACATAGCATTGGAAGAATGTACAAATGATAATGAAAAAAAATTAGTGCGGAGGCAATTTACGTCAATGATTGAAACTCTGATATTCTTGCTGGATGCCAAAGTAATTGCTATTCAGGAGGAAAGTGAGGAATTTGCAATTAATACAATTGTTCAAGCCGGCAGTCTTTTCATGAATAATCTTCAAGATTTAATGTTGATTGCTGTCAATACGTTTTCAACGGCCACAAAAATTGTAGCTACAACCTTTGATCATGCAGGAACTACGTTAGCTGTTATGGCCAATAACGGCATCACTCAAATTGGCGAAACAATTGCTGGATCAAGCTTTACGCTCACTGACACAATAACAAATGAGACGTGCCCAGAAAGACAAACAAAAACAAGTCAAAGTCTTTCTTTTTCAAAAGATGCTAGTTCTAATGAAACGATAAATGCAATAGAAAGAACTGGCGAGAAAACTGTAAATATCATCGAAAGTAACAGAGGAAAATATTCAAAATCAATTAATCCCTACATTGATGACTGGAATAATCAACTTACAAAATATATAATAACTGATGTTTTTAGTCCCGAACGCGCTGAAGTTAGACGTTCATTTTTTGAAAATTTTTTGATTTTAACTACTGGTTTGAATAAAAAAAAGGCTGAAGAAAAACAAGTTGAATTCTTTAAAACAATCTGTGCCACGATAGAAAAACTAGATAAATATTATCCGCTGATCGGAAAATCTATTATTATATCAGACATGATTGAAAGATACGTCAAAGTTATTGAAAATAAGAATGATTTCAAGATAAAAAACAATTTATTTTCCACTATGGAGACAGGAACACTAGCAGCGGGAACACTTGTAGCGGCTAGTAGTTTTTTTTCTCCAATAATCAGAGCAGGTTCTGCACTAGTAGGAATGGCTTTCTCTGCATTTATCCATAGACAAACTTCAATAGGGAGAGATCCAAAGGACGCTATTAAGGCATACAAAAAGACTGCAGAAAAATACAACATCATGTCATGAAAGCCCTACGCGACAATTTTGCGACATATTACTTGTAAAAACAAAATAGAACAATTTTTTTGTTCTTTTGCTCAAAAAGATTTTTTAACTAAAAAGTTGTGCCCGACACGTATTAGGGAGTTTATCATGAGTAACAATTATGGAAAGAATTTAACTGAAGAACAAGGAAATACAGCAAAGACCGTTTTCGGAATTTTAATTGAACTTCTAAAAATTATCACTAAAAAATAAGAAATTATAACCCTAATTAATAATCTAATGATAAATGAAAGACAAAAAAGTTTGGTGGGTCACTCAACATAGAGCAGGATATATTACGTTTAAAGTGTTGCCACATAATATTCAAGGGAAAACGACATCTGTTGAGGATCTAAAGGATTTTGAAAATAATATTTACTATTTTTCAAAAAAAGAGGCAGATGACTTTTGCGTAAAACTTAATGAGTTTATTAAAAAAAATTATCAAAGACCTTCCTATCCAGAAGATGAAAGATAGGCTATACGATAGATGAACTTATTCTCACTTGAAATTAATACTGGAGAACTCAACTATAAAAGTGAAAAAAATCTACCTTTATCCAGGTTTAAGAACTAATGATGTGCTTTGAGTTAAAGGAAAAAAATGAACTTAATCTATGGAAAATTTAATTTCTCAAGATTAAAGACTTGTGCCCGACGCAAACAAAGAATTTGTCGTGAAATACTCAAGTACTAAAAATACTAAAATTATGGAACAAGGACAAACAGAAAAAAAAAGTAACAAGAGAAAAAATATCTTTGAGGCATTAGCTGTGATTTTTGCAGCGGCATTTTCCTTATTTATTGCCACAAAGAAAAAAATTAGATATTAAACTGAGTTTTTTGAGTACAGAAATGTCTCCCAACGAATTCTCATCATTAATTACCAGTAAAATCCATTCCTCCGCGGAGTTACAGATTTACCGCAAGGCAAACCTGAAGGAAGCTATCGTGGGGGGACGCACTGCGCTGATACGACAGGATATCGACTGGAGCGATTATCCCATCCGCAACAACCCCTGGCTGCGCGATAAGCTGGCCGACTACGACCGGTGGGTCGATTACAATAACGCTGACCTCATCGGTGAGGGATATCCCCCACGCGATAAGAATGGAGACCCCTACGAACTCCACCACATTGGTCAACAGCAAGATTCACCCTTCGCTGAACTGACCTGGCAGGAACACATGGGCGATGGCAATAACGCTATCCTTCACCCCAACAGAGAAAGCGAGATCGACCGTCAACAGTTCGACAAGGAGAAATCCGACTACTGGCAGGCACGCTTCGCCATGTTCACACAAGCCGATTTGGATAGGATTTACAAGAAATAACTTCGGCAACTTCGATGCCGAAGAGATTAAAAACATCCCCTTCTAAACCCTTTACGCACCATGATACGAGGAAAGACCCTTTTTAGATGTTCGCAATGTGGCAAGTGGTTTACCGCTGTTGATGTTGAGCAGCAGGCCACTTCGCAAAGTGTGCCCACACCTTGTCCGCGTTGCGGCTCCAAGTGCACCGCTATCAAGGATATGCACCTGTTCGCACGGAAGAGCAGTAGGTAGTAAGCAACAAAGGGGCGAAAGATTCGCCCCTTTGTCCTATTTCACTATTTCCTCAACACTCAGCCCCGTGATGGAGACTATCGTGTTCAAGTCGATGCCATTTTCAAGCATACCTTTCGCCATGGCAAGTTTGGTTATGGTCTCACCTTCGGCACGACCTTCTTCACGGGCACGGTCGCGTTCGAACTCGATGGTGTCCTTGACGTCCTGGTAGTCAAAGATGCTTTTAGCGTAGTCTTCCTTTTCCATAGTCGTGAGTTTTTCGATTTTTCCCTGCTCGAAGAAGTCGCGGTATATCGGGTCGTCGAAGGGACATTCCAGCGTCTGTTCGTCGCCCATGTTCTTGATGATGTAGAGCCAGCAGTGCAGTGCCTCCCGGTCGTCCGCCTCCTTGAACAGGTCCGCAAAAGTACACAATTCTATGAAGATGAACTTGATCTGAGGCAAAAAAACTTTGTTTCGCTGGTCTTTGAGCTGCACCTCCCACAGGAACCTGTCCGCGTCGTTGAATACTGCCATCTTGAAGTTGAGGATGTTGATGGAGTAGATGGGCGGAAGGTGAAAGGTAAAAGGACGAAAGGACGAAAGAAGGTTCACATTCCTGTATCATGGGGATTCCGCATCATTTGCTGCGCAAACTCGCGGAATGGGGTGCACGCATCGGGTGGGAAAATAGGAGTGGGCGGCGGCGCCACGCGTGTGCAAAGGTGTAATATGATCTGCCGCCGCCCATTTGGTTCCGTCCTGTACGTGTGTCGCCCCATTCCGCAAACGTAGTGCAGCGGAATCTCCAACCCGGGCGGACGAAAGGACGAAAGACGGTTCACATTCCTGTATCACGGGGATTCCGCTGCGTTTGCTGCACAAACTCGCGGAATGGGGTGCACGCATCGCCCCATTCCGCAAACGTAGTGCTGCGGAATCCCCAAACCCGGGCGGACGAAAGGACGAAAGACGGTTCCCGTTCCTGTGGCATGGGGATTCCGCTGCGTTTGCTGTGCAAACTCGCGGAATGGGGTGCACGTTCGGGCGGGAAAATAGGAATGGGCGGCGGCGCCACGCGTGTGCATAGGTGTAATATGATCTGCCGCCGCCCATTTGGTTCCGTCCTGTACGTGTGTCGCCCCATTCCGCAAACGCAGTGCAGCGGAATCCCCAACCCGAAAGGACGAAAGACGGTTTGCCTTCCTGTATCACGGAGATTCCGCTTCGTTTGCTGTGCAAACTCGCGGAATGGGGTGCGCGGGCGGGTGGGAAAATAGGAA
>JAKSMB010000006.1 GCA_024400875.1 Bacteroidales bacterium
CCACCAGCTGGAACGCGATTTTCGCCTTTTCGGCCAAGGAGCGCGATGTGGAAACCGGGCTAAGCTATTTTGGCGCACGCTATTATTCTTCTGAACTGAGTATATGGCTGAGCGTGGACCCGATGAGTGACAAGTACCCGAGCCTGAGCCCGTACACGTACTGCGCGAACAACCCCGTGAAGTTGGTGGACCCGAATGGGGAAGAGATTGGGGATTTCTTTGATTATAGTGGAAACTATTTAGGAACAGATGGTATTGATGACGGAAAGATTTATATAACAACACAAGAGGATTGGACGAATTGTTCCCAACTTGAAAACGGTATGACATTGATAACGATACCTCAATTAGGATTTTCGAGAAAACCTTCTCAAGTAAATTTGTCAGATGAAGCGATGTTAAATATCTATCAACATTATAACAATACTGATTATTCTTTAAAAGCAATGGATCGAGGTGTTGCCAATAAGCAGGATAATGGAGTCAATGTAGGGATGATGTCGGATCATGCAAAAAAGACAATATTCGTAAGAATAGATGGCAATATTAATAAGAAAGTTACAGATAATTATTATGAAATAAAAAACTTATTTGTGCACGAAAAACAACACATTGATGATTATGAAAAAGGTGTTTCTGTGTCTAATACTGCCTCTGAGAGACGCGCTATTACAACACAAATGAACGACTCCTCTTATCCTATGACTCGTCCGGCTTTTCAAGAAGCAGTAAAAGAATATGGCAGACGAAATATGATGAAATGCAACTAAATCATAGAAAATTATGAAAGAAACAATCCTGTTCGCAGTATGCGTCTTGTGTCTTAACATCTGCTACTCCCAAATATCAATAGTTATTGATAGTGTAGATTTGCAGATGGTATCCATACGAACACATAAGGAATGTAAAAAAAATATACCTATAGAAGGTATGAATAGCGGACCAGATATGACAATGTTTTTAGCGATTGTGAATGTTTCAGACACTCCCATTGTAATAGAAAATGAAAGGCTTGAAATAGGTTTTTGTTATACTTTAAATAAGTCTATTTTCAGGTTTCCTCATTATGGTTTAACCCCACTTTTTCAGGATTGTATGTTGTTACCAGGTCAAAAGGTAGAATTTTTTATATGCAGTTCGGTTTTTGCTTCTACATTAATAGAAGAAAAATATTGCAAAAAATACAATTACACCTATGAAATTAAGCAAATCTTACCAACTTTAAGAGCATGGGTGGCGGAAGAAGACAATACAATTTATTCAGAACCATGTAAATATCTTACGTGTTCAATCCCTTTTGAAAGAGAAGGATGTTTTCATGACAATCTTGGAAAATATTTTGTTAAAAAAATGAATAAACGATTGTCCAATCTTTAATTTCCCCTATCTTTGCTCCCGCGTCACGCACATAAACCCAAACCAACACCCAACCCAATATGCACTTAACCTGTCAATGCCTGAAATAGGTTGACCGTTAGGAAGAGAGAAGGAGATGGTTTTCCAGAAATTACCAGAAATTATCTTTAAAATTACCGGAATGTGCTGCGCGCGGGGAGAGCATTTTGAGCTGTTGGATAGATAATGGCTGAAAGAACGGAGCCGGGCCGCCCTAATAGTACGTATGATGACATAGTGCAGAATGTTCTCCAAAAAAAAGATGTAAAAATAGTACTTTGCATTGCAAGGTACTAAAAAACTTTGTACTTTTGCCGCGTGAATTAAATAAAAAAGAAATGGCTATTAGTTCAGAAAACATTAAATCACAGATGCGCAAAGGCTTCTTGGAGTATTGCATTATGCTGATCATCTCCAAGAAACCGGCGTATGTGTCCGATCTGATATCGGAATTGAAAGAGGCGCAGCTTATAGTGGTGGAGGGAGCGCTCTATCCGCTGCTGTCGCGATTGAAGAATGGCGGACTCTTGTCGTATCAGTGGCAAGAGTCGTTGCAAGGTCCGCCGCGTAAGTATTACGAACTTACCGAGGCGGGCGTTCAGTTTCTGGCCGAGTTGAACGATGCCTGGACAGAGCTTGCGGGTGCCATCAACATCATCAAAAATTCAGATAACCAATAAACAATATAACTATGAAAAAAACAATGACCGTAAATTTGAATGGTATCGTTTTTCATATTGATGAAGACGCTTATCAGACGCTGAATCAATATTTGGAAGATTTGGGACGACACTTCAAGGCAGAAGAGCGTGACGAAATACTTAGAGACATAGAGGCCCGTATCGCGGAGTTGTTCACAGAGAAGTTGGTGGATCGTCATGTGGTGGAAATGGCCGACGTGCAAGACGTGATGAAAACGATGGGGCAACCCAACCAGTTTGAGGACGATAGCGCCGATGAAGCCCGGACTGCCAGTCAGGCGCAGTCCACTCCGCGTAAGGAAACAAAGCGCAAGTTGTATCGTGACATCGACAATAAACGCATCGGTGGCGTGGCTGCCGGCATCGCGGCCTACATGGATTGGGATGTGACGTTGGTGCGAATCCTGATGATACTACTGCTCCTGTTGAGCATTGGCTGGGGACTCTTCATCTACATTCTGATGTGGATATTTGTTCCGGAAGCCCGCTCCGTGGCACAACGTTTGGAAATGCAAGGTGTGGACCCCACGGTAGATAATATCAAAGAGTATGGCGAGCACCGCAACAACGTGCCGTCGGGTGGCAACTCCATGTTTGCTAAACTTCTGAAAGTGGTGGGCATTGTGATCTTGTGTTGCATTGCGCTGGGGTTGTTTTTCGCTGTCATTGGCTGCATTATAGGGCTGATCTTGTTGTTATGTAACGTGTTGCCCGTAGATTGCAGCGCAGCGATGGTGGGTTTCCTGTCCTCATTAACGTTGTTTATGCTCTGCCCCGCTATCGCCGTTGTGATGTTTAGTGCGTATGTGCTTACCTCACACCGCCCGCGTCATCGTGGCTTCGGATGGGTACTGCTGACGGTATGGGTGCTTAGCATCATAGGATTGTCGGTTACTGGAGCCATGCTTTTCAAAGAGCGTGCTGCCATAGCCCAGCAGGTGAAATCGCGTTACGATGTGTGTGATGAGGATGGTGATGCTTTTGTTAGCCGCAGTGTGGAAAGTACGGCCCCCGTTTACGGTATTGTGGCCGAAGGTGGCGTGCGAATCAGTTATACGATGGGCGATTCTTTATCCGTACAGGTAAAGGCCCCGAAGGACATGGAAAAAGGGGTGACTACCCGTGTGCGCAATGGGGTTTTACATATAGAGAATGAAAATAGAAGCAATCTGCGAGGGACGATCTGGGTGGAGGTTACGGCTCCCCAGTTGCGCTCGCTGGTGATGAAGGAGGCGTGCGAATTTACGAGCAACGCCCCCTGGCGCGGTGGAAACCTCAGCGTGGAACTGGAAGAGGCGTCAAGTGTTACGCTTTCGGGAACTATCGACAGCCTGAACGTTAAGGCGGAAGAGGCCTCTTCTGCCAACCTGTCGGAGTTGAATGCAGACGTGGCTCACGTGCGTGCCGAAGAGGCCTCGACTGTGAAGTTGGGCAAAAATCGCGAACTACGCATCCACTCTACCGAAGCCAGCAAGGTAACCTACAAGGGACAACCCGAGCGCTTGCAAAGCAGCAGCAGTTCCAGCTTCATGACCCGTTTTTCCGACTAATATTCGTTTATTCTAAACATTGAATACATAAAACTATAATTATGAAAAGAATACGCATTATCTTGTTCAGTGCCTTCTTGATGTTTACTACAGGAGCCCTGTTTGCACAAAACAGTTGCACCATAACCGGTGTGATGGCCGACTCGCTGAGCAAGGAGAAGATATTTTATGCAACCATAGGCTTGCAAACCGCCGACTCAACCGCCCGTATGGTGGGCAGCACGTTTACCGATGCCAACGGTAAGTTCACCCTCGCCGATGTGCCGGCTGGCGACTACAATCTGAAAGCAATGTTGGTGGGCTACGACCTTCTTGTGCTGCCTGTAACCGTGTCGGCCGCTCAAAAGACGCTGGATCTAGGAACGGTGCTGATGAAGAAAATCAGCGCCACGTTGCAAGAAGTGAAAATAAAAGGTGAGCGACCGGTATATTTGATTGATGGGGAAAAGACCATGTACAATGTGGCGGATGACCCTACCGTGCAGTCGGGAACCGCTGCCGATGCTTTGCAAAACGCACCCGGCGTGGAGGTGGATGCCGAAGGCAACATCACCCTCCGCGGAGTCTCCTCTGTGGAAATCTGGCTCAATAACAAACCTTCCAATATGAACGAAGAGGCATTGAAACAGTTCATCAAACAGATGCCTGCCGGAACTATTGAGAAGATAGAGGTGATTACCAACCCGTCGGCACGCTATAGCGCTAAGGGTAGCGGCGGCATCATTAATATCGTGACCTCTTCCAATATTAAAAAGAACAGCTTCTTGAGCTTCGGCTTAAAAGGCTCTTCCATGCCCGACGTGAACCCGTTCGTTTCCTATGTGTACGCCAATCAGAAGTTCTCGTTCAGTTCCTACCTCAACTATTCGTATCGTACCAACAAGAATAGTAGCATCAGTGAGTCTGTAACATACAATGATACGCGCGATACATCCTCCATGTTCAGTTCTTGGACAAATTTTAAACAACCCCAACATGACCCGGGACTGTTTCTGAATGCTTCCTTCACCCCCGACACCGCCAATACGATTTATATGTGGGGCGGTGCCTATCTGATGACGTCGTCGATCCTTTCAACAGATTCGACCAGACGTTATGAATATATTTATAATCCTGGTGATTATTCGTATTTGGACATTACCCAAAACAAGGGTCTGATGGGCGGTGGCTACGCCGGAACTTGGTTTGAACACCGCTTCAACAACAAAGGTCATAAGATTTCGGCAAACGCTAACTGGTGGACGTGGAACTCCAAAAGTGTTGCACTTAGCAACCGCGACTATTTCGTGTTCAACACGTTGGACAAGGAGCGTCAGGATAGTGCGAAGGGTAGCAACCATTCGGTAGAATTGTCGCTCGACTACACGATACCGTACCATAAGAATGGAGAAATAGAACTGGGCGTGTCGGCGGATTATGGGCACGTGCTCAGCGATGCGATTGTGGATACGATGGTGGTGGGCACCGGCCTGCTGGATAGGGACTATCTGCGCTCCTGTCGGAAGCGCGACAATGATTGGGGTTTCGATGCGTATGCTACGATTGAACATCGTTTTGGCAACTTCACCCTCAAAGGTGGTCTTCGCTCCGAATATCAACTTTTTGACATGAAGTTCCTGGATCACGAGGCGTACAATCTTCAAAAACACTATTGGGGCTTATATCCGTCCATCCACTTGAGCTACCGTACAAAGTCGATGCACAACTTCAAACTGAGCTACACGCGTCGCGTGAACAACCCAAGTGCGTCGGAATTAACACCGTATAGATCGTATGGAGAAGACAGTTTCAGCATGGGTAACCCGGAACTGCGACAGGCTTTCACCAACTCAGTAGAAGCAGGGTGGACCAAGTTCATCCCCAAATTCGGTAATGTGGGTGTCAATGCCTATTTTAAAAACACCAAAGATAATTACAACTATGTGACGGATGTGATGTTTGATCCGGTTTTCAACAGACTCGTGGTCTTCAGTCAGCCGATCAATGCGGGTAAATCGTTGAATACGGGAGCCGAGTTGAACGTGATGTACCGTCTCAAAGCTTTTATGAACATCCGTTTTTATGCCAATATGTATTATATGCAGTCGTCGTTCCAGTTCCGCGACCAGGAAGATCCACATACGGTGCAGAACTTAGGTTACAGTTTCCGTTTTAATTTCTGGGCAAAGGCTTGGAAGGTGCTGGAAATTAACATGTCGGCCAACTATGCATCCAAATCAAAAACTCTCTTCACGATTGAGAAACCGCGTTATTCCATCGATGCTGGTTTGCGTGCTGAGGTATGGAAGAGTCGTATTGCCTTGTTTGTCAATGTTAACGACATCTTCAATTGGAACAAGATGGCCTCCGACAACACCAACCCGTATATTACCTCCAGTAGTGTAAGTTACAACAGCTGGTTTGGCAGAACCATTCGTGGTGGCATCGAGTTCAAGTTTGGTAAGATGGAGTTGGAAGCCGCCCAAGCCCGAAGCCAAGGTGTTGGCCAAATGGGACAATAAAAACAATATCAAGTAAACAATCCCAAGTGTAGAGGTGTGGTGTACCGCATCTCTACATTTGTTTATAGTCAAAGGATTACTATTGCCGACGTGTGTTGGAAAAGGGAGGGCTAAAGAAGGGTGTACAGAACACCGCCCACCGCACCACTCAGCAGGATGAGTAGGATAGGACTTACCTTGAATTTGAAAGCGGCGATAAAAGTGGCGAGAAATATGCCGATGCTGATAAACAGCTGAATTGGCGAGTTGCTGTAGGTGCCGAAAGTTTCTGGTGTCATCATCAACAACGCAGCGGCCGCAATAAGTCCCACGACGGCTAAGCGGATGACCGACATGATGCTGGCGATGATGGGGTTGTCTTTGTGCTTGACTAAGAAATGCCACACGATCATCATCACGAGGAGAGGGAGTAAGATGACCGACAGTGAGGCTAAGAGCGCACCCACGATGCCGAGCCATTCGGCGTAGCCGGCATTGACCACTGCCGTGTAGCCGGTGTAGGTGGCGGTGTTGATGCCCACCGGACCGGGCGTGATTTGCGATGTGGCTACTACGTCGGTAAACTCTTGTGCCGTAAGCCATCCGTGCTTTTCAACCACCTCGTTTTGGATGAGGGCGATCATGGCCAGTCCGCCGCCAAAGCTGAAGAGGCCGATGCGAAGGAACACGTAGAACAGTTGCCAGAAGATCATGCGTCCGCCTCCTTTCTGTTTTTGAGCCTGCCGTAGAAGAATCCTCCGATGATGGTGGCAATAATGATCCAGATAGGGGAGACGCCAACTAGGTAAATCAAGCCGGCGGCCACGACGGGAATCCAGACGTTACGCCAAGACACCTTGGCGGTTTTGGCCATATTGAATACTGGGGCGGCAATGAGTGCTACAACGGCTGGACGTATGCCTTTGAAGATGGCCTCGAATACGGGATTGTCTTTCAGAAAACGGAAGCAGGTGGCAAAGCCGAGGATGATGAGTACGGGAACCAGGATGTTGCCCACGATGGAGGCTACAGCACCACGCACCTTGCGCAGTCGAAAGCCGATGCTTGCCGCCATATTTACAGCAAAGATTCCGGGCAGCGCCTGCGAAACTGCTAATATGTCGAGAAACTCCTCTTTGGTCAGCCATTCCCGACGGTCCACCAACTCTTTTTCCATTAAGGGAATCATCGCATACCCTCCACCAATGGTGAAAGTGCCAATCTTGAAAAAGGACCAAAAGAGTTCGTGTGTTTTTGCCATAACCGTTACGGCTGCAAAAGTATAAAAAACACCGCTAAGGATAGTTTGAGTCAAAACAAAAAATTGTATATTGCGCCGTTTTTTTGTATAGGAAAAATTTTAAACTTGATATTCTTGTATCTAACTGATATAGTATGAATTATAAACTAAAGAGACTCGTTTCAATTGTGCTGTGTATGGTGCTGATGCTGACGTTTTCCTTGAAATCGGCAGTGGCATCTGAGGAAAAGAAATTTGATGCAGGTCCTTTTATCATAGAA
The DNA here is from genome assembly GCA_024400875.1 of Bacteroidales bacterium. GTDB lineage: Bacteria > Bacteroidota > Bacteroidia > Bacteroidales > WCHB1-69 > F23-D06. The sequence continues at coordinate 7,648 of JAKSMB010000006.1, forward strand.
CACGTAACCGATAGTTATGGTTGGCACATCTGTGGTGAAGGCGAAAAAAGCGTTACAATTCCGTTGCCTATTATGTTGTGGGATAATGGTCATTTCGTGGCTTTTATGTCCAATAAATTACATCATGGCGAGGCTGCTTACAAGGGTTATGCACAGGGATGGGGCGAACAAAAAGGCTCCATCGTGAAATTGTCTGAGGATTTCACCGGCCACATGGAAGAAGGCGTTGAGTATCCGGTGGACCACGTGTGCAAAATCAACATCTCTATCACGAAAAACGTTTGTTCTCTTTTTATCTCTCTTATCCTTATCGGTTGGATTTTCCTTTCCGTTGCCAAGCAGTACAAGAAACGTCCAGATCAGGCTCCTCGAGGTTTGCAAGCGCTCGTTGAACCTGTGGTCATTTACATACAGGATGAGGTTATTAACCCTTCATTGGGACAACACGCACCAAAGTACACGCCGTATTTGTTGACGTTGTTTTTCTTCATCTTGCTCAACAACTTGATGGGTTTGATACCGGTGTTCCCGGGTGGTGCTAACCTTTCAGGTAATATTGCCGTTACAGGTATCTTGGCGTTGATTACCTTTTTCATTACGCAATTCTCTTCCAAAAAAGAGTATTGGGTACACATGGTGAATACGCCGGGCGTGCCTTGGTGGCTCAAGATCCCTATCCCAATTATGCCTTTCGTGGAAACGTTGGGTATGTTCACCAAACCTTTCGTTTTGATGGTCCGTCTTTTTGCCAATATGACGGCAGGACACATCGTGGTGTTGGGTTTCATCTCCTTGATTTTCATCTTTGGCCAGATGGCTCCGGCAATTGGTTACGGCGTTTCTGTGGTTTCCATCATTTTCTACGTGTTTATGGGACTGCTTGAGTTATTGGTTGCCTTCATTCAGGCATTTGTGTTTACATTGCTCAGTTCCATCTACATTGCAGGCGCTATTGGTGATGACCATGCCGCACATGAATAGAAAACTTTTTTTAATTAACTTAAAATAAATTAATTATGTCACTCTTAACAGTATTATTGCAAGCAGCATCCGTAGCTGTCGGTTACATTGGCGCCGGCATCGGTGCAGGTTTGGCAGCAATTGGCGCAGGTATTGGTATCGGTCGCATCGGTGCTGACGCGTTGAACTCTATTGCACGTCAACCTGAAGTTTCTGGCGATATTCGTACCAATATGATCTTGGCTTCCGCTTTGATCGAAGGTGTCGCTTTGTTCGCCATCGTAGTTTGTCTGCTTATCGCAATTAAGTAATTATTCAGTATGTTTCTTCACGGTTGGTGAGGAAACATACTTTTTGTTGAATTTAACATTATAAAATATATTATATGGAATTGATAAAACCGTCTTTCGGACTTATTTTCTGGATGCTTCTTGGCTTTGGCATTCTTTTTTTCATTCTCGCCAAATTCGCTTGGCCTGTAATCACGAAAGGCATTGCCAGCAGAAATAAGAAAATTCAAGACCAACTGGATGAAGCTGAACGCATACATGCAGAACTTCAGAACCTGAATAAGAAACATGAAGAAATGCTGGCTCAGGCTAAGGCTGAACGTGATGATATCCTCAATGAGGCTCGTATCATTAGTCAGAAGATTCAGGAAACGGCAAAACAACGCGCAGATGCTGAAGCTCAACAGATTGTTGCAGAAGCTAAACAGACAATCCAAATGGAGAAGATGAAAGCTATTACCGACCTTAAAAACGAGATCGCTAATTTCTCTATCAATATTGCTGAGAAAATTATGACGGAAGAGCTTTCTGACAAGTCTAAACAAGAAAAACTCATTGAAAAATGGGTTAGCGAAGGTAGTCTGAACTAATCGAAACAACATCCTTGTTTCAAACGAGGATGTTTATTTTTATCTATGATTAAGATTTATTAACATTTATAAATAACTAACAAACAATAAAATAAAACTATTAATCAATTTGTTAATTAAAATCACAAACAATGAAAAAAGTATTTTTTGTAATGCTCCTCTTTTGTAGCATGGCAACAGTCTCTATGGCACAACCTCGTGCTATTGGTGGACGCGTAGGTTACAACATTGAGTTCTCTTATCAACACGCTATCGGTGCGAGAAATATGCTCGACATTTCTGCCGGTGCTACCAACGTATGGAATGGTTGGGCCTATACGGAAGCCAACTGTATGTACGACTGGATTATCGGTATCGGTTCCAGCAAGTTCAATTTTTACCTCGGACCAGGTGTGGGCATAGGTTATGCTTATGGTCGCTTCTGGAATAAATATGATTATAGCCCACTTCGTGTAAATGTAGGTGGTCAGTTTGGCTTCGAATACCAATTCGACATTCCTTTGAACCTGAGTATCGATTGGCGTCCAATGGTCAATGTATTGGGTTTCCGTCACGATGCTTATCCTATCTACAACTCATTCTATAATTTCGCTGTTGGCGTTCGCTATAGATTCTAAGTAGAAAGGCTTACTTGAACTTTAATCTATCGGCTTGCATTTGCAAGCCGATTTTTTTGTATTTTTGTACTTTAGAATTTTTAACAAATGTATTTCATTGACACCCATACACATCTATACAGAGAGTATTATCCGGATACTTTTGAGGCGACTGTCCAACGGGCGATTGATGCTCGCGTTCCGTATATGATACTGGGATGTGTGAACGCTGAAACGCCTACGCAAATCAACGAGGCAGTGGACCTTTTCCCGAAGAATATGTTCGCTTTGGTAGGTCTTCATCCAGAGGATGTAAAGGAGAACTATGAGGATGAGTTAACGGCGTTGGAGAAACATTTCTCCGATCCGAATGTCATTGGGGTGGGGGAGATTGGTCTTGACTACTACTGGGACCGCACCTATGAACAGCAACAAAAGGAGGTTTTCTACAAACAGTTGTGTTGGGCGCGCGACCGTCATCTGCCGTTGTCGTTGCATATCCGCAATGCGTATCCGGATGCGATCGAGATATTAAAGCAGTTTAAAGAGGGCGAACTTACGGGTGTGATGCATTGCTTCTCGGGTGGAATCCAAGAGGCGCTATGGGCAGTGAAACATGGCTTTGCGATCGGTGTGGGTGGCATCGTCACCTTTAAGAATAGCAAACTACAGGAACTGTTACCCCAGATTGGGCTCGAACACATCGTGCTGGAAACCGATGCCCCATACCTCGCTCCCGTGCCGTATCGCGGCAAAACGAACGAGAGTGCCTACATCCCGTTTGTGGCACAGAAATTGGCCGAGATCTTTGGCGTTTCCGTGGAGGTGGTGGCTGAACAAACAACGAAAACGGCTCGGCAGATCTTCAAACTGCCCGAATATAATATCCCTAACTAAGTTATTAATTGTTAAAATTGAATATAATGTCAGAATCAAAAATCTTTACACCTTGTCAGATAGGTCCTATTACTTTGCGTAATCGTACGATCCGTTCCGCTGCTTTTGAAAACATGGCACGCGAGAATAAACCAACTGAGCAATTGTTTAACTATCATACTTCCGTTGCTAAGGGTGGCATTGGAATGACCACAGTAGCGTACGCTTCCGTGATGGAAAGCGGTTTGTCTTTTGATGGTCAACTCTGGCTTCGTGAAGAGGCTATCCCGGACTTGAAGAAACTCACGGATGCCATTCATGAACAGGGTGCAAAGGCTTCTATTCAAATAGGTCACTGTGGCAATATGACTCACCGCGCAACATGCCACTGCAAACCGTGGTCGCCTTCTGGTAGATTTAACCTTTATTCACCTACTTTTACGCATCAGATGACGCACGAAGAGATTGACGAAACGGTTGAAGCTTTTGGTCGTGCTGTTGACCTTTGTCGTCGTTCTGGTTTCGATTGTATTGAGGTTCACGCTGGCCACGGATATTTGATCAGCCAGTTCCTTTCTCCTTATACCAATCGTCGCAAGGATGAGTATGGTGGCTCTTTGGAGAACCGTATGCGCTTTATGCGTCGCGTGATTACTCGCGTGATGGAGGAGGCTAAAGACGATATGGCTATCGTGGTCAAGGTGAATATGACCGACGGTTTCCGAACAGGTATGCAGGAAGACGAATGCCTGAAGGTGGCTCAAGAATTGGAAAAACTTGGCGTCCATGCTTTGGTGCTGACCGCAGGTTTTGTAAGTAAGGCTCCAATGGCAGTAATGCGTGGTGCGATGCCTTTCAAGACGCTTGCTCACTATATGGATATGAAGAAGTTCTGGTGGTTGAAACTCGGTATGCTTCTGGGTGGTCGCTTTGTGATTCCTACAGTGCCTTATAAAGATGCGTATTTCTATGAATCCGCAATGCGTTTCCGCGCAGCCTTGAAGATGCCGTTGATCTATGTGGGCGGTATGGTTGAGAAATCGGATATGGAAAAGGTGCTTGACTCTGGTTTCGTAGCTTTCCAAATGGGTCGCGCACTCGTTCACGACACCGGTTTTGTAAGCAAGTTGCAAAGCGGTGAGCTTACTCGCAGTGGCTGCGGACACTCCAATTATTGCATTGGTCGTATGTACACTATCGATATGAAGTGCCATCAATGTATGCAAAAGGGTGAACTTCCAACCCGATTGGCAAAAGAAGTTGAAAAGGCTGAAAAAGCAGTCGAAAAAAGCAATAAACGCTAATGAAAAATGTGCTCATCGTTGACAGAGTACACCCGTATTTGTCGGAAACATTGAACGAAAACGGGTTTCTTTGCCGTACAGATATGACTTTTACGTATGATACGTTTATGACGGAGCCGGACAACTTGTCCGGCTTGGTCATTCGTAGCCGTTTTGTGGTCGATAAGGCGATTATCGATAGCAAACCTTTGCTGCAATTCATTGTACGCATTGGTTCTGGCGTGGAGAATATTGATGTGGAGTATGCTGCTCAAAAGGGTATTCGCGTGATTTCCACACCGGAGGGAAATGCAAACGCTGTGGCAGAACACTGTCTGGGACTGATCCTCTCTGCTTTGCGACACATCGCCTCGGCCAACAACGAGGTGCGGGCGGGTGCGTGGCTGCGCGAAAAGAATAAAGGTACGGAACTCGCTGCCCATACCTATGGCATCATCGGATATGGACACAACGGTCCCGCCTTGGCACGCCTGCTGAAACTGTTGGGCTGCACGGTGTATGCCTACGACCGCTTCAATCCCCATGCGGGCGATGGTAATGCCTGTATGGTTTCCTTGGAAGAATTGATGCAGAAATGCGATGTCATCTCGCTGAACATTAATTATATTCCGGAAAACGAGTATTTCGTCAACAAGGCATTCATCCAGCAGATGGCACACCCGTTCGTGTTGGTCAACTCTTCCCGCGGACGAGTTGTCAATACCGCAGATCTGGTTCAAGGCATCCAGTCTGGAAAGGTGTTGCACGCTTGCCTGGATGTGCTGGAATACGAAAATGCCAAGTTGAAGAATCTTCCTAAAACAGCATGGCCTGAGACAATGGAGACGCTGGCTTCTTTGGAACAGGTTACGCTAACCCCTCATGTGGCCGGACAAACCCTGGATGCTGAATATAGACACGCTAAGGTGGCAGTGGAGAAGATTCTAAAGTGTTATTAAACTGTTATAAAGAAACTATTTACGTGCTGACAGCATAAGGATTTCTTTTATTTGGGCGGCCCGGCTCCTATCGTCGCCGTCACGCTTTTCAGGGGTTCCGTGCTCGCTGCGCTTCGCACCGCCTACGGCGCCCTTCCAATCGTTGCCGCATAGTGCGTGGGCGACGCGCCGTGCTTCAATGAACACACATACAAAAACAATAATCCACCCCCAGAATCTATCAGGATTAAGGTGCGTATGGGGCGCCATTACCACTACAGAGTGTGCAATCCTAACGGATTGCCCTTTCCCCGCGACTCCCCTCGCGCGCAGCGCGTTATGATAATTTTGAATCTAATTTCTGCTAACTCCCAGAAAAATCAATCATATAATCCTCTAATCATATAATCATATAATCTCTGAAAAATCCAACAACTAATCGTATCGCAGGTTATGCCAACTTGTAGGTGGCCTCCTAAAAAATAGGGCGATGGACTTATTGTTCTGCTGCCTTTTTTCGTATGAGCTCGATAGCCTTGAGATTGCGCGGGGAAACAATGTCGATCCAGCCGCTGTTGATTGGATATACACGACCTTCCTTCACGGCGGTCAGCTTGTTGTACGGACTTTGTGAGCAGAATGTTTCTTTGTCTTCCGCACGCACGAGAATGATGTCGGGGTCTTCTTGAAAAAGGTATTCGCGACTGACGTTCCACCCCGTAAGTTTCTCCCCGATGTTCTTGCATCCCGCCAATTCTATGATTTGATGAATGTGCGAACTCTTAGGTGCGGTGAAATCTCCTGTGTCGCCAAAACCTACCACGTAATATACTCGTTTGTTGGAGGTTGAGGTTTTGTCGTTTTTCACCTGCTCTACGCATTCTTTCCACGCGTTGGCCTCTTTGTTGGCGGCCTCTTCGCGATGGCATATCTTGCCCAAAGTTGTAATTACGTCGGACATGCCTTCTATGTTGTTTTCTTCGATGATGCTGATGACGGGGATGTTCATCTTTTCTATGGTCTCTACATCTTTCTTGGACACCATCGAACTGATTAAAACGACATCCGGCTGAAGAGCCACCAGCGCTTCCATGTTGATGTTCTGCATTCCTCCGATTTTGGGCAGTTTCGTGGCGGCCTCAGGATAGTTGCAATAATCAGACACTCCGGCAAGTTTCTCTTCAGCACCAATCAGATAGAGGATTTCTGTGATGGCAGGTGAGATGGAAACGATGCGCTGTGGCTCGCTTTTCAACGATATGCTTCGGCCGTAGGAGTCGGTCCACTCAAAGAAGTTCTTTACTTGATCTTGTTTGTGAAAATGACATCCAGACAATAGGGTAGCTGCGATGATGAAAAGAAGGAATCTTGCTTTTTTCATTGAATGTTGTTTAGAAGATTAATTTTCTGCCAATCCAAAAGAGTATGAAGCCAACGACAACGCTAACCGTTAGATAGCTGATGGCGGGCAACCACTGCCCTTGGTTCAGCATTCGGAAGGTGTCGGCAGTGAAGGTGGAGAAGGTGGTGAAAGCGCCACATACGCCCACGGTGAGCAGCAGGTAAATGCTGCCCGAAATATGGGTGTATCGTTCGCCTAAACCCATAAACAAGCCAAGTAGGAAGCAACCTGCCAAATTGACGACAAGCGTCCCTAAGGGAAGGGTTGTGAACTTCCAATGTGCGCAAAGCAGCCCCACGAGATAGCGTAGGACAGCACCTATGGCACCTCCGATCATTACACTGACAATGTTCTTAATCATAGCCTTTATTTTGAAAGGCAAAGATAACAAAATTGTCACTTGTGCCGGTGCTACAATCGGATGGGGAACTTCAGCAAGCGTTCGTCCAACATCTCTTTGGGAATGATAGACTTGATGGCAGTGGCGAGGGCGTTGAGCAGCGACTCTCGGACATAGTCGTGACGTACGAACATCGAAACTTGTCGCATTGGCACGGGATTGACCAATGGTCGCACGTGCTGTCGTCGGTTCTTACTTAGCTGCGCAATGTGCATCTCCGGCAGGAACGTGAACCCGCCATTTTCTTCCACCAACATGAAGAGGGTTACTAAACTCCCCGATTCGAACGATGAGATGGAATCGCATAGATTCTCTCCCGTGGAGCAAATCTGCGACTGAAAGCAAATCTGGTTCTTTAACGACCATAGACGGTCCATCGGTAAGTCTTTGAAACAGAGCTCTTCTTCTGCATAAAGCGGATCTTCGGTGGAGACGTATGCCGCAAAACGTTCTTTGTACAGTGGTATTTCAAGTAGGTCGGGGGTGCTGTCGGGAACGGAAAGGATGGCGACGTCGATTTCGGCCTTACGCAATCGCGACAATGTTCCCTCGCGATGCATCTCCGTGGGATGAAGCGTGATGTCAGGATAATGCTTCGTGAAATAGCGAAATAGCTTGGGAACGATGTACGGAGAAATGGTTGGGGTGATCCCGATGCTTAAGTCGCCGCTAAGCCGCTTGCGTTCGCAAGAGGAGGTCTCCTTTAGCTGCTTGGCGTGGAATAGTACTACTTGCGCTTGCCTCAGAATCTCCTCGCCGGTGTTTGTGGGTCGGATAGGATGCGCACTTCGATCAAAGATGGTTACATCCAGTTCTTCCTCTAATTTGTGAATCATTGAACTTAAGGTGGATTGCGTAACACCGCATGATTCGGCGGCGGTGACAAAATGACGGTATTTGTTTACCGCTGCAATGTATTCTAACTGCTGTAATGTCATGGTTCTGTGTCTTATAGTTTAGTTGTTTTGTTAAAAGAAGTCTGCAAAATTACGAAATTGTTACTTTTGCGAATGCTTAAAAAAACTTAATTCTCTCATTGCTAATATCCTTTCGTATTGATTCTATCAATAGTACATTCACCCTTCCCTCCTTTAATCCTTCCATCTTTCCCTCCTTTAATCTTTTAATCCTATTGATTATGTAGATAACATCTTACATGATTTCAATGTGATAGATAGGCGAATCGTGTTGTATGTTTGTGGTGCCGAATTTGATAGGCAAAATGAATACTAACTAAAATCCATGTATTATGAAAACAGTATTTTATCGTTGTAACATCTGTGGCAACATTGTTGTCAAGGTTGTTAATTCAGGAGCTCCCGTTTCCTGTTGCGGAGAGGAGATGGAGGAGCTTGTTCCAATGAAGCGCGACGATGGTTATGAGAAACATCTTCCGGTGGTGACGCATGTGAATGAGAACACCGTTCGAGTGCATGTGGGAAGTCGTGATCATCCCATGATGTCGGAGCATTACATACAATTCATCTATCTGAAAACGGAGCGGGGTGGTCAGTTGGCGTATCTTTTCCCATCAGATCCTCCGGAGGCGGTGTTCTGTGTGCGACACGACAAACCGGTAGGGGTGTTTATCTTTTGCAATATTCACGGCTTATGGTACGACAAGTGCCAGTGCTGATCTGTGTGACCTTAGGTTATTTTAGTTAATGAAAAAAGTCCCGCCAAAAGCGGGACTTTCTATATGCAATAAACTCAAATTACGTGTTAAAATTCTATGGCTATTTATTTGACGAGGTCAACGATAGCTTTGAATGCCTCAGGATTATTCATCGCGAGGTCGGCGAGAGCTTTGCGGTTAAGAGCAACGCCCTTCTTTGCTAAACTGCCCATAAGAACAGAGTAGGACATACCATATTCGCGAGCACCAGCGTTGATACGGGTGATCCACAAACTTCTGAAGTTTCTCTTTTTAGCTTTTCTATCGCGGTAGGCGTATTGTTGGCCCTTTTCCCACGAATTGACTGCAACGGTCCAAACGTTTTTACGTTTGCCGAAGTACCCACGGGTACGTTTCAAAATCTTTTTTCTTCTTGCTCTTGAAGCAACGTGATTTACTGATCTTGGCATAATTAATTTCCTTTCTTGCTTACGTCAGCGGTTTAACGGTTAAACACTTGTTTAGCTGAGCGTAAAGTTTTTATTGTTAATAATTGATTGTTAAATTAGCACTGTCCGAGCATTTGCTTAACGGTGCGGTCCATAGTTTTGTCGACAATAGCGCTGTAAGCCAGGTTACGTTTTCTCTTTGTAGATTTTTTGGTGAGAATGTGGCTGTGATAAGCGTGATGTCTCTTGATTTTTCCAGAGCCAGTAAGAGTGAATCTTTTCTTGACAGCGGATTTCGTTTTAATTTTTGGCATTTCTCTAAGTTTTTTAAGTTTATATTGAGAGATTATTGCATTCTTTATCTTTATTTCTTGGAGGTCTTAGGGCTGATCATAATGGACATGTTCTTGCCCATAAGGGTTGGCATCTGATCCAATTTGCCGACTTCTGCCAATCGTTCTGCAAAGCGCAAAAGCAATAATTCACCTTGATCTTTGAAGATGATAGAACGGCCTCTGAAAAAGATGACAACTTTAACTTTACAACCTTCCTTCAAGAATTTCTCTGCGTGATTGCATTTGAAATCAAAATCGTGTGAGTCTGTCTGCGGGCCCATATGGATCTCTTTTACAACTGCATTCTTGGATTGGTTGGCTTTGATCTCCTTGGCTTTCTTCTTCTGCTCGTAAAGGTACTTTTGATAATCCATTACTTTACATACAGGAGGGTTGGCCTGAGGAGAAATTTCCACAAGGTCTAACTCGTATTGCTCTGCCAATGCTAATGCTTCGCGTAAAGAAACAATCTTGGGCTCGAAGTTTTCGCCAACAACTCGAACGGTTTGCGCCGTGATGTTTTCATTGATTCGATGTTGGGCCTCTTTCTTTGGTGGACGCGGACCATATGCTCTGAATGGTCTGCCGTTGTTTGGTGTGATACTCAAATCTCCTTTCTTTTAAAGTTTGTAATCCTTTTGTTTATAAAATTTTGGGCTGCAAAAATACACTTTTTTCCCCGCTTTGACTTTCTACGCTGCAATTTTTTTATTTTTGCACCGTTTTTTGTTGCATATATGTCAACTCGTTAATAATCACGGATAAAGATTTTTCTTTACCCTCAAATTTTTAAATAGTGAAGAAGTTATTTACAGTAATCGCTTGCTCAATGTTCCTCTTTGGCGCATTTTTTATGCCCGCAGCCTCCGCACAACGCTCAGAATTTGGAGCAATGGGCGGCTGCTCTTTCTATCTTGGTGACCTTAACCAAGCTCGTCTGTTTAAGGATGTTCACCCTGCGGGCGGTTTTATGTTCCGCTATAATCTCACCCCTCGTTGGGCAGTGAAAGCCGACTTCCTGTTCGGTAAACTCTCTTCCTCTGACCTGGGTACGGATCATGCTAACAGAAATCTTAGTTTCTCCTCCCCGTTGACTGAGTTTTCAGCCGAAGCTGAACTTAATTTCCTTAAACTTTATAACCAAATCGGTAAGAATAGATTCTCTCCTTATATCTTCGCCGGAATCACACTCTTCTCTTTTAATCCAAAGGCTGAACTGAATGGCGTGGTGTATGACTTGCAGAGTCTTGGAACTGAAGGTCAGGGACTTGAAGGCGGTGCGGAGAAACGCTATTCTTTAACTAATGTAGCAATTCCTTTTGGTATCGGTATTAAATTTACAATGGGTCGCTACTTCTCTATCGGTGCTGAATGGGGTTTCCGATACACTTTTACCGACTACCTTGACGATGTTAGCACGGTTTATTATGACAATGACTTGCTGCGTGCCCAACGCGGTGATGTCGTTGGTGATCTTGCAGACAGAACCCCTGAGCTGATCGATCCGATTACATTGGAACATCTCGCGGTGAATACCGCTGGTACCCAACGTGGAAATATGACAAATAATGATCTGTATTCGTTTGTGGGTATTTTCTTTACAGTGAAATTTGGTAACGAGGATAAAACCTGTGACGTGAAACTTCCTCGTAAAAGACGTTAGTATTTACAATCTATCATGTCAGAACCTGTGAATCTTAAAAGCTTGCCCCGTCATGTCGCTGTCGTTATGGATGGCAATGGCAGATGGGCACAGCAACACGGTCACGAACGTACGTATGGACATCAAAATGCAATTGAAGCTGTACGAAGCACGATCGAAGGCGCTGCCGAACTTGGTATTCAGTACCTTACACTCTACACTTTCTCTACGGAGAACTGGAATCGCCCGAAGGAAGAGGTGGAAATGCTGATGACCCTGCTCGTTCAGTCGATCCATAATGAACTCGAGGGCTTGATGAAAAATCAAGTCAGACTGATGATGACAGGCCGTATGGAAGATCTTCCGGAGGTTTGTCGCCAGTCGATGCAGGATGCTATTGACCAGACAGCAGGTAACAAAGGACTTACCCTTGTGTTGGCCCTCAGCTATAGTGGACGTGCCGAAATCATAGATATGGTGCGCAAGATTGCCCGACAAACGGTGGCTGGAGAACTCCAATTGGATGAGATTTCTGAACAGACGGTTCAACAAAACCTCTATCACGGAGATGTTCCAGATCCAGATATTATGATTCGTACCGGTGGTGATTGTCGCATTAGTAACTTCTTACTCTGGCAGTTGGCCTACGCCGAACTCTTCTTTGTCCCGAAGATGTGGCCGGACTTTAGAAAGCAAGATCTTTTCGATATTGTTCGTGCTTTCCAAACACGCGAAAGACGTTTTGGAAAAACTGGCGAACAAGTCCGTATGCAATGATTTTTTCCGTATCTTTGCGCCCTTATATAAAAGAAGTAAAATGAATCTTATAAAAAAGAGCGCTCTTTTAATATTTATCATATTAACATCTTGTGCCATAGGTGTCTATGGACAGATTGTTGTGGGTGGTGATTCGTCTAAAACCACGATCAACATCGACTACGCACATCCGGTTGAGTACGAAATAGGTGGTATCACATCATCGGGTACGGCTCCATTAGATCAACGTATCCTCTTTTTTCACGTAGGTGATCGTATAGAAATTCCAGGCGACGAGATCTCCAGAAGTGTAAAGAACCTTTGGAAAACAGGTCTTTATGACGATGTGGAAATTACGATTACACGCATTAACGGTGATCTTGCGTTCCTCGATGTTCGGTTGGAAGATCGTTCAAGATTGCTCTCCTTTGGTTTTCGCGGTACAACAAAGACGGAAGAAAACGACCTTCGTGAGAAATTGAATATTTCGCAGGGTAATATCATCAATGATAATATGAAGACGACCTGCGCAAACATTATACGCAATTACTTCATTGATAAGGGTTTCTACAGCTGTACCGTTAATGTTCAGGAAATCCCTGATGAGAAAATCAAGAATGCTAAGAGTATTCTTTTTGACATTACGAAATCAAAAAGAGTGAAGATTGCAAAGATTGAAATCGAAGGAAATAAAGGTGTTTCAAATGCGACCTTGCTCCGTTCAATGAAGGAAACGAAAGAGAAATTACTCTTTATGCCTTTCTATAAGATGGATACGGCCATCGCCTATTGTATGAAACATCCTGGCTATTATGAGTCAAAGGATATCAAAAACCATCTGGATGAATATTTTGCTGATCGTGTGAAACTTCGCATCTTCAAAAAATCAAAATTCATAAAGGAAAGCTATGAAGATGATAAGGTGAAACTTATCGATAAGTATAATGAATTGGGTTATCGTGATGCTGTCATCCTGGAAGATACTTTCTATTTGGATGGCAATGATATGATGATTAAGATGAAGGTGAATGAGGGACCGAAGTACTATTTCCGCAATATCACTTTCGTGGGAAATACTGTCTACCCAACCTCTTTGCTTTCTCGTTTGTTAGGCATCAAAAAAGGTGATGTGTATAATCAAACACTCTTGAACAAGAACCTTACGATGAAAGAAGATGGAGAAGATCTTGCTTCTTTGTATATGAATAATGGATATCTTTTCTTTAATGCCAATCCGGTGGAAATGGCTATCGAAAACGATTCCATTGACATTGAAATTCGTATCCGTGAAGGTAAACAGGCTCGTTATAACAAGATTACGATCACGGGAAATACCAAAACCAATGATAATGTCATTATGCGTGAGATTTCTACGATTCCAGGGCAACTGTTCAATCGTGCAGATATCATCCGTACACAACAGATGCTGATGTCGTTGGGTTATTTTAACCAAGAAAAGATGGATGTACAGCCAAAACCGAATGAAGGTGACGGTACTGTAGATATCAACTATGTGGTGGAAGAGACTTCTTCCGACCAACTTTCCTTAAGTGCCGGCTATGGTGCAACTGGCTTTGTTATCACGGCAGGTATTGCTTTTAACAACTTCTCCACGTATAAACTTTTCAAGAAGGATGCTTGGACGCCAGTACCGGGTGGTGATGGTCAGCGCTTGGCCTTTAATGTTTCTACCAATGGTACTTGGTACCAATACTATAATCTCTCTTTCACAGAACCTTGGTTGGGCGGTAAGAAACCTAATGCTTTGACGGCAGGCGTTTATTATCAGAAACAAACAAACGGCCACGTGAAGAGTGATGAAGCTTATAGCGCTTATAGCATTTCAGGTGTTTCCGTTTCTTTGGTGAACAAATTGAAATGGCCGGATGACTACTTCCAGATGTCACATACGATTTCTTATGAGTATTATAATGTGTCAAACTGGTCGGGTTACTATGTCTTCAAAAATGGTCATGCTAACAGTTTAAGTTATATTTTCACTTTGTCACGTAATTCCGTAAATGCGCCAATCTATCCGCGCGAGGGTTCAAGTTTGACGTTCAGTTGTCAGCTCACACCTCCGTTCTCCAGTATTTCAGGTAAGGATTACACCAATGCTACCGACCAGGAGAAGTACAAGTGGTTGGAATTCCACAAATGGAAATTTAATGCATCCTGGTTCACTAGAATCGTGGATAATCTGGTGCTGAATGTGCGTTTGAAGATGGGCTTTATGGGTTGCTACAATCAAAGCATTGGTATTACTCCGTTTGGTCGTTTCTACCTGGGTGGTGATGGTATGTCAACCTACGCTTACGATGGCCGTGAAGTTATCGGTATGCGTGGCTACAGCGATGAAGTGCTCTCACCTTATATGGATGGTAATTCAGTGGGTGCAAGTATGTACAACAAGTTCACAGCAGAGTTGCGTTATCCGATCTCCTTGAATCCATCAGCTACAGTGTATGTTCTCGCATTCCTTGAAGCTGGTAAGGGTTGGATCGATAAACGTCAGTATAATCCGTTCGACCTCTATAAATCTGCCGGTGTAGGTGTGCGTGTTTACTTGCCGATGTTTGGTTTGTTAGGCTTCGATTGGGGTTATGGTTTCGATCAAGTCCCTGGTCATAACGCTGGCGATTCAGGTAGTCATTTCCATATTTCTATCAACTCTTCTATCGATTAGTAAAACAATAATTATTGAATAATCACGTTAGTGAAATCACTAAAATCTAAAAAAATGAAAAAGTTATTATTATCAGCAGTTATTATAATGATGGCCATGGTGGGCTTCAGTCAGAAATATGCCTACATCAATTCTGAATATATTCTTTCTAATATGTCAGAATATAAGGAAGCACAGGCTGAATTGAATAGAGTAGCTGTAATGTGGCAAAAGGAAATTGAAGCCAAATTTGCTGCAATAGATTCTATGTATAAGAGATATCAGGTTGAGGCTATTACAATGCCTGAACAGATTAAGAAAAGTCGCGAAGAGGCTATTATTTCAGAAGAGAAAGCCGCTAAGGAACTTCAAAAAAAGCGTTTTGGTCAGGATGGCGACCTTTTCAAAAAGAGAGAAGAATTGGTTAAACCTATCCAGGATCGTGTGATTTCAACGGTTAACGATTATGCTAAGGAAAAAGGCTATGCCTTTGTTTTTGATACCGCAGGTGAAATGACGATCATATATGCAGATCCAAAATGGGATATCAATCAACCGGTTATGCAAAAGTTAGGCATCTCCGTCAATAGTGAATTGGACGAAGATTAACACATATATTGTCAAGAATAAATAATAATAAATAAAAGTATCATTAAATGAAAAAGATTTTAGCACTTTTTGCAGTTGCCTTTTTGTTCTCTGTTGGCACTGCTGATGCCCAAAAGTATGGCCACGTTAACTCCAGCGAAATTTTGGAGGTTATGCCAGGCATCGATTCTCTTCAAATCAAATTGAAAGCCTTCCAGGAAGACCTTTCTTCTATGTATGAAAGTATGATGACTGAATATCAACAGAAGAAAGACAAATATGATCGTGAAGTAGGTACAATGTCTTCAGCTGTTCGTCAAGTACGTGAAAAAGAATTGGAAGACCTTGCAACCCGTATTCAAGAATTCCAAGCTA
Source organism: Bacteroidales bacterium (assembly GCA_024400875.1). GTDB lineage: Bacteria > Bacteroidota > Bacteroidia > Bacteroidales > WCHB1-69 > F23-D06. The sequence goes on from JAKSMB010000006.1 coordinate 23,408, forward strand.
ATGCTCAAGATGATATGGAAGAAAAACAATATGAGCTCGCTAAGCCATTCCAGGATGCTATTCAAAATGCTATCAATAAGGTGGCAAAAGATCACGGTTATGCATATATCTTTGACACAAAGATTCTGCTCTATTATGCTGCCGGTGATGACATCACTCCAATGGTAAAAAAGGAATTAGGAATTAAATAAGGAATAACACAATGAAAAAAATATCTATCATCCTTGTATGTCTTCTGGTTTCTGTAGCTTGCTTTGCTCAAAAAGCAAAGTTTGGTCACGTAGACTATGCAGAGATTATGAAGGTGATGCCAGGCATTGACACTGCTCAAACTGCCCTGCTCAACTATCAGAAAGAGTTGGAAGAGGTGGGACAAAAGATGGTGACGGAATTCAAACAGAAAGAGGCTGCATACGCACAATTGCAGAACTCTGGCGCATCCGCTGCTATTTTAAAGGTACGTGAAGATGAAATGATGAAGCTCTACAAGCGTATTCAGGAATTCGCAGCCAACAGTGAAGCTGACCTGCAGGCAAAGCAGGTGGCATTGCTTCAACCTTTTCAGGATAAGTTGCTTGATGCTATCAAGAAAGTAGCTTCTAATGGCAATTATACGTATATCTTCGACATCACTACTTTGGCATTTCACGCTGAAAGCGACAATCTGACAAACGCAGTAAAAACGTATCTTGGCATTAAATAATCGCTGATAATATCGCAAAAAAAAAGGCGCTCATTATGAGCGCCTTTTTTTTCTCCGTTAAGGATTATTCTAAAGTGATAGCTTCGCAAGGACAAACGTCAGCGCAAGCGCCACATTCGATGCAAAGATCAGCGTTGATAGAATAAGGAGCGCCATCTACGATAGCTTCTTGTGGGCATTCACCTTGGCAAGTGCCACAGGATGCACAAAGATCAGGGTTAATTTTGTAAGCCATTTTTATAAGTTTTAGTGTTGTTGTTTAATGCGGCAAAAATACACTTTTTTTTGTACTTTTGCTTCACTAAAATAGAACAATGGAAAAATCTACGGAAACACCTTTGATGAAGCAATATAATAGGTTCAAGGCTCAACATCCTGACGCTATTCTGTTGTTTCGAGTAGGAGACTTTTATGAGACATACGGAGAAGATGCTATCAAATCTTCCAAAATTCTAGGTATTACGCTCACAAAACATGGTAAAGGATTGACTCAAACGGAACTCGCAGGTTTTCCACATCATGCCCTGGATGTTTATCTTCCCAAACTTGTACGTGCAGGTATGCGTGTCGCTATCTGCGAACAACTGGAAGATCCAAAGAAAACCAAGACGTTGGTCAAGAGAGGAATTACGGAAATGGTTACTCCGGGCGTTTCTATCAATGATAAGGTGCTTGAACAACGGGAAAACAATTTCCTGGCTTCCATTCAACTTACAGAAAAGAATTGTGGTGTTGCCTTCATGGATATTTCCACGGGTGAGTTTTATGTTGCAGAAGGTGACTATGATTATATTGATAAGCTTTTCCAAAACTTCAAACCTTCAGAATTGGTGATTCAAAAGGGAAAGATTCAGGCTTTTCGTGAGCATTTTGGAGAAAAGATGCTGCTTACCCAACTCGATGATTGGGTTTTCACGGCCGATTTTGCCAACGAGCTGCTGACGAAACATTTCCAAACGAACTCCTTGAAGGGCTTCGGTGTGGAAAATCTACCGCTGGGTATTATTGCAGCTGGTGCAGCACTGCATTACCTTTATGAAACACAGAATCATAAGATTCAACATATCAATAAAATCAATCGCATTGAGGAAGAACATTATGTGTGGTTGGATCGGTTTACTATCCGTAATCTTGAACTGGTTCATTCGCCTAATGAAAATGCAGTTACGCTGCTGCAGGTCCTGGATCAGACTCAGACACCAATGGGCTCACGCCTGCTGAGAAAGTGGATGCTTATGCCTCTGAAAGAGAAACTTTTGATAGAAGAAAGACTTTCTGTGGTTGATTTCTTTATCAAGAATGAAGCTTTGGCAGAGCAGTTGTTGACAACTTTCAAACGGATGGGTGATTTGGAACGTATGGTGTCCAAAATTGCAACCGGAAAGATTAATCCCAGAGAGGTGCTGCAACTGGCACGTGCCTTACGTGCTGTAGAACAAATGAAGACCCTTTGCCAAAGTGCGTCTCATCCAGCTTTAGCCAAAATTGCGGAACAATTGAATCCGTGCCTCTCCATCTGTTCGCGTATTGAAAAGGAAATCCAGGAAGATCCTCCTGTTGTGGTTAGCAAAGGCAATATATTCAATCGTGGCGTGGATCATGAACTGGACGACTTGTTTGCTTTGGCAACGAATAGTAAGGAGGTGCTGGCCGAAATACAAAGGAGAGAAGCGGAACGAACAGGCATATCCTCTCTGAAGATTGGCTTTAACAATGTGTTTGGCTATTATCTTGAAGTGACGAATGTGCATAAGGATAAAGTTCCTGCAGAGTGGACCCGTAAGCAAACGCTCACCAATGGTGAAAGATACATAACGGAGGAACTCAAGGAACTTGAATCCAAAATTTTGGGTGCACAGGATAAGATGCTCGAGATAGAAACACGTCTCTATGGGGAGTTGCTGATATCGATGTTGGACTATATCTCTATGATTCAATTGGATGCTCGTTTGACTGCACGCTTGGATGTGCTGCTCTGCTTTGCTGCAGTGGCACAAGCCAACAAGTATGTTTGTCCTTTAATAAATGAGGGCACTGCTTTGAAAATTAAAGAAGGACGACACCCGGTTATTGAACAACAGTTGCCTCCAGGCGAACAATACATTTCCAATGATGTTTATCTGGATAATGAAAAACAGCAAATCATTATCATTACAGGACCGAATATGTCTGGTAAATCGGCATTGTTACGCCAAACTGCTTTGATTGTTCTGATGGCACAAATGGGCTGCTTTGTTCCGGCTAAGAGTGCTGAAATTGGCATTGTGGACAAGGTGTTTACTCGTGTGGGTGCTTCCGATAATATTTCAACGGGTGAATCTACCTTTATGGTTGAGATGAATGAAACGGCAAGCATTCTTAACAATATATCAAATAGAAGTTTGATCCTGTTGGATGAGATTGGACGTGGAACCAGTACATACGATGGCGTTTCCATCGCTTGGTCTATTGCTGAGTTCTTACACGAGAATCCTCAATATAGAGCCAAAGTGCTGTTTGCGACCCATTACCACGAATTGAATGATATGGCAACGCAATTCCCGCGTATCAAAAATTATCATGTTTCAGTCAAGGAAATAGATAATAAGGTGTTTTTCTTGCGTAAGCTCGAAAAGGGCGGCAGTGAGCATAGCTTTGGTATCCATGTTGCTCGTATGGCGGGTATGCCATCGCAAGTCCTCAGAAGAGCGGAAGTGATTCTTAAACAACTTGAACAAAGTCGTACGGATGCACAGGGCGAGAAGGTGAAGATTGAGAAGTCTTCTACTCCGGGCTATCAATTGAGTTTTATCAATTTGGATGACCCTTTGCTTTTGGATATCAAGGAGTTGATAATTGGCCTTAACATTAATGGATTAACTCCAGTGGAGGCTCTGATGAAGTTGAATGAAATCCAGCAACTTTTGACGGGTAAACGTTCCTAATAGAAGGTTATTTTCGAAGAATCGTAACGGAACCACTCATAACCTGATCAATACCGTTACTGCTGTAAAAGAATTGGTAGGTGTAGACTCCGTTTGGACAGTCGCTGCCATCCCATGTGTTTTCGTAATTGTTGTTGCGATAAACGATGTGACCAGCACGGTTGCGTACGATCAATTGTCGTTTGCCGCAATTTTCAATTCCCTTAATGACGAAATAATCGTTGTAACCATCTCCATTTGGAGTGAACACGTTGGGAATTTCTAATTTTACAGGTTCATTCCAATCAATAGATTCTTGATCCATATTTTGGATGACGGGATCTTCTTCTTGAATAATACGTCTGTTTTTCGACTTCGTTGATTTTGCAGTAGGGGTACTTAAGGCAACAGTGTTTGTCGCATTTTGTTGCGTAGTGGAAACTGCCGGTGTTGGAGTGACTTTAGGAGCGATAGTAGTGGCCGTGGCCTCTTTGATGTCGATGGATTTCGAAGCAGGAGTGTAAGAAGCGGGTGCTTCAACTTGAAGGATATCGTTAGAATAGGCAATAACTTCAATGTCATTGTTGATGAGGAGATCAGGCGCGCTTGATTTCTCTGTTTGCGGAGTGGCAGTGTCTACGGTCGTACTGGAAAGATCTTCAGAACCTTCAAGAGTGAGATTCGTTTGCTCAACGGATTTGGTGGTGGTAGGAGAAACAGTGTCGGAATTGTCGGAGCGGTGAGTCAATGTGGCGATGGTGATAATGCCAGCCACTGCAGCGGTACTGAGTACGGCAGTGACTACCTTGGCAGATGTGGAAAGCGCACTTATCCCTTTGGCTGCGACGGAGGTTCCCGGTTGGGAAGCATTTGCCGTATGACCTTGGGTAGGCATAGCTACATCCAGTCGCTGACTGAGTTTGTTCCAGCAGTCGGCGGATGGTTGCGCATCCATTTGGTTTAATATGTCCTTTAACTCCTTCATAATTTATTTCTTATATTCTTCAACCTGAATCCGTTTTTGTAGCCATAACCGGGCACGTTGGAAATATACTCGAACGGTGTTCTCGTTGCGATCCAACATTTGGGCAATATCCTTGAAGGGATAGCCCTCGATGGCAAATAGATTGAAAATGATCCGTTGGTCTTCTGGCATCTCGTCCATCAGCTCAAGTATCTGTTTCACCTCCAATCTTGTGACGATGTTCTCGTGAGAAGCATTGGACGGTGCAGCCGTCGTTGATTCTTCTATTGAAATGTCAAGCAGATGCTTTTTATTTGAACGATAGGCGTCCAGTGCCGCATTGATCATGATCGTTCGAATCCAGCTTTCCAAAGAACATTCTTGACGAAAGGTGTTCAGTTTCTTGAAAACATTCACAAACCCTTCAATCATAACATCTTCCGCTTCTTGCTTGCTTCGTGTGTAACGCATACACAAACCCAGCATGGCAGAAGCAAACGTCTCATACAATCTATGTTGAGATTTTCGGTCGTTTTGTAGACAACCGGAAACGATTTCGTCGATATCTTGTATGTCACGCATCACAATAGGATGACGTTGCGATTTTAAGATTTGTTACAGTAGGGGTTAAATTTATTTTACAGATTTTACAATGGCTTCTACTTCACGCAGATAGTCGCGTTTTTGTTCTTGTGGCGCATATACAAAACCATCCACGGTGATGCAGGAGGTGTTGTCGGCGCTTAACATAGTGTAGCTGTAGAAAGGTCCACCCATCTTGTCACGAACGGAAGCCCATAGACCGCGGAGTTCCATGCCTTTGTGATATCGGAGTTGTAGAGGCTCTGCTATCGGGTATCCGTCAATGTCGGCAACGATAGGATATGCGCCTTGAACGGCTCCGATAATGTAAGCCTTGGTGATTCGGTTGCGCTCGTATACGATGTTTTCGCAGGTGAGCTCGTATGCTGGAGTTTTATAGATCATAATGAAACGATCGTTCTTCGGCGTGCGGAAACAAAGCCACAAGAAATCTTCTTCTTCACGTCCAACGAAATATCCGTCAGGAATGGTAAGCGAGATGCCGAACTTGTCCTTGATTTTCTTTTCAACATTCGGATTGTTCAAATTGCGATGTGCATTCTGCAAACGTGCGATGTCGTTTTCGTACATGGCCTTTACAATCTCATCTTGATGTTGTAAGAAGAGCGATAAACAACTGTCTTGGTTGTTTCCTCGAATAACGACTTGAATTTGAGGACTGGTGTAAGGATCGCGTTTGATTTCTAAATGGTTGGCTCCGTAGGTGCTGTTATAGTCGAATTGAACAATGTTGCGATGGCGAGTAAAAGAGGCTAAGAAGTCTTTGTTGCTGCATTGAAGCACATCAAACATCGGTTGGATTTGGTTGATGGCAGGTTGCGGCTGCTCTAAAACTTTGTAGATGGCCGTACGTGCATCCTTTGTCCAATAAGCAGTGTCGATAGCTAATATCATCTCACCAGCTTTACCCGTTGAGAAATTTTCAACTTTGATACCGGGAACGGTTGACTTGTTCTTGCAAGAACAGCTGAGGATGACTAAGATGGCTGTGATGGAATATAAGATTCTCTTTTTCATATAGTATTTTATTTTTTACCTTTATTGAAGGGTGCAAAGATAGAAGATTTTTTTGTGTTATCTTTGCAGCGCTTAAGGAAGACATAAATTAAAACGATGGTTAACGAATTAAATTGTGGATTTATGTATTCCGAAGAATTTTATCGAGTTGCATTGCAATTTGTTGAAGGATATGGCAATGCAACTTTGAAAAAGATGCTACGCTTATCGGGTAATGCTACCGAATTTTTTGAACATCCTGAGAAATGGCGAGAGCAGATGAATGTCCGTAAAAATAAGCTACCCCTACCCAAAGTAACAGAGGCAATGCGTCGGCTGGTGGATACGGAGTTGAAGGTTATGGCTAGAGACCAGATACAGTTGTGCCTATGTGTAGATGGCAATTACCCGTATCGGTTGAAACGATGCAGCGACAGCCCTTTAGCTTTCTTTTACAAGGGCGCAGATTGTTTTAATGATTTACGTATGCTCGCTTTGGTCGGCACACGCGAGGCCTCGGAATATGGCCGCAATTGCGTGCGAAAGCTGCTGTCGGATCTCCGAGATTGTGATGTGACCACAGTGAGCGGACTTGCCTACGGGGTGGATACGATAGCCCATTCCTATTCGTTGGAAATGAATATGCGCACTGTGGCCGTCCTGGGCAATGGGTTTCATACGGTATATCCGCACTCAAATGCCCGTCTCGCTTTGCAAATCATAGAGCATGGGGGGGGCTTGATCAGTGAATATACCTACTACACGAATCCCGATAGACTGAATTTCCCAAAACGCAATCGCATTATTGCCGGCATGTCGGATGCTGTTATTGTAGTTGAAACGGCCAACAAGGGAGGAAGTATGATTACCGCCAATATCGCACAGTCGTACAATCGAGACGTTTTTGCCGTTCCCGGTTCTATTTTCGACAACAGTCATGATGGCTGCCACGAGTTGATTCGCAACAATGTAGCCGCTATTGTCTATTCGGGTCAGCATTTAGTTGAGATGATGAACTGGAGAAGGCAGTGTCCGAAGGCTGTACAGACCGCGCTTTTTGTGGAGCTAAATGATATGGAACGTCGTTTGGTAGAGGCAATCCGCGCTGCAGAGTCGATGTCAATCGATGCTCTTGCAGATGCGTTTCCGGATATGTCGCCATCGAAGTTAGCGGGTCTATTGCTGAGTTTGGAATTGAGAGGGGTGCTCACGTGCCACCCCGGCAAGGTGTATACGTTGAACGCTTTCTAAGGTGCAGGAGGAAGCCCTTTTTTTGCTATTTTTGCCGCTTGTTTTTCCAGATGAGAAGTAAGTATTGGATATGGATATTTGCCATTGTTATACAATTGGTTACGGGAGCGTCGGCACAGAATGCCGCTCCTTGTGATGGCGCAACAATTGTAACAGATCATCAAGGTAACACCTATCACACTATCCAATTAGGACAGCAGTGTTGGATGGCGGAAAATATGCGATGTACCACTTCGCCCACCAATAAGCACTGGTATCATAATCCGCGTTTTTCTTTTGATACGCCTGTTTTCCAGTCCTATTATATCACGTCTCTCAATTCTGCACAATATGGTTTGCTCTACAATTGGTCGGCCGCAATGGACTTGGATATCAATGAGTATGCTTTTTATACGGCCACAACACGCCGTCGTGGGATTTGCCCCAAGGGCTGGCATTTGCCAAACAATGAGGAATGGAACCGCCTGTTGCAGCATTTAGGAGGCACTCGTAAGGCTGGGGCTGTGATGAAAGGACAGTCATCTTTATGGATAAGTCCGGTGATTGCCGAGGAGTTGAGCGGCTTTAATGCTCTTCCCGCAGGCGTATATACGGAGGACGGCTTGGAACATACGGGCAACTACGCCCATTACTGGAGCTCAACGACGTATGATCGACAGAATGCCTGGTGTTGCGGTTTGTTTAGCTATAACAGCGATAGCTATAACATCTTGGATTATAAGTGTTATGGACGTTCAGTCCGTTGCGTGCGTGATTAACCTTTTTATTTTGTTATGATGATGGCGTTCGACACTCCTCGTTCGCCTTTGTAGTCGTAACGGCCATTGTCGGAAGGGTGGTTGATGATGCCGTTTTCACCTTCCTTTTGTATATAAAGCGTAGTGGAACCTCCACCGTCGAGGTTGAGTGCGTCGCTGCATCCTAACCAGTACAGCGTGTTCTGAAGTTCATCAAGGGTGAAGCCTTCTGACTGCTTGGAGCGACCATCAACTACTAACATTAGAATGGCCCCATCGGGGCGGATACCTACTGCCGTGCGGTTGTGCCGCTTGTTGACGAAGGAAAGGTCGTTGCGCTGGGCTATTTTTTCTCCGCGATAGATGAGCAAAGGTCCTGCGGTCATAATGTTTTCATAGGGTAAGGTGCGTTCCCAGAATCGTGCACTGTCGGTGTGTAGAATCTGCATACGATTGCTGTCTATGACGAGCGTACCGTATTGGTAGTATTTGCGGTTGACACTATCTACGCCTGCCACATTGATGCCGACTTCCTCCCCGTTGATGCGCAGATAGCAAACGGGATGATGTTTCTCCATATCAAAGAACGAACCATTGATGGCCGCAATGGCGCGATGCTTTTGAGCGATGGTTGAGGTTCTGGTACGTTGCTTTTCGTAGGCATAGGCCAATTGAACGTTGCTTTGTGCAGGTATTTCCAATAGGGCTATGAACTGGTTGCTGTGAAAATATTCATGGTTTTCAAAATGTACCGTTTTCAACACAAGGGTTTCAATGGTGTCTACGTGCCAGGGCGCTTGACACAGGGTTGTGGAGTCGCACTGCGCAAAGGAGGTCAGACGCAGACAACAGAGGGTGATGAGAAAAGCAATCGTTTTGTTCATATTCATAAAAAAATAGAGACGCCGACAACACGACGTCTCTATATAATAATGTATTAGATATTAGTATCTGTAAAGATCGGTTTTGTAAGGACCATCAACGGAAACGCCAATGTAATCGGCTTGCTTTTGGGTGAGCTTTGTGAGCTTAACGCCAATCTTACCGAGGTGCAGACGAGCAACTTCTTCGTCGAGGTGTTTTGGCAAGTTGTAAACGCCAACTTTATAGTCATGTTGCCACAAATCAAGTTGTGCCATCGTTTGGTTGGTGAATGAGTTACTCATCACGAAGGATGGGTGACCGGTAGCGCAACCGAGGTTTACGAGGCGACCTTCAGCGAGGATGAAGATTGAATGTCCATCAGGGAAGATGTATTCATCAACCTGCGGTTTGATGGTGCGTTTGGTGATGCCTGCTTGGCTTTCGAAAGCAGCAACTTGGATTTCATTGTCGAAGTGACCAATGTTGCAAACGATAGCTTGGTCTTTCATCTTGTTGAGGTGATCAACAGTGATAACGTCACAGTTACCGGTGCAGGTTACGTAAACATTACCTTCAGCAAGAGCGTCTTCTACGGTCTTCACTTCGAAGCCTTCCATTGCAGCTTGGAGTGCGCAGATAGGGTCCACTTCGGTAACGATAACACGGGCGCCGTAGGATTTCATAGATTGAGCACAACCTTTACCAACATCGCCGTAGCCACATACTACAACAACCTTGCCGGCCAACATAATGTCGGTGGCACGTTTGATACCGTCAGCCAAAGATTCGCGGCAACCGTATTTGTTGTCGAACTTGGATTTAGTAACAGAGTCGTTAACATTGATGGCAGGGAAGAGCAATTCGCCACGCTCCATCATTTGATATAAGCGGTGAACACCCGTGGTGGTTTCTTCTGAAACACCCTTGATTTCTTTCACCATTCTGTGCCATTTTTGAGGATCTTCTTTGAGGATTTCCTTCAAGGTGTTCAGGATAACAGCTTCTTCTTGTGAGGAAGGTTCTTTATCGAGGATGGAAGGATCTTCTTCTGCCTTGTAACCGGTGTGGATGAGGAGGGTAGCGTCGCCACCATCGTCAACGATGAGTTGAGGACCTTTGCCGCCAGGGAATGAAAGGGCTTGGTTGGTACACCACCAGTAGTCTTCCAAAGATTCGCCTTTCCATGCAAATACGTTTACGCCGGTAGCTGCGATAGCTGCAGCAGCGTGATCTTGAGTGGAGAAGATGTTGCAGCTACACCATCTTACTTCTGCTCCAAGATGTACGAGTGTTTCAATAAGAACGGCAGTTTGGATGGTCATATGCAATGAACCCATAATGCGAACACCGTTCAAAGGCTTTGTGTCGCCATATTTTTCTCTGAGAGCCATCAAACCTGGCATCTCTTTTTCGGAAACGTCAATGTCTTTGCGTCCCCATTCTGCCAATGCCATATCGGCAATCTTGTACTTCAATTCGTAATCAGTCATTTTCTGTAATTTATTCGTTAACATTAAAAAAGCAGAGGCAAGAAGCCCTTGCCCCTACTCGTATTATTTACTTTTTCATTGTTTCTGGAAGAAGGTCAACACGTGTGCAAACATTGGTGTTGAGGTAGCTCTTCAAGAAGTTGATGATGTCTTTATTTGTGATGGAGTTTACGAGATCTTTATATTCGTTAACAGCATTGAAATCTTCACCATAGAGAGCCTTACTGTTGATGTAACTCAACCAGAAGTTGTTGGTTTGAATGTTCTTTTCGCGAGTGCTGATGAGAGAAGTCTTCACCTTGTTGAGTGTTTTCTTGTCAACGCCCTTCTTGGTCATATCGTTGAGGATCTTTACACAAGCATCTTTCAAAACATCGGTTTTGCCAGGATTGCAACCCAACATTACCATTACTTGGAATTTGCCTGTAGGGTATTTGCCAAGACCAACTTGTGCCATTGGTGAGTAAACGCCTCCCATCTTTTCACGGATGATTTCTACCAAGTAGATATCCAAAGCATCGCCAATGATGGTTGAGATCATGTTGTTCTTTACAGTATATTCAGCATCAGAGGTGAAGCTGATACCCATCCAACCTTGTTCGTCCGTACCGAAGTAGGTAACTTCTTTTGTAGATTCTTTAGCCATTGGTTTGAATACATCCTTATTGATGTCTTCAGTTTTCTTAGGATCAGTTTTCAAAGAACCAAGGTAGGTGGTGATGTATTGCATAAGATCTTTTTCATTGTAGTTACCTACGAAAATGAAGGTGAAGTCAGCAGGATTAGCAAAACGTTCTTTGTAAATCTGAACAGCGCGATTGAAATCTACTTGGTTGAGATAGTCTTCAGTGTAACCTAAAGCATTCTTCAAGTACGGGTCGTTGTTGGTAGCTGCATTAAGGAATGCGCCGAAGAATTTGTACATAGCGTTGGAGTTCAACATTTGCATCTGTTGTCTGGTTTCTGCCATAACAAGTTCTTTGGTGTTTTCATCGATGCGAGGAGCAGTGAAGAAAGCGTTGAGGTATTGGAAGAAGAATTCAAGATCCTTAGGTGTTGCAGAACCTTCAAAACCTTCCGTGAGTGTACCGATATAAGGAGTTACGCCAACTTGTTTACCTTTCATCTTCTTCATCAAAGAATTGTAATCCAATTCTGAGATACCAGCACGGTCAATCATTTCTGTAGCGAAATCAGCACTTGCTAAATCACTTTCTTTGCAGAGGGTCTTTCCACCCTTGCTGAATGCAGCGAACAAGATTTCATCGTTCTTGTAGTCGGTGTGCTTCATAATGACGTTGACTCCGTTGGAAAGGGTTACCTTGGTTGCGTTGATATCTTTGATTTCTTCAGATTTGATGACGGAACCTGGTTTGAGGGATCCCTTGTCAAGGATCTCCTGTTCTCTGTAGTTGTCAACGTAAGGTTCAACATTGAAGAGGGATTTGTCGTTGATGGTGTTGAGCAATTCGGTCTTGGAAGGAACCGTAACGCCAGCCTTGTCAGGTGCAGTTACAATGGCAACGAAGTTGTCAGGAGTGATCCAACCTTTAGCGAGATCATTAACCTCAGAGAGTTCAATACCTTCTATGAGTTGTTTAGCGTAGTTGTATTCACGTTTTGCACCAGGAATAGGGTCGTTGTGAAGGAAGTTGTTAATGTATTCGGAAGCAAAACTTGCAGATTCGGTTTTGTCAGCTTCTTTAGCAGCGCGTTCGTATTTTTCAAGGATTTCTGTCTTAGCACGATCAAGTTCTGTTTGCAAGAAACCATATTTGAGAATGCGGTAGTCTTCTTTCATCAATGTTTGGGTTGCCTCTATGATTTTGTTGTCTTTTGCGATAGCGTATGCTTCGTAGGCATCGGTGGTGCCAATCAATTGGCCATAGCCAGCGCTTGCTTGCAAGAATGGACATTTAGGATCTTGTTGCATTTCTGCCAAACGAGATTCATACATAGTGTTGTAAAGGTCGATGGTGAGTTGTTTGCGGAAGTCACCGATAGTCTTGATAGCGAAATGAGGGAACTTGCGAATCAACATCACGGTGTTGGATGCTGCTTCTTTGTCGGTACATACAGCTACCAGAGGCTCTTTGTTCATACCGATAGGGAATGATTCTTTTATGCGTGGATTTTGAACAGCTGGGATGTTGCCGAACATGTTCTTGATCTTTGTTTCAATCTCGTTAACATCAATGTCACCAACAACGATTACAGCTTGCAAATCTGGACGATACCAGTCGTGGTAGAAATCTTTGATGGTTTGGTATTCAAAGCCTTGGATGATTTCAATCAAGCCGATAGGCATACGAGTTGCATAACGGGAGTCTTTCATCAATACAGGCCACCATTCTTTGCGCATACGGTCGTCGGCACCTAAGCCAAGGCGGTATTCTTCAGAGATGACGCCACGTTCAGCATCAATTTCCTTGCTGTCGTACAGCAAGCCATGAGCCCAACCTCTGAGAATTTTCAAACCCATGTCCAAGTTGCCAGCTTTGTCGAGAGGCATTGGAATCATGTAAACGGTTTCGTCAAAACCAGTGTAAGCGTTAAGGTCAACACCGAAAACGACACCGATTTTCTGAAGTTCGTCAACCATAGAGTTGCCAGGGAAACCTTCAATGCCGTTGAAGGCCATGTGCTCGGTGAAGTGTGCCAAGCCACGTTGGTTTTCGTTTTCTTGATTTGAGCCTGCATTGACAGCGAGTCTCAGTTCAACACGATTTTTAGGGGTCTCGTTGTGACGAATGTAGTAGGTCATTCCGTTGTCCAACTTGCCAATCTTTACGTTAGGGTCTGCCTTAAGATTGGCATTTAGATCAACTTTTTGTGCGGAGGCAATGCTCACGCCCATAAAGATGCATAAAAATGCGAATAATAATTTTTTCATTAGTGTATAGATTTTTGATTATGATTTCTTTGAGAAGCGAACATTACGCATGACAATGAGTACGATGCCCATAATGGTGATGAGCAGCAATGGCAATGTGATGTTCAGGATAGCCCAGAAGGTCTTCTTGTTGCGTATTTTTTCGTTGTCAAGATTACCGATCTTGAAGTTCTTAGCTCTCAGTTGCAACAGGTCATCGTCGGCACAAAGATAGTTGATACAGTTGACAATGAACTGGGTGTTGTCGAACATTGTACGTGTGTATACGTCGTATCCTGCAGGATATGGCATGTTGCGTTTTTTGTCGAATGGGTTGCGGATGATGTCTCCGTCAGCTACGAAGATTTGACGGCTGTAGACGCCCTTCTCTCTGTAGTCAAGCTCTTTGATGGTGTCAAACTCGATAGGGAGGATGCCCTTGAATGCGGATTCAAACTCGCCTTCAACCAATACGGCGATTGGAAGGTTGCGGAATGCATATTCTTGCATGTTCGGCTTGGTAAGTCCCACTTTCAATGTGACGATGGAAGGAGCAGGTACCAGTTTGGAACGTTCGGATGAGGTCATCAGTACGGTCTTCTTCAAATCGTTGTCTTTGCCCACCATATCGATGCTGCCCGCAAAATCGGACTTCACCTCTTTGATGTTTCGCACGATAGGGTGATTGCTGAAGTTGACAATGTCTAAGCTGTAAGGGAAGGCCATAAACTTGTATTGCGGTTGGTCGCCAATCATGCTAACCTGCTGTGGAATAGGTAAGCAACTCAGGTCTTGAATGAGGTTAGGGTTAATGCGAACACCGTAAGTGAAGAACAGGTCGTTGATGTAAAGTGAGCGAGGGGTGGCAAAAAACTCAGGTTTGCTCTGCAAACTGTCGAGTGAGGCAGTGGTGTTGTCGATCAACCACAGCACTTTGCCGCCGCGCATGATGAACTGGTCAATGATGTATTTGTCGTATTCTTTGAACGGCTCTGTTGGCTGTGCTACGATCAGTACGTCGTACTTGTTGTCGCCTAACTTTAAGGTTTGAGATGCAGAGTCGGCAACGCTGATGTTGCGCAGACTGTTGATTTTGCCGTCGAGGGTGATGCGACTTACGTTGTAGAAACGTTGCAACTGCATGGTGGTCCAGCAGGTGCTCCAGAAATCGAGTTCGCCGTGTCCGTCAAGGAATGCCACATTGGGCTTTTCCGTTTTCAGAAGTCGACGGATAGGAGATATGAGGTTGTACTCCAATTCTTCGATGGAATATTGTAACCAGTCGGCGCCCGATGGATCGGCAACTACCAGCTTGGCAGGATACTCGTGGTCGCGGTAGGAGATGATGGCTCCAGGAATGACCATATGGGTGGAGTATCCATTAGCATCCTCTCGGCTGATAGGAATAGGTTCCAGACCTTTCTTGACAAATTCAGCCAGGATGTTTTTCACTTCCTCGTTATTCTTGCCCTCGAGAGGGTCAATGAATTCGAAATATACATTCTTAGAGTAACCTCTGAAGTCTTGTAACATCTGCTCAACTTGCTTTGCAAATAGCTGATAGTCGGCAGGCTGGTCTTTGCCTTTAAGATAAACGCGGATGTATACGCGGTCTTCCAGATTCTGCAACATCTCTGTCGTAGATTTGGAGAGCGAATGTCTTTTATCTTTGGTGAGGTCTATTCTGAAAAACAGAAAAGAGGAAAGTATGTTGACGATGAGGATGATGAGCAATGCTACGGCAAAGCCGATAAGGGTGTATCTTTTGAATTGCTTGCTTCCGTGCATTTTATTTTCACCTGTTTTGGTGTTTTGTTCGGAACCTTTTTTCTTGAAAATATCTTTTACTTTTTTCATACCGTTCGATTTATAAGGTTACCATTTGCGTTTAAGAAGAATGATGCGAGTGCCAAACAAGAAGAGGAAGATGACACTGCAGAAGTAAATGACGTCTCGGCTGTCGATTACACCCTTGCTGATGGACGCGTAATGGTGTTCGATGCCCAGCGCTTTGATGTAGTATCCAAAGGATCCGAGTGCTTCAAATGAGTAGATGAACGCAAATCCGAATGAGATGACGAAACAGAGCAATGCTGCAATGATGAAGGCAATGATCTGGTTCGTGGTCAAGCTGGATGAAAAGATGCCGATGGAAATGAAGGAAGCTCCTAAGAACAGAAGTCCGAGATAGGAACCCCAAGTGCTACCCATATCGATGTTGCCGATAGGATTACCCAATAAGAAAACGGAAACCACATATATGAGGGTCGGCAATAGTGCAATGACAAGCAAGGTGAGGCAGGAGAGAAACTTCGCTCCGATGATTTGCATGTCTGTCAGTGGCTTGGTGAGCAGCAGGTCCATAGTTCCTGTTCTGCGCTCTTCTGCAAATGAACGCATCGTGATGGCCGGTACCAAAAAAAGGAAGAGGAACTGTGACAGACTGAACAAACCTTGCAGGTCGGCAAGGCCCGCTTCCATAATGTTGTCGATGTTGGGAAATACCCAAAGGAACAAACCGGAAACAATTAGGAAAACTCCGATGAAAATGTATCCAATAATGGAGCTTAAAAATGACTTTATCTCTTTGATATACAAGCTTAACATAATGTTATAAAATTAGCGGGCGAAATTACAAAAAAAAAGCGTAGGATACACTATTTATATAACGGAGAGTGTGTCCTACGCTTTTGTGGTTGGGAACCCTTGAAAGGGATCTATTTCAGGCCGTCGCGGATGAGGAGCGCGTCAACTTTTGGACCGCGACCACGGAATTCTTTGAACATTTCCATAGCTGGTTTGGAACCGCCCTGAGATAAGATGGTCTTCATATATTTTTCAGCCACTTTCTTGTTCATTACACCTTCTTCTTTGAAGAGTGAAAAAGCATCAGCTTCAAGCATTTCGGCCCATTTGTATCCGTAGTAACCTGCGGCATAACCTCCTGCAAATATGTGTGAGAAGGAAGTGCTCATACAGGATTCCTGAATTTCTGGCATCACGTCAAAACGTGCGAAGATTTCGTGCTCTTTTTGACGAACATCGTTGATGACAGCAACGTCGATGGTGTGCCACATCATATCAAGGAAACCGAAGGACAATTGACGTGCGGAGGCATAACCTGCAAGATACTTGCGCATCTCTTTCAATTGATCGATATATTTCATCGGAATCAATTCGCCAGTCTTGTAGTGCTTAGCAAATGTCTTGAGGAATTCATATTCGGTAGCCCAGTTTTCATTCAGCTGGGATGGTAACTCAACGAAATCGTGTTGTGAGTTCGTACCTGAGATGGATTGGTAAGGAACTTGTGACAACATACCATTCAAAGCGTGACCAAACTCGTGAAGGAAGGTGGTGAGCTCGTCGAAGGTCAATAACGAAGGATTGTTTTTTGTGGATGGAGTGAAGTTCATAACCAAGCTAACCAATGGACGAACATTTTGATTGTTTTCGTCCACCCATTGTTCACGGAAGGAGGTCATCCAGGCACCACTTCGTTTGGTTGCACGTGGGTGGAAGTCCAAGTATAAAATGGCGATGAACTCTTTGCCTCTCATTACTTTATAAGCTTTAATATCTTTGTGATAGGTGTCAATGTTTTTAGCCTCATCAAAGCTGATGCCATAAAGGGTGTTGGCCAATTTGAAGATACCGTCGGTTACGTTCTCCAACTTGAAATATGGCTTCAGCGTTTCTGAGCTGAGGTTGTAGAGTTTGTCTTTTTGTTTTTCAGAATAATAGGAGAAATCCCAACGTTGAAGGGGACCAGCATGTCCTTGTGAGACTGCAAACTTTTGGAGAGATTCCATCTCTTTTTGGGCGGCAGGAATGGAATATTTAGCTAGCTCGTCTAAGAAGTTTTGAACGGTCTTAACATCCTTGGCCATCTTGTTGTGCAAGGCGTACTCAGCATAGTTAGAATATCCTAAAAGCTTAGCTATCTCTTGACGACATCTTAGAATTTCATAGATGACTTTTTCGTTGTCATACTTGCCGTGATAAGCAATGTTGCAACTGTTGAGATACATATCCTTGCGAAGCGACTCGTTGTCGGCATAGGTAAGGATGGCACGTTTGCTTGGGAAGGAGAGGTCGAAGAGATAGCCTTCAACGCCTTTTTCTTCAGCGCGTTGTGCAGCAATGGCGATCTCACTTTCAGGGAGACCTTTGAGTTCTTCTCTGGTTTTAACTACCATATTCCAATCGTTGGTGGCAGCTAAGGCGTTCTGACCATATTGCAAGGTGAGGTTTGCCAATTCAAGAGAGAGCTTGCGGAAGTGATCCTTCTGCATGTCGTTGAGGTCGGCACCATTGTCGATGAATCCATCGTAGGTCTTTTTCAAAAGCATCTGGTCAGCGCCGGAGAGTTTGCTGTATTCTCTTTCATACACGCCCTTTACACGCTTGAAAAGCTGATCGTCCAAGTGGATGTTGTTTGAGTATTCGGTTAACATCGGTTGAACCTCTGTGGCGATTTTCTGCATCTCTGGAGTGGCGTCGCATTCAAGAAGGTTGAAGAAGACACCACACAAACGATTGAGCTTGCTACCCGCACGATCCAAGGCGACGATGGTGTTGGCAAAGGTTGGATGCTCGCGGTTGTTTTTGATGGCATCAATCTCTTGTTGGGCCTCTTTGATGCATTGCTCGAAAGCTGGAATGTAATGCTCTACCTTGATCTTGGAGAAAGGTGGAGTTTGATAGGGTGTGCTCCATTCTTGCAGAAATGGATTGCTGCCACCTTTGGATGGAGCAGTTTGTATTTTTTTCGATTGTGCAGAAACTTGCATCATACTGAGAATTAGTAAAACGGGAATAAGTGTTTTTTTCATAAGTTATTGAATAAGTGATAACATTGCGGTTGCAGCGATGCCTTCTCCACGACCAACAAAGCCCATTTTCTCGTTGGTCTTGGCCTTGATAGCCATTTGAGATGGGGCAATCTGCAGCAAGTCGGAAAGACGATTGATCATATCGTCAATGTAGGGTTTCATTTTGGGCTTTTCAAGAATCAAGGTGCAGTCAACGTTGTTGACCGTCCAACCTTTTTCGTGTATAAGATCGACAACCTTTTGGAGTAGAATGGTGCTGTCGATGTTTTCAAATTGCTTGTCTGTGTCTGGAAAATAGGTGCCAATATCTTTCAAACCGGATGCGCCAAGAAGGGCGTCGCAAAGGGCGTGAATCAGCACATCTCCATCTGAATGAGCAGCCAAACCTAACTCATAGGGAATACGAATGCCCCCGATGACAAGCGGTCTCTCGGGGGCAAATCTATGGGAATCATATCCAAATCCGACTCGGAAATTCATCTCTATCTCAATTTACCTTGACGTTTGATTTCGTCTGAGTTGAATGATTTGAAATCAAATGATAACGTGAAACGAAGTGTGTTTGCCAATGGATGGTATTGTCCGGTTGTGCTGAACAAATAGGAGATGTCGAAATTGAAGATGTTGTATTTGAAACCAGCACCTAAGGTTAAGAATTGACGACCACCTTTGTGCTTGCTTTCGTAGAAATAACCTGTTCTGAAGAAGAAAAGGTCACGATAGCTGTATTCCAAACCGAGTGCCCAGTTGATTTCTGCCATTTCTTCTCTGAAACCACGAGGAGCATCGTAGAAAGATTGGAAGATACCTTGTGGTACAGAAACGTCATTGTCTCTACCGTATGCGATTACCGGAATAGGGTTGCTTGGATCAGAGTCGTCGTAAATCTGACGACCTGTTGAGTCTGTAGCGTAAATAGGGTTGGAAGGTACTAACAATTTGTTGATCTCACCGTTGATGGTCAACTTGTTGTAGTCGTCGAAACCCATTTCATAGCCAATACCTAACTTAAGGTTTGCAGGCAAGAAGTCGCGATGAAGTGCGGAGGTATAAGAAATCTTGTTACCCATATTGGAGATGCATAAGCCAGCACGCAATACGCTGCTTTCAAGACTTCTGGACTTGAATGGTTGTTCGTAGAATAAAGCGAGATCGGCAGCACCTGCTAAACCAGCTTTACTTTCTTGTCCACCAACAAACTGTCCTGCTGTAAGATTAGAGTAGATGAATCTTGGAGTGATAGCAATGGAAAGTTCGTCGATGAGCTTACGTGAATAGGAGAAGTCGATAGCAAATTCGTTAGGACTTTGATCGCTGACGGTCAGGCCATTTTCGTCGGTGAAGGTGATATTACCCAAGGAGAAATAGCGCAAGGAGAAACCAATAGCATCCATATCTGTTACTTTGTAGTACGCTGACAAATAGGCGAGGTTGATGTCGGAAACCAATCGACGTAACCAAGGACTATAAGATACGCTGAAGCCAAAAGTGTTATCGCTGAAAGCATATTTAGCAGCGTTGTATGCTTGAGAGTTGACGTCTGCAGAAGTGGCAACGCCCATATCACCCATTGCACCAGCACGAGAGTCTGGAGAGATTGAAAGGAACGGAACGCCCGTGGTGATGGTGTTGAGATAGTCTTTTGCGTCAATGTCAGCATTGCCGTTGATCTCTTGTCCGATAGGGTTTACTCCACCGCTACCATTTTGAGCGCGAAGGTTTGTGGAGAATAATAACGCAATGAGCGTCAATACAGTTAATGTTTTTTTCATTGTTTTTTATTGTGTTATTTTACTTATTGAATCTATTATAACAAACCGCTAAACGAAGATTTTCTTAAATTATTACAAATTGAAATAAAAATTATAAAATCACTAATTTTTCTATTACTTCAGCTGTGTCGTTGTTTTGGTTTCGAACCCGTAATTTGTACATATACACGCCTTTGCCAAGTTTGTCTCCGTAGTCATCCAGACCATCCCAGCTGATGGGTTGGCTTCTGTTGCCTTCAATGAGTTGCGTGGATTGAAGTGTTTTGACAAGCTTGCCAGAGATGGTGTAAATTTGTACTTGAATGTCGAACATGCCTCCATTCTGATTCTGCTCGAAATAGAAATCTGTATGGGTAGTGAACGGGTTGGGGTAGTTTAAAACGTGACTCAAAGTGAGCTTTTCGTCGGATACTACCTCAAACTCGATGTTGCTTTCGGAGTAGTTGTTGTTGATGTCCCACGCACGCACCGACAGGTTGTGCTTGCCTACGGAGAGCGACTCCAGGTTGTAACGGATGGTGCCAGAATTGAAACTGTCACGGTCTGTTTGATAGAAGTCGTTGAGAATGATGGGCGAACTGGTCGCGTTGTCGAGGATGGCCGTGATGTCGTGCCCGATGCCGTTGCCCGTGGTGTTGATGCCGTAGTTGTCTTTGACTTTGGCGATCAATATTGCGTTCGGTGCCGTAATGCCGCCGTTGACGAAATTCTCATCGTTGAGGTATAGGTCGATGGACGGACCTTCTTTGTCTTCAATGCCGTTGGTATCGGTGCCACCAATGATAAAGTCTGAGAAAGCCCCCGAACCATCATTGTCATTGCTGAAACCGTAGTAGCTGATTTTTCCGTTACCATAGCTGTAGTCAATGTCGCGAGGAACATAGAAGGTGAAGGTGAAATGTCCGTTGGTTACGGTGCTGTTACCCTTGAAGAGGATGCTTTTTTGAACTTCAAAGTCGAATGGCATGCTGGCAGGGTCGTTGACTAAGGTGGTGGCTGTTACCTTTTTGTCGTATACGGAAGGGTAGAGCACGCCGTTGAAATCTTGCAACAGTTGCCCGTCTTTATTTTCAATATGTCCGGAAATGGTCACCTTGGAGAGGGCTCGCAATGTGTCGGGTTGCGTGCCGATGGCGTTGTGGTTGATGGAATCGGTGACAATGTTGTAGGCCGGAATAGCTAACGGCATAGAAGGATCCCCCATCAGTACAAACATCGCCAATGACGTGCTGTTGTTGCTGCTGTAGCTACTTTTGCAAAATGTTTCGAGCTCGCCAACGGAAGGATAGCGCCCTTCTGTTTCACTGAAAAGATGGTTGAAGATGCTAAGGCCATACACTTGGTTAGGATATGACCAAGCTTCACGTGTTGCGGTAATGAGCGCGCTTGCTCCGCCTTTGCTGTTGAAGAAGACCAACTCCGCAGGCGAAACGGCTGGCCTGTCGTAGTAACCGAATGTGCAGGAGAGGGTTAACATCACCGGCAGATTGTACTTGTTTGTCCATCTGTTGATGTCGGAGTTCTCTAATATACGCTCGTTGGCCCATCCGTCTTTGCCACTATGACCCACATAGGTGAAGAAAAGTGCCCCGCGGTTCATTCGGTTGTTGATGGCAGTGGTTACATCTGGATAACGCTGACCACCCGCATTGGAAACTTGCTGATAGGCGTCTAGGTATATCTTGTCAAAGTTGATGTTCGGATTGGTGTTGCCGATAACTTGGGTATAGTTGTCGGCGTCAATGATGAAGTCGTTGCTTTGCTCGTCATCAGCCACGAATGCCATCACATTGCGCCAGTCTCCGAAATTGGAGATCTGCGTAGCTGAGGTCGTCAATGGCGTTTGCGCGGTGTAGTTGATGCTTTTCTCTACCGCCGTTTTGGCTTGTGCTAAGGTGCTGCAAGGGAATCGACCCACGGCAATGTCGTACATGCCACGCGCATTTTCGCCCTCATTGTCATCCAACAAACCAAAGGTGTCGTCGTTGGCAAAGAATCCACTTTCGACGATAACGTTGTTGGCAGGATATTGATAGTTGGGTACGAAGATTTCTGTGCCGTTGACGTGACTGCGGTAATCGTAGCTTGGACGACCAAACAACAACAAATATTTCGGATACTGATGCCCCGTTTTGTCGTAGATCATCTTCATATAATCACGAATGGCCATAGGATCTTGCGATCCGCTGGAAAATTCGTTGTATACCTGTTGCGTGGTGACAACCTGCGTAATTACACCGTGTTGGTTGCGGTATTCGGCTAAACGTTGAGCTTCAGAAAGAAAACGCGGATGTGCGACAATGACCATCTCCACATTGCTGGTGGCATGCAAATCCTGGTTGTTGACATGCCCCTTTGGTGAGATGCTTAAGAATTGATTGCCATTGAACGCTACAAACTGACGCAGGATGTTGGTTTCGGATTTAAAACTCTGACCATTGCTTTCGCTGCTGAGTGCAAGCTGGAAAGCTTGTGAAGGGTCGGTGATATCCCACACACGTGTGTTGCCGGCAGCTCCTTGTATAACAAATCGTGTGATGTTGCCTTCGCCCACAGAAGCAGGATCGCGAAAGTCAACCTGGTCGGAGTGCATGGAGAGCGTGCAAGGAACTTCCAGCTCAATCCAGTCAAGATAGGCAGATGAGGAGGCGGTGGGCTTGCTGTAGGTGAGTTGCAACGACAGTGAGGACGAACTCGGGGTGAAGGTGAAGGTTTCTTTGTTAAGTGTGGCTATCTGAACATTGGTGATGCGTGTCAATGACATTGTCCCGATGTTGTTGCCGTTGACCATTAAGGAAAAATGAGATGCTGCCTGCGATTGCCCTGCAGCTGAAATGGTTACTCTTGCCTCTTCTGCACGATAGCCTGGAACGCTGAAACCGTAGTTTCGAGTGGTGGTGGCGTCAAAGATGTCGCCAAACCACTCTCTTCCCGTCTGGGCAAAGTTTTGAATGTCTTGCTCTATAAATTCGTAATGTCGATAACTATTGGAAACTCTGGTTTCTGTAAGTTGTGCATTGCTGACGGTGGATATTCTTTTTTTCTCACCAACGCCAGGTGTTGTAGTAATAAAGTAGTAGGAAGAGTCGCAGTAGAGATGTGTGGCGTGGTGAAAATATCCGTCCAGCGTGTCGTAGTACCAATGGTGGGGCCCCTGGCCATAAAAGAGGATGTAGTCGCCATCGTCAAGCACACCGTCGTTGCCGTCGTGTAAGGCGATGGGTAGTTCTAAGAGGTCGTCAGGACGTTCGGTGGCATTTGCTTCGGGAAGCATTGCACCGCCATTGCCAAAAATCGCGATGTTGGCCGATTGTATAGGTGTCGTGATCCCCATCTTGAGCAGATCGGCGTAGGTTATCTTGTAGATGCCCGTTTGTGCCAGCGCGAAGTTGTACCATTGGCCCGTAGATAAAATGGAATGTGCGGCATAGGTGCGTTTTGGGTTTGCGACTTCAGGATCTATGCCTCGGAATGAAAGAGTGGCAGAAACGAGCTTGCTGAAATGACCGTCCGCCGTTTCAACAAATGGGGTGATGGTAAGAACAGCGTATTTTTTGTTGCGCTCACACATCGTGCTGATTGCAACCTGAAGATCCCGATGGTGGAAATCAGCTGGCAGGAGAGATGCGTCGTGGGCAGACATTTTCTCGTATTGCACATCGGAAATGTTGATTTCGTAATCGTTATATAATTGGTCGATTGGAAATTGCTCCGCATAACAGGGAAGGGTAGGGTTGTCCACAAGGTAAGTGGCGTTGTCAAATAGAAGAATTTCCCAAGATCGCTCTTCAGAAAAATTCTCTATATGATTCTCTTTCCAATTAATTGTAATTTTCTTCTCAATTTTTTGAGCCTGAATATCAATTAGTTGAAGAAAAAATACAACTAAAAGTAGAAATTGTACCCAAGATTTATGTTTCATCAATCGTTTCTAAAAATAACGGAGCAAAAATACAATAAATACAATTTTGTTCGGCAACCTTCGTTGTTATAGTTGTATTGTTTGTAACTTATCTCAGTTTATTCAGTAAAAAGAAATATTTTTGTATTTTTGCCCGCTTGTAAAATATATGATTATGCGTAAAAGAATATTCATTTTGATGGCAGTGATTGTAAGCTGTATTTCATTGCGAGTCAATGCACAGGACGCAATGTTTTCTCAGTTTTATGCCAACCCATTGTATCTTAACCCTGCAATGGCTGGTACCAACATCTGTCCTCGTTTAGCTTTTAATTTTCGTGACCAATGGCCTTCAATGCCAGGTACTTTTATGACCTTTGCAGCATCTTACGATGAACATTTCGATAAGATTTCTGGTGGTATCGGTATCCAAGTGTATGGCGATCGTGCTGGTGAAGGTGGCATTATCAATACAAATGGCGTTAGCGCAATGTATTCCTTCAAAGTGAAGGTTCACAAGAAATTTAATCTCCGATTTGCATTGGAAGCTACCTATCAAGGTAAATATCTCAACTGGGATAAATTGACCTTTGGTGACATGATAGATCCTCGTTATGGTTTTGTATACTCCACCAACGAGCAACAACCAAGTACAACTTCTATCAATACGGTTGATTTCTCAGCTGGTTTCCTCGGTTATACACCTCACATTTATTTTGGATTTGCTGCAAAGCATATCGCTACTTTAAGCTTGTCTAACAAATATACACCGTATAGCTTCCTTGAAGGTAATGCTTCTGGTAAGTTTTATGATATGTTGAAGATGACTGCTCACGTGGGTGCAAACTTCGACCTTAAACGTAAAAGTAAAAAGGAAACTTCTTTCGGTGACATCTCTATCAGTCCTAACCTCATCTACGAGCATCAAATGGGCTTCAATTATTTCAATGAAGGCGTTTATTTGAACTTCTATCCATTCACCGTTGGTGCGTGGGTGCGTCATGGCCTTGCTTATAAGAACACAATCGAAGATATCTATATTCACAATACCGACGCTGTGATCTTTATGTTCGGTGTTGAGTACAATATCTTTAAATTGGCTTACTCATACGACTTGACGATAAGCAAACTGGCCAATGCAACTACCGGCGGTAGCCACGAGGTTTCCCTCCAGTTGATGTTGCCTTGTCCTAAGAAACGTCAAGCTATTAAAGACCTTAAGTGTCCTTCATTCTAATTTATTAACGATAATAATAATATAGTAAGATGAATAAAATAACAAAATCAACAGGTTTATTGGCCGTATTGGCTCTTCTGACCATTATGTCCTCTTGTAAGAAGGAAACATCTCCAACAACAGGATGGAATTATAATGATGCAAAGAATGGTGGCTTCGAAGTTGCTCCTTTCGAGGAACAAGCAACGGGACCAGGTCTTGTCTTCATCGAAGGCGGTACCTTTACGATGGGTGCTATGGAAGAGGATGTGATGAAAGACTGGAATAATACTCCTCGCCGTGTAACGGTTGGCTCTTTCTATATGGACGAATGCGAAATCGCTAACGTCGATTATCTTGAATATCTCTATTGGTTGGAAAGAGTTTTTATTCCTCAAGATTTGAAGGTTGTTTATGATAATGCTGTTCCAGATGAAAACGTATGGCGTGATCGTCTCGGATACAACGAACCAGACGTTAAATATTATTTCCGTCACCCTGCATACAGACATTATCCTGTAGTAGGTGTTAGCTGGTTGCAAGCTGCTGATTATGCAAACTGGCGTACCGACCGTGTAAACGAACAGATTCTTGTTGATCGTGGCTATGTTGAGTTCTCTGAAACTCCAACCGCTGAAGGCTACTTCAATACCGATGCATATCTTACCTATGAAACGTATGAAGCAGAAGGTGAAAAACGTCTCCGCTACATCTCTTCAGGTGAATACCGCAACGTGAAAATGGAAGATGGTATCCTCCTTCCTGAGTATCGTCTGCCTACCGAAGCTGAATGGGAATATGCAGCATATGGTCTCGTTGGTAATACCGTTAACGAACGCGTTCTCGAACGTAAGGTTTATCCTTGGAATGGTCAACAACTCCGTACTGAAGATAAGAAATACTATGGCGATATGATGACCAATGTTCGTCGTGGCCGTGGTGACTATATGGGTGTTGCAAGCGCATTGAATGACGCTGGCTTCAAAACCAAAGAAGTTAAATCCGACTGGCCAAACGATTACGGCTTGTATCAAATGGGTGGTAACGTTGCTGAATGGGTAATGGACGTTTATAGACAAGCTTCTCACGACGACGTAACTGAATACAACCCATTCCGTGGTAACTACTTCGAAACTCATAAACTTCTCGAAGATGGTACCGTTGCAGAACGTGATAGCGTAGGTAAAGTTCCAATGGTTCCTGTTTCTGACTTCAAGAATGACAGAAGACGTAACTACCGTGCAGCTGATAATAAGAACTACCTCGATGGTGACTGGCAGTCTTTGCAAGATATGGATAGCTGGACTAACGCACTTACCAATACTGAAGCAACCAACGAGATGTATCGTAAACTTAACGAAAACTATGCTTACTCTTTGGTTAGTGACCAAGCTCGTGTTTACAAGGGTGGTTCTTGGAAGGATCTTCCTTACTGGTCAGCTCCTGGTGCACGTCGCTACCTCGACCAGGATGAATCTACTGATTATATCGGTTTCAGATGCGCAATGGCAAGAGTGGGTTCCCAAGTTCAGGGAAGATAATCCACACTCTCATACAATAAAAAAACCGCCTTATATGAGGCGGTTTTTTTATGTCTTGAATTAAGGTGATTAGCTTATTCGGCTTCGACAGGATGTGTGTCTGTTTTGTCTTCAAATACAAATAAAACTTCATTGCCAGAGTAGATGGTCAGCTTTTTTCCGTCAATTTCAAATTTGCTGATCTTCTTTCTCAATGCTTTGGAGAAATTGTCTTCTGTCTCCATATTGCCACAAAGCATCTTAGTAGAACCAGTGTTCTTCAATTCCAATTTGCTCTTATGTTGATAATATTCACCGAAAAACAGGTTGCAACCTAAGTTTCCGTTGAAAGTACCATCTTTATTAAAAGTGATGAAAGGTATCTTTTCTATATCCTCGCCAATGGCTTTGCCTTCCAAGGATACGAGCTCCCAGTGTGTGTTGGTTAAAGAGCTGTTTTGTTTGCTGGCTTTAGGGTTGGATTGGCAGCCAACAAAGGCGAGTGCACCAATTGCAAGGGCTGCTCCAATAGTCATGATTTTCTTATTCATTATTCGATATTTTGATATTGATTGTTTATCTGTTCAATAAAGTCTAAGATCTCTTCACGTCCTCTGCCGGATTCTGAGGAGGATAGTAAACGATAGGGCATCTCTTCCCATTGTTCTGCAAGCTTGTTGTAGAACTTTTGTACGTTGCTCTGGATTTTAGGTGCGGAAATTTTGTCCGTTTTGGTGAAAATAATGGCAAAGGGGATGCCATCTTTCCCTAACTGATTGATGAACTCTATGTCGATTTTCTGAGGCTCTAATCGGCTGTCAACTAAAACAAATACCAGTTGGAGATTCTCCCGTTTTGTTAAATAGTCACGAATCATCTTTTGCCACTTCTCTCGCATGGCTTTGGAGATGCTGGCATATCCGTATCCCGGAAGGTCAACAAGGTACCAGTTTTTGTTGATTAGAAAATGATTGATGGTTTGAGTCTTCCCCGGCTTGGAGGATGTCTTCGCTAACTTGTTGTTCTTCATCAACATGTTGATGAGTGATGATTTGCCAACATTGGAACGTCCAATGAAAGCATATTCCGGAAGATTGGGACTGGGACATTTCTGCCAGTCGGTCACACACTGAACAAATTCTGCACTCTTTATGATCATAAGTCTATCGTCTTGCTAACCAGGAATTAGGGTTGAGATAAGAGTCGTTCTTCCACAACTCGAAGTGTAGTTCATAGGTGTTGGTCGCTGAGTTTTTAGCAACGGTTCCAATGCTTTGTTTCGTTGACACTTTTGCACCTTTGGAAACGGATACCGTGGCCATATTTTGGTAAACGGAGATGTATTCGCCGTGGCGGATCATTACGACCTTGGTGCCCATTACGTCCATGACGGCGGATACTTCGCCTTGGAAGACGGCTCGAACAGCACAGCCTGCGTCGGTCATGATGTCAATACCTCTATTTTCAATCATTACGGAAGGAACGTCTGGATGTGCGTAGTTGCCAAATTCTCCAACCTTGGCACCCTTCGCAACTGGCCATGGAAGACTACCCTTGTTGGCAACAAAAGAGTTGTTGAGGGTTTGCTCTTCTGGCGTCAATGCGATTGTGGCCGTGCTACGTGTGTTGGCGGATGAAGATCCACTTTTGTTGGATGATGCCGAGGTAGAGGTGCTACCCGATTTGCTGTTGGAAGCATTGCTCTTGTTGTTGCTTTTAGCGTTCTTCGCGTTTGCAGCTGCAATCTCAGCCTTGATGGCTTTCTGTATGGCCGCATCCAACTCCTTGCGTTTTTTTTGCTTGTCCTTCAACTGGGCACTCAACTTCTGAGATTGCTTCTTTAATTGTTCCGCATTTTTCGTCTTCTCCTGGCGGTCACTTTCCAATTTTTTGATTTCAGTTTCCTTGCCGGAAAGAAGATTTTGCTTCTCACCTTTCATCGCTAAAATCTCTTCGTTTTTATGATTGAGATCTTCCTGTGTCTTCTGTATTTTTTCGGATTGACTGCGTACATTCTCTGAAAATACAGTGTAGAAACGAAGCCGACGGAACATTTGCGAGAAATCATCCGCTGCAAGAATGAAGGTGACTTTGTCCATAAGTCGACGGTTACGGTAGGCCATATATACGACCTGAGCATAGTCGGATTTCATATATTCCAACTTCTTCTGCAGACTAAGTATCATTTGTTGGTTCAACTCTTGTTGCTGCTCCATTTGCAGGATCTCTTCGTTAAGAGCTGTGATGAGCTTTTCACGACTGCTGATTTGCTGACGCAATACGGCAATCTGCTGAAGGGACGCTTTCTGATTCTTTTCTGTTTTCTTCAAGAGTGCTTGCGTGTTGGCAATCTCTTTTTCGATCTTCTGTTTGTCTTGTTTCAGCTGACTACTGCTACGAGTCTGGGCATAGGCAATATGGCCAGCTATTATGCAGAATGTGAATAAAAAGCAGATAATTCTCTTCATAATGACGGATGATACTATGTCTAATGTAATAACTTGCAAAAGTACGCTATTTAGTTTGAGGATATGTTTGATATTGCGCAATTTATCAACGTGATAATGTTGATGTTATACTTCTTTCGAAGTCTCTTTTCGTCCTTTTTTGTATCTTTGCCGCTCCGTAAAAATAAACGGCTAATTGTAAAAATATGGATACATTTGATTACTCAGAATGGCTTGATATTCCATCGTACGCATTGGATGGAAAGTTGTTGGCAACACCGACCTTTATATTTAATATCCTTCAGAACATCGCTGATAATCATGTTAATAAGCATGATATCGGCTGGCAGTTTATGAATAGGATGAATATGTTCTGGGCAATCTCTAAGATGGATATGGAGATTGGCCGCAGACCACAATGGCGCGAAAGGGTGAAGCTTACCACTTGGGGTAAGGGCCGCAACCATCTGATTCAACCGCGTGATTATTTGATTGAAACTGAAGATGGCGAGGTGCTTGTTCGCGCTACGTCCAACTGGGTGATTTTGGATGCTGAAGGTAAACCCCGATTCTTGGAGGAATTGGTTCCGGATATTCGTTTCCTGTGTGAAAACAATGCCTTGGATAGACCAGCTAAACGTCTGCGCGTGCCGGCAAAAGGCTCTGCGTCTGAGTACAAGGCTGTGGATTTTGCCAATATTGATATGAACAGACACGCCAATAATTCAGCCTACGTTACTTGGCTGATGAATGCCTTTGATATTGACTATCACGATAACCACGAACTTGCGGCTCTTTCTGTGAATTATCTGCAACAGACTCATTATACGGATAGATATGCCGTTGTTAAGGAGGAAATTGCTCCGAACGATTTTTTAGTTTCTATGATTACGGAGAAAGATGGACGGGAAGTGTGTCGCCTACAGGCTACCTTTCGCGAGGTGTGATTTAAAACACGATAGGTAGTAACAATTCCACGATTAGAGCAACTAATACGGCCACCAAGGCAACACGCACCAAACCACGATTTTTCCAAGCAAGCACGATAGCAGCCATAGTCGCTATTGCTGCGGATACAAAGTGTGGTTCCGTGGCACCGCTTGGCGTGGTGGAGTACAAAACATCCGGAAAGGTCATCGCTGACAATACGCAGAAAGGAATATAGTACAAAAAGTCCTTGATCCACAGATTTTCCAGTTTTCTTCTTACGAAACCAATCGGGATAACACGAATCAAGTAAGTGGTCAACGCCATAATAAGCATGGCAATGGCGATGTTTTCAAAACTACACATGGACACCTCCTTCCGTTGCTTTTCTCTTGCGGAAACGTTTCAGCTCTTTGATAGATGCGCAGATGGCTGCGGCAACTACGGCTGAGATGATGATGGACCATCCACCACCTCCGCTCTTGGATAGAATGTTTACGCCTGGCACATATTTGAAGATGCAGGAGAGTAATGCAGATACGATGACCGCAATGGCTACCTTGCGACCTGTGCGTGCCGGTGGTATGATGATGGCAATGAACATACAATATAAGGCGATACCAAAACAACCTTGCAACATCGGCGGAAGCAAACCGGAAGCTACAGCTCCTAAGCAGGTACCTAAAGTCCAACCGAAAATGGGCGTGGCCATCAAACCTCCAAAAAATGGGAAACTGACATCTTCCTTTTCCATAGCCGCCAAGGCAAATACCTCATCCGTGATGCAGAAAGCCATAATGGCTCGCTTGTAGAATGGCAAGTCAGAGGCAACCTTTTGGGATAACGACAACGACATCAGGAAATAACGTACGTTGATGACAAAGGTGGTGATGATTAACTCGATATAGGGAGCACCTCCTTCAATGAGCCGAATGCCAGCAAATTGACCTGCGGAAGCCATATTGGTGAGGGATATGATCGTGGCCTCTAACGGGTTAAAGCCCATCTTAACGGCTATCAATCCGAAAGTGAAGGAAACGGGAATGTAACCTAAGCATATCGGAAAGCCCTTTTTTATACCTCTAATAAACTCATTCATAGCAAATTAGTATTTCTGCTTTTAAGGGTGCAAAAATACACAAAAAGCTTGTGATTGTGTTAGAATTTAAGCTTCTTCTACGATTTGAATAGCAGTTTTTAAACCGTCGATGGCCGCACTCATAATACCACCTGCGTAACCAGCTCCTTCACCCATAGGATAGATGCCCGATATGTTGCTCATTCTATTGTCATTACGCAACATTCGAACCGGGGATGACGAGCGGGTTTCAATGCCGGTCATGAAGGCTTCGGGGTCGGCAAAGCCGCGCATCTTACGATCGAAAAGTGGCAAGGCTTCGCGCATTGCGTCAACGACGTATTTCGGCATACATCTTTCGAAGTCGCAATATACGATACCGTGCGGGTAGGAGGGCTTTACACTGCGGTAGGTCTTGGCAACTCGATGTTCGAGAAATTCGCCAACCATATTGCCTGGTGCTCGATAGTCGCCCGCAACGTCGAAGGCCATCTTCTCGTATTTCTCTTGATAGTCAAGGCCGTCCAGCGGACTGTCTTTGTAGTAGTCTTCAGGTGTGACGTTCACAAGCAACGCGCTGTTAGCATTGGCTTTGTCTCGATTGCGTTCGCTCATACCATTGGTGACAATGGTGTTCGGCTCGCTTGCGGATGCCATCACCGTGCCGCCCGGACACATACAGAATGTATATACACTGCGATCTTTGAGATGAATAACACTTTTGTAGGATGCAGGTGGTAAGAATTTAGCATAGTTGCCATATTGCATCTTGTTGATGCGGTTCTGTTGATGTTCGATTCGAACGCCCATTGAAAACGGCTTCGGTTCCATCGTCAAGCCCTTTTGATGCAGGGTGCGGATGGTGTCGCGTGCAGAATGCCCCAAGCCCAATAATAAGTGATTGGTTTGCAGAGAGAGGTCGTTGGAGCATTGGATGGTAAGGACGCCATTGTCGCAGGTGAAATCTGTAAAAGTGGTGCTAAAATGAAACTCACCGCCTAAGGATTCAATCTCTAAGCGGATGTTTCGTACCACTTTTTCAAGATAGTCGGTGCCTACGTGCGGGTTTTGCATATAGGTGACATCTTCGTGCGCACCGTGTTTGTAAAACTCTTCCAATACGAATTCGTTATATTCGCTGTGTACGTTGGTGTTCAGCTTTCCGTCGGAAAAGGTGCCTGCACCTCCTTCTCCAAACTGGATGTTGGAGTTGGGGTTGAGGTATTTGGTATAGATGAAGTCATTGACCGATCGTTTTCGATCTTCGATTTTTTCACCTCGTTCAATGATGATCGGTTTTGCTTGACAACGGGCTAAATATAGGGCGGCAAACATACCCGATGGTCCAAATCCAACAACGACGGGACGGTGTGTGCCCTGCCATTGCGGATATTGGATAGGCTCTGTTGGCGTAAACTCCGTAACATTGGGCTCCTTCAATAGGGGCGCATAGTGGCTGGGGAGGGTAACCAATACCTGAAAGTCATAACATACCCGGTCTTTTTTACGTGCATCAATGGCTTGACGAACGATCTTGAATTCTTTGATGTCCTCCGTGCGAATATGAAACTGTCGGCCAATGGCATTCTTGATGTTTGGGTTGGCCTCAACGGGAATTCGGATGTTGGATAGTTTGACTCTCATAGTTGGCTTAATTATCTCCCTTCGTACATCTTCTTATAATAGTCAACATAGGCGCCAGAGGTGACGTTGTTGAACCATTCTTCATTGGCTAAGTACCAATCAACTGTTTTTTCAAAACCTTCGTCAAACTTTACTTTAGGTTGCCAGCCCAGTTCGTTTTTGATTTTGGTAGGGTCGATAGCATAACGCAAATCGTGGCCGGCACGGTCGGTGACGTAGGTGATTAAGTTGAGGGATGTGCCTTCAGGACGACCTAACTTGCGATCCATAATCTCGATCAATTTTTTGATAAGATCGATGTTTCGCCATTCGTTATTGCCACCAATGTTGTAGGTGTCACCAGGCTTGGCTTTATGGAAAATGAGGTCAATGGCCTCCGCATGATCTTCCACATATAGCCAGTCGCGAACATTGATACCTTTACCATAAACAGGCAGTGGCTTGTTGTTCTTGATGTTGTTGATGAACAGAGGAATCAACTTTTCTGGAAATTGATTCGGACCATAATTGTTGGAACAATTGGATATGATTGTAGGCATACCGTATGTGTCGTGGTATGCACGTACAAAATGGTCGGCGCTGGCTTTCGCTGCTGAGTATGGACTGTGTGGATTGTAAGGGGTGGTTTCTTGGAACGCGCCCGTGTCGCCTAAGGCTCCATACACCTCATCGGTGGATATCTGATAGTATTTTTTACCTTCCCAGTTTCCATTCCAGATGGTTCGTGCAGCATTTAAAAGATGCACGGTGCCTAATACGTTGGTGTGGACAAATTGCATCGGGTTGGTGATGGATCTGTCAACGTGCGACTCGGCAGCAAGATGAATGACGCCATCGAACTGGTATTTCTGGAATATTTCCATTATGAAATCTGCATCCTCGATATCACCTTTGATGAAGTGATAGTTCGGCTTACTGTCGATGTCTTTCAAATTCTCAAGGTTGCCAGCGTAGGTCAAGCTGTCTAAGTTGTAGATTTCGTAGTCAGGATAGTTGTTTACAAATCTTCTAACTACGTGAGAACCGATAAACCCGGCACCGCCAGTAATCAATATTTTTCTCATAATGTGTTATATTTGATTTTTTTATTGTTCTTGTGAATTTTCTGCTTGTTCTTTCGCCACATCACGTTTTTTGATATCATCAGATTCTTTTTTCAGAAGGAATAATTCAAAAACGGAATATAGGAAATAGATAGTCAGGAATGCGATGCCGAAACGTAGGCTGTCTTTTCTATTTATAAAAAGATAGATGCCTAAGAAGAGTAGGCAGGACATAAGCTTAATTATTCGAGAGAGCATATAGCTGGAAACGAAACGTTTTCCGCTTTTACCGTTATCGTCTCTTAGTACGATGAATATGGTAAACAGGGTGATGATAAAAAAGAACAGCACGATGTAGGGCAAGGCGGGTGTTGCGTAATCGGGGCATAGTAGCTGGAATAACGCAGACAGACCTGCAATGATGATAGAAAATACGATGGTTCGGAATGAAAATTTCTTAATGGGGACTTTTTTACTCATCTTTGTTCTTTTGCTTTGGGGTGAATCCTTTTATCATCACATAGAGGGCGATGCCTACACCAAGAAGAGAAAGTATTAGGGTGAACAGCGGGGAACACCCTAACCACTTATCTAATTTGATGCCACCAAAGACGCCCATGGCAATGATTACTGCCATCTCTATTCCGATGTTGGAATAGACTGCATAATCGTTCAGCGGCGATTTCTTAGGCTGAGGTTCCATAAGGGTGGAAGCTCAGTTATTTCTTTTCTTGAGGTTGTTGTGGTGCAGCAGTTGCACGTGTGTTGTGCATCTTGCAGTTACCTGAGAATTCAGCACCTGGCTCGATGGCGATCTTGCCGGTAGAAATGTTGCCGTGCAGATTTGCTGTGGCTTTCAAGTATACAAGTTCAGTAGCAGTCAAGGTCTCTGCCAAAACGGTACCTTCAATATCAATGTTTGAACAGGTGATGTTTCCTTCTACCTTACCGCTACGGCCGATGATGATCTTTGCTTTTGATGTTACGTTACCTTTTACTACGCCATCAATACGGCAATCACCGCTTGTAAGAATGCTACCTTCAACTTGTGTGCCTTGCGCAATGATGTTAATAGTGCTTGTTTCTCTGTGGTCTGTTTCTTTCATATTGTTGTTATTTTTTTTCCTTAAAGTAGTTGTTCTTCGAGAACTCATCATACATTGGTCGTCCCTCCTTGTTGTTGTAGAACGTGGTGTAGTTTGCTGCGGAGATAGGATATACGATGATGTTCTTATTTGCTATATCAGATGCGAATTTCTCGTCATTTACTAATATTCTATAGTAGTCAACACACGTTTCTGCATTTTTGAACTTGGCAATGGTAATCATTTGTTGATTTTTGTCAATGTAGAAACTATTGATGTTGAATTTCTGTAGACTGAAATAGGTCTGGTTGAATTGCGTCAGATTTTGTTTGACAGTCTGTACGGATTGTGAGCCCGTGTTTACCAGCAAGATGATATAATGCATATCATCCGCATTGTAAGTAAACGGAGAAAGGGTGTTCGTGACAGCAGGCTTAGCTGCAGTCTCGCTATTGGTGTTTGTAGTAGTACTTGCATCTGCTACCAATGCTGGAGCAAATGTGGAGAGGTAGATGCGAGCCAACTCTGCCACTTCTGTTTCTGGGAAGTTGGCAAGGATTCCCTTCAGTCCATTGATGAGCGTGTCTTGATTGTATACCTGGCCGGCAGCCACAGCTCTTAAGTAACTATATTTGGATTTCAGTGTTATGTCTGTACATTGCGGGATGGCCGCGTCAGCAGCAGTGACAACGGATCGCCATTGCTTGTTGTTGAAGTCGTTATAGGTTTGCTCGTATCGGGCGGCTAAGGTCTGTTGCTGCTCAGCTAGCTTTTCGTAGTAATGCGGATCGTTGATCAGCTTCGCATAGTCGGTGTCAGGATACTTCGTGAGCAAGATGTTTTTGTATTTGTCAGATTTCGCAGGATCAAGGTCTTTGTTCAAAAGATAAAGCAGATAGGTGCAAGGCAGAGCGTATGCACAGTTTGGAAATCTGGTCAACAATGATTCGAATGAAGCACTGGCACGAGGATAGTCGTTCAGAAGATCACGGTAGATGTAACCGGTTTCATATAAATCGTTGGCGATGATCGTATTGGAGGAGTCCATCGCTGCCTCTGTCAAAGGAAGATCCTGAAGATAGAATTGTGGTTTTTTAGGATCCGTTTCTCTCTTAGGAATAGGATTTCCATCCTCATCATATTCTACACTATCTTTAGCTAAGCTCGGGTCGTTGAGCAACGCCATATCGTCGAAGGAGATCTGCTGTTTGTTGCTGATGAACCAGTTGTCTTCCAGTTTACGATTACCCCAGCGACGGTAGAAGTCTTGTTGACCAGCAGTAACCAACGATTGATTGTAGAAATACCATTTGCCGTTGGAGGTGTTTGTGTTGATGTTGGTGTATGAGGAGGCATTTTGCAATGCTAACATACGTTCGGCCTCCTCGGCAGCTGCTTTGCGTTCAGCTTCCGTGTAATCGGCAATCATCTTTTGCACCCAAGCATTGCGCTGACTTTCCGTCATTTTGGCAATGCGCTGCAAGCTGTCTTGCAAATCTATCTCATCAAGTTTGTCTACCAGGTCTTTTAAGACGTTGGATTTCTTGATGATCTGGTCGTAGTGCGGATAGTTCTTAGGGATGCTCAGGATGGCTGTGTCGTAGTAGGCCTGCGCCGTACGGTATTCGTTTTCTTCAAAGTAGATGTCGGCCAACGTGATGCTGGAGAATGTACGTTGATAATCGTTTGTGGTGGAGGAAGATACCGACTTGGCAAGATATTGCTTGCGCAAGGTGTCGTCTTCGTCAATGCGTGCAATCTCAGAGCAAGCATAATAAATCTGATCCTTGAAGTTTTCGTTCTTGGTTTCTGCTAACATCTTCTTGAATTGACGCATAATGGCATTCCTGGGCGATTCGGTACCGTCATAGTTTCTGGCCATGTGCATCTGTGCGCAGAACACCATATCATAAATGGAGGATTTCTTGATGACTTGTTTGAAATGTTTTTGAGCTTCCTCTTGTTGACCCAATTGCTCATTCAACTCACCTACGATGAGGTGCATACGGGAAGCGAACTCTTTCTTGGGACGTGCAGCAATGGAGTTGTTTAGGAAGTCAATGGCTTCGTGTACGTCGCCGTCGGGCGCGGTAAGATGATATTCGGCTTTGGCTGCGTTGAAAAGAACGTTGAACTTCTTGTTCTTCTTGCTGGTGGCCAGATAGTGAAGATTTTCCAACTGCTCGTCGGCAGACGCATAATATTGCTGACGTAAGGAGGCGCGAGCTTGCAGAATGGCGGCCTCGTTGTAGGTGTTTGACTTCGGATAATTGTGCAATATGTAACTGCAAACACGCTGAGCCCCAACGTAATCCTGCTTGTAGAAATAGGATTTTGCCATCAGCAAGTAAGCATCGTCGATGGTCTTTACATACTCTTTGCCACGAATGAGCATCGAATGTTTGAAGATGGCCTTCGAAGACTTCTCAATGGTGCGGTCTAAGTATGGAAGTGCACCACTGATCTCGGTCTTGTCCGGATAGTTGTATACCGGCAAAGTCACGGTATAGTTGTCCTTCGACAACTTAGCCATTTCGATTTCAGCATTCTTCATGGCCTGTTGGCCGTTCCATAATACGTTGAACTTACAGGTGGTGTTGTGGTATGCCCTGTTCGGAAAGGTGTTTTTGGATGTGGAACACCCCGTCACACCCGCTAAGATGATACATAGCAGGAGATAGATGACAGTAGCATATTTAATCTTCGAATATCTCAAATTAATGGTTTTATAGGTTCCAGACTAAAGTGGAATAACGCAGGATATTGAATTTTATTTTTGTTGCTGCTTAAAATATTCCTCAATCAAATGTTGCACGTATTTTCCGAAAACGTCAAACTCGATGTTGACAACGGTGCCCGGCTTGAAGTTGTGGAAGTTGGTGTATTGATAAGTGTAAGGAATGATGGCAACAGAAAACTCACCACGCTTGGAGTCTACAACGGTAAGACTGACACCATTGACGGAGATTGAACCCTTTGGAACGGTGAAGTTGTTCTTCTCTGGATCGTAGGTGAAATAAAAACGCCAACTGCCATTTTCGTCTACAACCTTTTGACAGGTCGCCGTCTGGTCAACGTGACCTTGTACGATGTGACCGTCGAAACGACCATCCATTTTCATACTTCTCTCAAGGTTTACTTCGTCACCAACTTTCCAAGAACCAAGACTTGTTTTCAACATGGTCTCTTCCATTGCGGTGACTACGTATTGTTGACGTTCTTTGTCCAATTTTACGATGGTCAAACAACAACCATCGTGCGCGATGCTCTGATCAATGGTCAGCTCGTCCGCAAAGTCAATTTGTAATGTAAAATGATAGTTTGTTCTATCTTTTTCTATATTAACAATTTTGCCCGTTTTTTCAATAATTCCAGTAAACATAATTATCCTATTTTTTAAACGCGCAAAGTTACAAAAAAAGTCGATATCCCCGAAAGAGAAATTTCAGGCATATCAAAGTGGAGAAGAAGTGTGGATTTGGGCCTGTTGCCGATGGCAAAAAGTCCTTTGATGGATGGTCTAATATACGTCTGTTTGAATTCCGAGAGCGCGAACTGGAGCTGCAATTTCCTCTAACTTTTCTTTGTCAAATTTATGAAGTTGCATAGCGGGCGTTTCTCGATCTAAAGAGTATATCATCAGACGCTTAGGTCTTATGATTTTTACAAACTCAAGCCAACGTTCGTAGGACTCTCCAACGCTATTGTCAAAGGCCACACCATCTTGCTCGCCGCTGAGAAACATTGTTTGCAATATGAGATTGCCATTGAAACTGCGCAGTTGTTCTACAACTGCGTCAATATGGACGGGAATGGTAGGCGCATTGACGATGTTGAGCATCTCCTGCGTGCCTGCATCCAGCTTCAGAATGGGATTTTCAATACGCTTAAGGGCTTCGCAGATCTCCGGACGCATCAGCTGAGTGGCATTGGATAAACAGCTGATAACCGCTTGAGGATAATATTTGTCACGCAATGGGATCAATCGATCGATGATCTGGTCGAAAGCAGGGTGCAAGGTGGGTTCGCCATTACCGGAAAAGGTGATGCTGTCAACAGGTGTGTTGGCTTCAATACAACTCTTCAGCTTGTGCTCAATGGCTTGCATTACAGTATCTACACTGTAATATTCACGTGCGGTCAGACTTTTTTCCAATGTCCATCCGCATTCGCAGTAAAGACAATTGAAGGAGCAGATCTTAACGTCTGTAGGCAAAAGGTTGATGCCTAACGAACTGCCGAGACGTCTGCTGTGGATAGGTCCGAAGGCGATGGATTCCCAAAGAAAAGTGGACATAGAGGTGTGTTATTGGTTTTTGTATTTGACTACTTCTGTGGAGAAAAATTCGAGCTTTACGCCTGCTGCTGCAAACATCTCTTCGGATTCCGCACCAGCGTGGTACTTGTTGGCGCAAACAACACGGGTGATGCCGCAGTTGATGATCAGCATAGCGCAGACACGACAAGGGGTCATTCTGCAATATAGGGTTGCGCCGTTGAGGGAAATGCCTAACTTGGCAGCTTGACAGATGGCATTCTGCTCGGCGTGAACAGTACGTACACAATGCTGTGTGGTAGAGCCGTCTTCGTGGATGGTTTGCTTCAACTGATGGCCAACTTCATCGCAATGCGGTAATCCTTTCGGAGAGCCAACGTATCCAGTGACTAATATCTGTCGATCGCGCACGATGACGCAGCCACTACGACCACGATCACAAGTGGCTCGCTTGCTGACAGTTTCGGCTATTTCCATAAAATATTCATCCCAGGAAGGACGGATGTGAGTCGTGTTTTCCATAACGTG
Organism: Bacteroidales bacterium; assembly: GCA_024400875.1. Classification (GTDB taxonomy): domain Bacteria; phylum Bacteroidota; class Bacteroidia; order Bacteroidales; family WCHB1-69; genus F23-D06. The sequence goes on from JAKSMB010000006.1 coordinate 63,063, forward strand.
TCTTGTTTGAGGCTGCAAAAATACACAAAAAGCTTTTTTTTGTACTTTTGCCGCCGTTACGAAATTTGCGTCAATGGATAGATTTCAGAAAGTTAAGAAATTGTGGAATATCATCAAACGGGAGTGGAAGACCCGTTATAGATTGGTGTTTTCAAATGAGGATACCCTTGAGCAAAGTTTTGTAATACACAGCATTACCATAAAAAAGATGGCGGTATTCGCTGTTATTGGTGCGGTGGTGATCATCACACTGACATCACTATTGATTGCATTTACCCAACTGCGTCTTTATATCCCTGGCTATACATCTCAAAAAGATTATAAGGTGTATAAACAAACGGCTGCCAGAGTTGACTCGCTTGAACATTTGGTGGAGGTGAATCAACAATATATCGATAATTTCATTGCGATGATGAATGATGAGGTGCCAGCTGCCGGTGAGGATGACGATGAAGTAGGTGCTGATGCTGAATCAATGCCCAATACGCATATGACGATTCGCGACAAGAAGCGCATGGCAGACGCAGAGGATATTGAAGAAGAGGCCGAAATGATCTTGGGTCGCATCAGCGACGACAATAATGAGAATGGTAGCGTTCCGGGTATCGAACAAGCCAAAATCTCTAAACTGAATATTACTCCTCCGGCCATTGGTGCCGTTGTGAAGGTGTTTGATGCTTCCAAGAATCACTATGGCGTGGATGTCGCTGCTCAGAAAAATACGGTGGTGTCTTGTATCGCCGATGGTATGGTGATATCTGCTGGATACAGCGCTACAGATGGCTATGTTATTATTGTGCAACATCCTGGAAACCTGATTTCTATATATAAACGATGTGCAACGCTCTTGAAACAGACGGGTGCACGCGTGCGTGCCGGAGATGCCATCGCCTCTATGGGCAATAGCGGAAACAGCGAAGGCAAAACCGTTCATCTCCATTTTGAACTGTGGTACAATGGATTCCCGATTAATCCGTTGAACTATCTTGTTATTGAATAAATTATGGAAAAAATCATCACTATCGATCCTGCAGCCGTCGTTGGCTTGTATGGAAGACAAAATACAAACATCGATTTACTTACCCATATCTTCCCTAAGTTGAAAATCATTGCACGCGGCAATGATATCAAAGTTAGTGGCGAGGATAGCGAAGTGTTGAACTTCGAAGATCGCATCGGACTGCTGCTGCAACATCTGGAGGAATTCGGCAAGCTTACGGAAACGGATATCCTGAATATTACGGCAATGGAAGACGATAGCTTTTATCGCAAAGGCGGTGATGAAAATGGAATTATCGTTCACGGTCGTGAAGGTAAGGCCATAAAAGCTATCACCCCCAATCAAAAAAGATTGGTGAAAAGCGCCGACAAGAATGATATGGTCTTCGTGGTTGGTCCTGCTGGTACGGGTAAAACCTATACGGCTGTTGCATTGGCTGTTAGAGCATTGAAGAATAAACAAATCAAACGTATTATCTTGACTCGACCAGCTGTTGAAGCAGGAGAAAATCTGGGCTTCCTGCCAGGCGACCTGCGTGACAAACTCGATCCATACTTGCAACCGCTCTATGACGCACTTTGGGATATGATGCCGATGCAAAAGTTGATGTCATATATGGAAGATAAGGTGATTGAAATCGCTCCGTTGGCATTTATGCGCGGTCGAACCCTTGACAATGCGTACGTGATTCTCGATGAGGCACAAAATGCTACCACTGCTCAACTTAAGATGTTCCTTACACGTATGGGTAAGAATGCAAAGTTCTTCATTACAGGTGATATAACACAGATAGATCTTCCTAAAAATCAGCAGTCTGGCTTGATACAAGCTGACAGGATCCTGAGCAAGATCCCAGGTATCGATTTTATTTATATGGATACGAAGGATGTGGTTCGTCACCACTTGGTTACAAAAATTATCAACAGCTATGAGGCGTTTGAAAATGAACAAGCGAAGTTGGCTGAAGAACGCAAGGCAAAACGTTTGGCAGAGAAGTTTGGTGAACCTGCAAAAGTTGAATCTGATATAGTAAAGGACAACAATGAGTAAACTCTTGCCCTTCGTACGACGATCGCTGATTCCTTTTGGTTGGCTATTCGGCCAGGTGGCTCGTGTGCGTAGATGGCTCTATGCCCAGCATATCCTCAAGTCATCTCATACGGATATCCCTGTTATCTGTGTGGGAAATCTTGCGGTAGGAGGTACGGGTAAGACACCCCACGTGACCTATTTGTCAGAGATGCTTTCCGAACAATGCAATGTGGCAATGTTGAGTCGCGGATATGGAAGAAAAACAAAAGGGTATATATTGGCTAATGAAAAAGCTCCGGAACAACTGACCGCCGAGTTGATAGGCGATGAACCGCTGCTGATGCACCTTCGCTTTCCGGAACTGCCTTTGGCTGTGGACGGTGATCGATATGAGGGTATATGCAATTTGCGGAATTATGCCCCCAAAACAGATGTGGTCTTGATGGATGATGCTTTCCAACATCTGAACTTTACCCCCTCCTTTCGAATTATCCTGACGGAGTATGAACGACCTTACTTCCGAGATTATCCTATGCCGGCAGGACGCCTGCGTGAGTTTCCCGAAGCCGTGTCTATCGCAGATGTGGTTATCGTTACAAAGACCAATGTGCCTCTTGAGAATATTGATAAAGAACAATGGAGAAAGGATCTTCGATTGAAATCACATCAACCATTGTTCTTCACACACTACACGTATATCGATCCTATACCGGTAACTAAGAAGGCGCAAAACATAACTTTGAATGACGATACTGAGGTGGTGGCCCTAACGGGTATTGCGCAACCTCAACCATTCTTGGAACGTATTTTGTTGCATCATCCTATTTATCATCATATTAAATATCAGGATCATCATAATTATACAGAAGTCGAAATACAACAAATGTATAAAAGGTTCTTCGCTGATAATCCAGAGAATAGGGTGATTCTGACAACTGAAAAAGATTGGATGAGACTGCAAACGGAGTCTGTGAAAAAAGCAGTATCTTTGCTCCCCATTTTCGTCGTCCCTGTCGAGGTGGAATTTTTATTTGATGCTGAAAAAGATAATTTCAAAAAAATTATAGAAGACCATGTTAGAAGAAAAGAGAAATAAAGTAGCTGAAACTGTTCAATATCTAAAGAGTAGAATGACCATCCATCCAGAAGTTGCCATCGTTTTGGGCTCTGGATTGGGCGGCTTAACCAAAGATATTCAGATTTTGGATGAGATACCGTATGCTGACATCCCTAATTTTCCAGTGTCTACAGTTCCTGGACATAAGGGAACTCTGATCTTCGGCAAGCTTAACAATGTTGAGGTTGTGGTACTTAATGGTCGTTTCCACTATTATGAGGGATATCCGATGGATGTGGTAACTTATCCACAACAGGTTTTTGCTGGACTTGGAATTAAGAAATTGGTGCTTTCCAATGCGGCAGGAGGTATGAATCCCACTTTTAAGGTAGGCGATATTATGATTATTCGTGACCATATTAACTTCTTTGGTACGAATCCGTTGATTGGTCCTAATGACGATACATTGGGCCCAAGGTTCCCCAATATGAGCGAGGTCTATTCCCATAGGCTTATTCGCTTGGCTCACGAAAAAGCCAAAGCCAATAACATCTATGTTCAAGAAGGTGTGTATATGGGAGTTACAGGTCCTTGTTTTGAAACACCTGCCGAATATAGGGCGTATTACATCCTTGGCGCTGATGCCGTAGGAATGTCCACGGTACCAGAAGCTATAATCGCTCACTATAGAGGTATGGAGATATTTGCTTTTTCTGTGATTACCGACTTGGGTGTGGTTGGCCAGGTGATGGAGGCTACGCACGAGGAAGTTCTTGCAGCCGCCAGCACTGCCGAACCTAATATGGTGAAGCTTATCAAGGAGATGCTTCCGGAAATGTAATCCCCTCTTTCGTTTTTTTAGCTGTACACTCTTAATCTCATCCCGTCAAACCGGGTGTTGTATTTACGTGCAGGATAGATGGCCGGACCTGACAGTACGTTGCCATCAAGGATGTTGTACGTGGATCCGCAAAGTGAGTCGATGAGTCGTAAACCGTCGGGTGCGACCCATAGCCAGGAATCGTGTTCCTGCCAGTCGTAGGAACACGCACGGTCGTATGCGAAAAAAGTCCATTCGTCTAAACGATAGACGATGATGCCGTTAACCCCTCCTGTGAAATATTCATACCCACCATAGGTGTTCAACCTGTAGTATATTGCGTCATTAGGGTAGATGTAGAAGTCAACCTTTGCATTAGGAATTGTGGGGTGATTGTAAAGGTCACAACAAACTAACAAAGGCAGTAGAACTATCAAGAATATGATTATCTTCTTCATAATGAACGACTAATAGATCCAAGGGAAAATTTTGTATCGCTTTAGGCCTGTGAACTCTTTGCCAAAGAATTGCGTATAACGAACATATACGGCTTTGGATCTTGGGATGATATTCGCACAAGTCCACAAGAGGAATACGAGACCTGAAATAGACCAGGTGAGAATGGCAAAACCCAACCATTCGAGAACTTCTCCGAAATAGTTGGCTGAACTGATGCGCTTGAATGGCCATCCCTTTGGCAGATAGTAGTTGTTGTCGGTGACGTCGGTACGCATACTGCGAATGACACGGTCTGCGTAGATGTTGATGACCATACCCAATAAAAATATTAATGTGCCTACAATGAATTGCCACGACCAGAACCACGAAATAGGGTACTGATTCTCCGGACTGAAAAAGAAGAGCCAACCGCCTTGCATGATGGCATTAAAGGTGTTGAATACAAATCCGGTGATAATGATGGAGATGGGCATCTTACTTTGCCCTTTCATTAATAATGGAAATATGAAAGAGCGTTGGAAATAATGGAATTCGAAGAAAAAGAACATCGTAAAAGTCACGATGTTAAAAGGTCGTATGTTGCATAGGATGGAAATGAAATAGAGTAGAAGCATTGCAAAGAATACAGGCGCTTCCATAATGAACCAACCTAAGTTGCTGCGTACAGAAAATCCCCATCTGCTGTTGAATGTCATACCGTATGCAGGCGTGATGAACTGCAGGGTGATGAATACCAGAACGCCCAAGATGGACATTATAGGTAATAGATAGGTGTAGAACTGGGCAAATAATTCCATGGTGTTGATGTTTTATGCAAAAGATTCTCCGTTAAAGATCTTTTTGTTCTTGAAATAGTGTTGGAACACCACCGACTTCGGGTAGGTGTCTGTAAATGCAAGCTTAGGTAAGGTGTTGCGCTTGGCTTTGCAGTATTTGTAGTTTTTGAAGAAGTGGAACATGGCCTTGTACACGGCGGTGAAATCTTTGAGATGACCCTGCAAAAGGAAAAAGAATGCAGCAATCTGATCAAGGAAAAACTTGGACGCCAAGGTGATGAAGATCCGATCTTCTGGAAGATTCTTCAATAATAAATAAAGATTGTTCCGGAAGTTGAGGTACGTCTTCATCGAGTTGTTCTTCGGCAGTGTTCCGCCACCGATATGGAAAACCACAGAAGCGGGTTGGATCTTGATCTTGTAGCCCGCATTCTTAATGCGCCAGCAAAAATCGATTTCTTCCATGTGAGCAAAAAAGTCAGCGTCGAGTCCGCCCATTGTGCGATATACGTCACTCCTTACAAATAGGGCGGCGCCTGTTGCCCAGAAAACGTCAGCAACGGTGTCGTATTGGCCACAATCCTTCTCAATGTTGCTGAAAACGCGTCCACGACAGAACGGATATCCGAATTTGTCGATGTATCCGCCGGCTGCACCTGCATATTCAAAGGTATCGCGCGCGTAATAGGAAAGTATTTTCGGTTGTACGGCAGCAATACGCTCATCGCTGTCCATCATCTCGATGATGGGCTCTATCCAGTGTTCGGTGACCTCAATGTCGGAGTTTAAAAGACAATAGTATTGCGCTTCGATTTGCTCCATCGCTAAGTTGTAACCCTTAGCGAAGCCTTCGTTACGTTCGTTTTGTAAAATCCTGATATCTTTGTAGTTGTCTTTCAAAAACTGGACGGATCCATCAGTAGATGCATTATCTGCTACCACAACTTCTGCATACTTGGGAAGATGCTTGGTTATGGTTGGCAGAAACTGCTCAAGGTATTTTTTACCGTTCCAATTTAGAATGACAATGGATAACTTTACCATAGGACTCTCTTTACAAAAGTCTGCAAAGATAGTTTTTTTTTAGTATGGGCAAAACTATAAAGAAAAAATTGTATCTTTGCGGCTCGAATTTAGAAAGGTAAAAATATTAAAAATTAGACGTTTAAATTATGTATTTAACAAGTGAAGTAAAAAAAGAAATCTTTGAACAATATGGTAAAAATGCAACCGATACAGGTTCCCCAGAAGCTCAAGTTGCATTGTTCACACACCGTATCAAACATCTTACTGAACACGTAAAGGCTAATGGCGGCGATAAAGTAACAAAACGTTCATTGATTAACCTCGTTGGTAAGAGAAAGAAAATGCTCGAGTATTTGAAGAAACAAGATATCGAGCGCTACAGAGCACTTATTAAGAAGTTAGGTCTTAGAAAATAATTCTAACACACGTTTTATAAAAAAGGGGCAATTTTATAAAATTGCCTTTTTTTTGATTTATAAACGGCTCTGTATACTATTTATTTAAGCTGAATTTTATTATGATTGGAATAAACACATCTTTTGATTTAGGTGATGGTCGTATTGTGACCATTGAAACCGGAAAGTTGGCGAAACAAGCTGACGGTGCTGCCGTTGTGAAAATGGGCGACACCATGCTGCTCGCTACTGTATGCTGCAAAAAAGAGGCTGTTGAAGGTACCGACTTCATGCCTCTCCAAGTTGAATATCAAGAAAAATATGCGGCCCTCGGTCGCTTCCCTGGTGGCTTCTTCAAACGTGAAGCGCGCCCTTCTGAATATGAAATCCTCATCGCTCGTCTCGTTGACCGTGCTATCCGTCCTCTTTTCCCAAAGGATTTCCACGCTGAAACTCAGGTGATCGTTACTCTGATTTCTGGCGACAAGAATCAATTGCCAGACTGCCTTGCTTGCTTGGCAGCTTCTTCTGCAATTGCTGTCTCCAACATTCCTTTCGAATGTCCGATCTCTGAAGTACGCGTAGGCCGTGTTGATGGTAAGTTCGTTGTTAACCCTACTATCGAAGATATGGAGAAATCCGATATCGACATGATCGTTGCCGCTTCTATGGACAACATTATGATGGTGGAAGGTGAAATGAAGGAAATCTCTGAAGCTGATATGGTTGCTGCGCTTAACTTCGCTAAGGAATCTATCAAGGTTCAATGCCAAGCTCAGATGGATCTCGCTGCTAAGGTGCCAACCGCTTTCCCTAAACGCGAGTATTGCCACGAAACTAATGATGAAGAACTTCGCGAACGTATCCAAAAGGAAACATACGACAAGGTTTATGCTGTAGCAAAATCCTTTATGGGTAAACAAGCTCGTAATGAAGCTTTTGATCAAATTCTCGCTGACTTCATCGAAACTATTCCAGAAGAGGAAAGAGATGAAAAGACTGTTATGGTAAAACGTTACTATAGCGATGTTCAATATCACGCTATGCGTAATATGATTCTTGATGAGCGTATTCGTTTGGATGGTCGTGATCTTGAAACTATTCGTCCTATCTGGATTGAAACGGGTTATCTCCCATCTGCTCACGGCTCTGCTATCTTCACCCGTGGTGAAACTCAATCTTTGGCTACCTGTACTTTAGGTACTAAGTTGGATGAACAGATCATTGATGGCGCTGTTGTTGAAGGTACCAATCGTTTTATGCTCCATTACAATTTCCCTCCATACAGTGTAGGTGAAGTTAAACGTGTTGGTAGCACTGGCCGCCGCGAAATTGGTCACGGTAACCTTGCAAACCGTGCTCTTAAGCCAATGATCCCATTTGATGATCCTGAATTCCCTTATACCGTTCGTATCGTTTCCGATATCCTCGAATCTAATGGTAGCTCTTCTATGGCAACGGTTTGTGCAGGTACTTTGGCACTCCTCGATTGTGGTGTTAAAATGAAAAAGCCTGTTTCTGGTATTGCTATGGGTTTGATTACCGACGAAAACTCTGATAAATACGCTATCCTTTCCGATATTCTCGGTGATGAAGATCACTTGGGTGATATGGACTTCAAGGTTTGTGGTACTGAAGACGGTATTACCGCTTGTCAGATGGATATCAAGATTCACGGTCTCTCCGCTGAGGTTATGGCTGAAGCATTGGCTCAAGCTAACCGTGGTAGAATGTTCATCCTTGGTAAGATCAAGGAAGCTATGCCAGCTCCACGTGAAGATTATCGTCCATTCGTTCCTCGCATTGTTAAAATGCAAATCCCTCGCGAATTTATTGGTGCTGTTATCGGACCGGGAGGAAAGATTATCCAAGAAATGCAACGCGAAACGAATACAACTATTAATATTGAAGAAGTTGGTGAATATGGTATGATTGATATCGCTGCTGCAAATGTTAATGATATCAATGCTGCTATGGAACGCATTAAACTGATCACTACTAAGCCAGAAGTTGGTGAAATCTACGAAGGTACGGTTAAAACAATTACAGCATTCGGTGCATTTGTAGAATTCTTGCCAGGTACCGATGGCCTTCTCCACGTAACTGAAATCGCTTATAGAAGAATCGAAAACGTGGAAGAAGTATTGAAGGTTGGTGATAAGATTAAGGTTAAACTTGTTGAAATCGATGAAAAGACTGGCAAGTACAGACTTTCTCACAAGGTTCTTTTGCCAAAACCAGAAGGTTATGTAGAAGCTGAGTCTAAACCACGCAACAATAACCGTGATCGCAACGATCGTGGCCCTCGCAACGGTGATCGTAAGGGTGGCAATGACCGCAGAGAACATCGCAATGACCGTGGCCCTCGCAACGATCGTCGTCCTCGTAATAACGAGCGTACGGAGGGTTCTGAAAAGCCAGCTGAAAATCAGACTCCTACAACTCCAGAGTTGCCTGATTTCCCTTCTTTTGAAGATTAATTTGCAATCTAAAATAGCTTAGCAGGGTTTCGACCCTGCTTTTTTTTTATCTTTGCAAAAAATAGACTCGTATATGAAAATTAGTGAAATTTTAGATAAGAAGAAGACTTTCTCGCTAGAAGTATTTCCTCCTAATCCACAAAATAGTCGCATCCAAGATATTTTTCCTACTATAGATGCTTTGCAAAAGTATAATCCGGATTTTGTAAGCGTCACCTTTAAGTCTTCTGGCGATCATGCCCAGAATACTATTGATATTGCAAGCTATATCAAACATAATACCAATGCCGAACCGCTTGTACACCTTACCTGTGGAGCTCTCGATAAACAGGACATAGACAAGGTTGCTGAGGCCTTGGAAAAGGAAGAATTGGAAAATGTTCTCGCACTGCGTGGGGATAAGCCTTTGGATTATGATGGCGATTATTTGAAGTGTTTTCAACACGCTTCTGAGTTGATGGACTACTTGAAACAGTCGCATAATTTTTGTCTTGCAGGCGCTTGCTATCCAGAAGGCCACGTGGAGAGTGATAGCCTTTTGGATGATCTCTTAAAACTTAAGATCAAACAGGATAGTGGTGCATCGTTCTTTATAACCCAACTTTTTTACGATAATAACTACTATTATCGATTGGTAAGAGTTGCACGTAATAACGGGATTACAATCCCTATTATTCCAGGTATAATGCCGCTAACCAGCAAGACGATGTTCAATAAGATTATGAACATGGCAGGTGCTTCTATTCCTTTTGAAATGCGTGTGTTATTCGACCGTTTTTGCGAGGATAAGAAGGCGATGTATGAAATAGGTATCGCATACAGTGTGAATCAGATTCTTGAGCTTTTAGCCAACGATGCGGATGGAATACATCTCTATACTATGAATAATGCTCAGGTTACAAATGATATATATAGTAGAATAGAAAATGTGATAGAGAGAGAATTGAGATAACATTCTTTCGTAACCTTATCTTAAGAAAGGGCATCCATCATATAATGAGATGCCCTTTCTTTTTTATTGGAAAAAAAAAAGGCTAATCATTTTTGATTAACCTTTTTAGCAGGGGAAGAGAGAATCGAACTCCCATCAGCGGTTTTGGAGACCGTCATTCTACCATTAAACTATTCCCCTATAATAGAAGGGTGAAACACCCTTCTATTTATGTAGTTTAGAATTAGTCGAGGATTTGTGTAATCTGACCAGCACCTACTGTACGACCACCTTCACGGATAGCGAAACGGAGGTTCAAGTTCAATGCGATTTCAGAAAGCAATTCAACGTCGATTTCTACGTTATCACCAGGCATACACATTTCAACGCCAGCAGGCAAAGTGATAGCACCAGTAACGTCTGTTGTACGGAAGTAGAATTGAGGACGATAGTTGTTGCCAAATGGAGTGTGACGACCACCTTCTTCTTTCTTCAAGATATAAACAGAAGCTTTGAAGTGTTTGTGTGGATGAATTGAACCTGGTTTAGCGATTACCATACCACGGCGGATTTCATCTTTGTCGATACCACGAAGCAACAAACCTACGTTATCACCAGCTTCACCTTCGTCGAGGATCTTACGGAACATTTCAACACCAGTAACAACTGATTTGAGTTTTTCAGCACCCATACCAATGATATCAACTGGGTCAGAAGTGTGGATAATACCAGTTTCGATACGACCAGTAGCAACGGTACCACGACCTGTGATTGAGAATACGTCTTCTACAGGCATCAAGAAGTCTTTATCTACATCACGTGGAGGAAGTGGAATCCAAGTATCAACAGCTTCCATCAATTCAACGATCTTTTCAATCCATTTTGGTTCGAGGTTCAAACCACCGAGAGCAGAACCGCGGATAACTGGAGTGTTGTCGCCGTCGAAACCGTATGATGACAAGAGGTCACGGATTTCCATTTCAACGAGGTCTAACAATTCTGGGTCGTCAACTAAGTCAACCTTGTTCATGAATACAACCATTCTTGGTACACCAACTTGCTTTGCTAACAAGATGTGTTCACGAGTTTGAGGCATAGGACCATCAGTTGAAGCTACTACGAGGATAGCACCATCCATCTGAGCAGCACCAGTTACCATGTTCTTTACATAGTCGGCGTGACCCGGACAGTCAACGTGTGCATAGTGACGGTTTGCAGTTTGATATTCAATGTGAGCGGTGTTAATTGTAATACCACGCTCTTTTTCTTCTGGAGCATTGTCGATAGAATCGAATGATCTGATTTCGGAAAGACCTTGGTCAGCCAATACAGTTGTAATAGCAGCTGTCAAAGTTGTTTTACCGTGGTCAACGTGACCGATAGTACCCACATTACAGTGGGGTTTAGTACGTTCAAATTTCTCTTTTGCCATTTTCTTATAATTTAATATTAATATTCGTGTTTGCTTCTATAAAAAAAAAAGAGAGCCGTTGACGAGAGTTGAACTCGTGACCCCATCCTTACCAAGGATGTACTCTACCACTGAGCTACAACGGCTTTTCTTTCTTAAAAAGAACGTTTCCCATAGGGACGTTTTTAAAAGCGGGCAAAAATACATTATTTTTTTAATTCAACAATGTTTTTTGCTAAAAAAAAATATTATTTGTTTAATTTATTGATAATCAATGTTAAACTTTCTCTCCAATAGGGTATGTCTATTCCTAATTCCTCTTTTATCTTCCTTAGATTGAAGACAGAATAGGCCGGACGCATCGCTTTTGTTGGGTATTCTTCGGTGAAAATTGACAAAACGTCGCATTCCCTTCCTCCAATCTCCATGATGGATTTGGCAAAGTCGAACCAAGTGATGCTGCCTTCGTTTGAAAAGTTGTAGATAATAACCCCTTTTTTATCTATATTGCATTCCAATGTCTTGAATATCGCCTTGGCAAGATCTCCAGCGTAGGTGGGAGCGCCAATCTGATCGCATACTACAGAGATCTGGTCTCGCTCATCACCTAATCGTAACATCGTTTTTACAAAGTTGTTTCCGTATTCAGAGTATAACCAGGATGTGCGAATGATCGTGGCATTACATCCCATATCATGAATGGCTACCTCGCCTGCCGCTTTGGATTTACCGTATATCGACAATGGGCCTATCGCATCGCTTTCCCTATAAGGTTTGCATGCATTGCCCGAATAAACGTAGTCGGTGGATATGTGCACAAGGTATAAGTCGTGCTGGCGTGCTACGAAAGCCAAGTTGGCAGTGCCATCGCGATTGATAGCGAAGGCTTGCTTTCGTTCGTCTTCAGCCTTGTCAACAGCGGTATAACCACAAGCGTTCACGATGGCATCGATTTGATGCTCGGTTACGGCTTGTTCAATTTGATCTGCTTTGCAGATGTCGAGTGTGTCAACGTCTGTAAAAAAGAAGTTGTAGGCTTCTCCAGCCGTTGTCTTTGCAAGATCTTGAATGCAACGCCCTAATTGCCCGTTGGCACCCGTTACCAAAATGTTGAGTCGTTTCACGATACTATATAATATGTGTTATACCAGTTCGAAGCTTTCTCTAAAGGATGGAACGTAGGCTTTCTTTAAACCAGCGGCTTTGAGATGCCCAGCATACGTTTTTCTAACGTCGCCTTCTCCGTGTACGATAAATATCTTTTTCAATTTCTTGTTGCCCTTCTGACAGGAAAGATATTGGATGAGTTCTGTGTAGTCACCGTGGCCAGAGTAGGCATCGATTCGCTCAAGATGTGCTTTGACGGTGTACTCTTCTCCGAAAATGGATACGACCTTGTCGCCACGCATGATCTTGGCACCCAACGTGGTTGGTGCACAATATCCGACGCAGAGAATCGTGGTCTTGGGGTCGTCAATGTTGTTGGCCAGGTGATGTTTGATGCGCCCGGCTTCCATCATGCCTGAAGCTGAAATGACGATGCACGGTTTGCTCGTGGTGTTTAATCGTTTGGATTCGTCGATGCTGCGCACGTAGGTCAGATTGTCAAATCCAAATGGATCTTTTGAATTCTCCATGAATTCGCGGATCTCACTGTTGAAGTTTTCGGAGTGCATACGGTAGATGTTGGTCGCGGAGCAGGCGAGTGGACTGTCTACGTAGCAGTCAATGGCTGGTAAGTTGCCAGCTTCTTTGAGACGATGAAGGGTGTAAACGATTTCTTGTGTCCTGCCAATGGCGAAGGACGGAATGAGAAGTTTGCCACAACGTTTTGTACAAGCATCCTTTACAACCAACATCAATTCTTGGTCAGCATCGTGAAGTGAGGAATGCTTTCTGTCACCATAGGTGGATTCGGTGATAACGTAATCTGCCGGAGGGAATGCCACTGGATCTGGTAGGATGCTCTTGTTGTATCTGCCCACGTCACCCGTGTAGCACAATGTGCGGGTTTTGCGTCCTTCTTTAAATGTGATGAAGATGGCCGCACTTCCTAACATGTGTCCGGTCTCGAAAAACTCGATCGAAATGTCTGGGGTGATGTTGAATTTCAAACCAAGTGGTAAACCTACAAACTGAGACATGCATTCAACAGCGTCTTTCTCGTTGTAGATTGGTTCAATTGGCTCTTTGCCAATTCGCTCTGGTTTTTTGTTGAATTGTTTAACATCGGCTTCTTGGATTCTTCCAGAGTCGGCCAACATGATGGCGCAAAGGTCACGCGTGGCTGGCGTGCAAAATACTTTTCCTCGAAAACCTAATTTGTATATATAAGGTATCAGGCCAGAGTGGTCGATGTGTGCGTGCGACAGCAATACGAAATCAACCTCTTCAGGTGCGAAACCAAGATCGCGGTTCATTCCATCGGTCTCAAGACCTTTACCCTGATACATGCCGCAGTCTAACAATATTTTAACTCCATTTTTGGAGGTCAACATAAACTTGCTACCTGTAACCTCTTCAGTAGCGCCAAGAAAATCGAGCTTCATTGTCTTGTAGAATGTTTATTTTTCATTTTTAGGCCATACATTACGCCATCCGTAAAAGAATCCTAAGTGATATCGGGCTGCGAAGTAGAATACTACGTGTCGAAGTTTCCCAAAGGGTAAATACAGGAATAATATAATGCAGACTATATAATATATGTTTGTCATTGCAAGGCATTGACAGCAGATGTATGATGCTGTTGCCAATTGGAAAGTGGATGTGAGCAAGTTGGATATGTAGTCGTCCGGATTTGACAAAGGACGCAGGTCTTTCGAAAATGCTCGCTTGATAAACAATCCATAGCCACAAAAGGATGTGATGGCCAAAACGATGGCAATTATTAGTGCTATGACGTGGTTCCCTGCTAGCCAATTGATGATGCACGGGCAGAAGGAAAGAACGAAGAACAGCAGACAACAGAATGTGCCAATGTGAAATAGTATACCTGATGCGTAGGATGGAAAGTGCAGGAATGCAGATTCCTTGTTCTGAGGCATCATGGCCACCGTGTTGGAATATTGTATGCCTTTGCTTGTGCTACCACTTTTGGCTGACAGGTCGTTGGGCTTTCCTAATCGGATAAGACGCAAGAAAAAAGCCAGCAAGTTGCAGAAACAAAAAGCAACAGCTGCAATTGCAAGAATTTGTAGGATTGACATGCTTTTGCTATTTTGGTTTATACGCAACCTTCAGGTTTTGGAAGACCGGCAATGCGGCAAGCTCCTCTGGCTGGACCTTCGGTGAAGAGTTCGTAGATTTCTTTTAATTTGATACCCGTCGTTTTGCAAATCACCCTGATCATAGGTGCAATGCCTTTTTCTTCGTAATTGGCGCGGATGCAGCGGATGATTTTCCAGTGATCTTCTGTTAATTCTTCAATGCCGTCTACTTTTGCAATAGCGGCAGCCAATTCTTCAGTCCACTCTTCTGGTTGCAACATGAAACCGTCGCCATCCAATTCGTAACTCTTGCCATTAAATTCAATATTTGCCATATTTTTTCTTTATTTTAAATGAGGTGCAAAAATAATAAAAAAGTACGGAAGTCGACAGAACCTACCGGCCTTCTAACAATGCGTGGAGAGGTATTGACGAATGATGCTGTCAGCATCTCGCATGCTTTTTTGCAACCACTCGAAGTAGAGCTGCTGGTGCTCAGATTCGCTTAATCGCCAATCTGTTTCCGAATGCCTTAGTCTTTCTGAAAAATTGGAGAGAATGATGGCTGCAGAGTTGGAAATGTTGAAGCTCTCAGTAAAGCCATACATAGGAATCAAGGCGTTGCAGTCGGCGTATTTCTTGGCTTCGTCGGAAAGACCTGTCAGTTCGGTGCCAAATAAGAATGCAATCTTTTTATCTGTTGGAATGTCTTGAATGCGTGTTTTCTTTTCGTCGGGAAGTGTGGCAACAACAGTGTATCCTTTTGCGTGCAGGTCGTCGATGCACTGCTTCATGTTGTGTTCGGCGTTTGGGTATTGATGCAGGGTGAGCCATTTGTCAGCTCCCATGCTGATGTCTTGATGTACGATGAATTCGTTTTTGTTTTCAACAATGTAGGCGTCCTGAACGCCATAACAATCGCAAGTGCGCATAACAGCACTGATGTTCTGCGTTTGGTAAAGGTCTTCCAAAACAACGGTGACGTTGCGGGTTCGGTTTGCCAATACTTCTTGTAGACGTGCTTTGCGCGGTTCAGTAACAAATTGTTCTAAGTGCTCGATGAGTTTTTCTAAAAGGATAGGGTCTGTTATGTTGTTTATCATTTGTTGGGTATATAAATAAAGAAAGCCCTCTTTGGAAGGGCTTTCTTTAGTGTTATTTCTAAAATATTAGAGAGCCAAGCTTGCGCCAGCTTTGAACTTAACGCTCTTCTTAGCTGGGATTTCGATGGTTTCGTGAGTTTTTGGGTTGTGACCTTTTCTTGCAGCACGTTCGTTAACTTGGAATGTACCAAAACCAACTAATGTGATTTTGTCGCCTTTCTTGAGAGCGTCTGTTGTGGTACACATAAAAGCGTCTAATGCGCTTTTAGCTTGAACTTTGGTTAAACCAGCTTTTTCAGCAATAGCATCGATTAATTCATTCTTATTCATCGTAATAATTTTTTGGTTAATGTAAAAACGTGGCAAATATAGACGATTTTGGTGTATTTTTACACGATGGTGTTTTTTTTTGGTCCCTTGTGAAAAAATATATTCTATGTTTAACCGACGATATGCGATTTTTTTATAAAATTACTCAATCTAATATGTTTGTGTAATTGTTTTTTCTAAAACCAGCCAAAAAATCAGAGGTTTTCATTCGTTTTTTGCCCTCAAATTGCAGAATATCAATAGATATATCTTTTGTCTTGGTAGAAATGTATAGTTTGTTATTGTCAAGAATGTTAATATTGCCAGGTGCTTTTGCGCTGCTCTGCTCAGTGATGGAACATTCGTATATTTTTATCCCCATTATTTTGTCAGTAGGATTACCATCGCTGTCTAAACATCCGATTCGTGTATAGGCAGTTGGATAGGGTGATAGTCCTCTGATTTTGTTGTAAATGTTTTCAGCAGAGTCGTTCCAGTTGATGAGCATATCATTTTTAAAGATCTTTGGAGCGGGCTTCAGTTCTTCGCAGGTAGGTTGCGGATAGGGTTTCGCAGTCCCCTCTTCAATGGCTTTCAGTGTTTGGATAGCGATCGCGGCCCCTGCATACATCAGTTTGTCGTGGAATGTACCGGCACAGTCGGTGTTTTCAATCTCAACTTCTGTTTGCAGGATGATTTCTCCCATATCGGTATGCTCATTCAAGAAGAAAGTGGTTACCCCACTTTTTTTCTCGCCGTTAATGATGGCCCATTGGATAGGGGCGGCACCACGATATTGTGGGAGCAGTGAGGCGTGTACGTTGAATGTGCCCTTAGGAGGGATGTTGTACACCTCAGAAGGTAACATTCGGAAAGCAACAACAACAAATACATCTGCATTCAATTGTTGCAACTGCTCGATGAAAGCGGGATCTTTCATTTTTTCGGGTTGCAGTAAAGGGAGATTATGTTCTAATGCATAATTCTTTACATCGGAAAAATGAAGATGTTGCCCACGACCTGCCGGCTTGTCTGGAGTGGTTACTACGGTAACGACATCGTGACCGGCCTTGATTATTTGGTCAAGACAGGTTACGGCAAACTCCGGTGTGCCCATAAAAACGACTCTCATAAGTGGCGGTTTACAGGTTAGAG
This sequence comes from Bacteroidales bacterium, assembly GCA_024400875.1. GTDB lineage: Bacteria > Bacteroidota > Bacteroidia > Bacteroidales > WCHB1-69 > F23-D06. The sequence continues at coordinate 80,223 of JAKSMB010000006.1, forward strand.
ATATTTTCTTGGAACTGTAACATCTTCAGGCAGCTGATAGCGCCTTCAACGCCTTTGTTGCCGTGCTTGCCACCGCAACGGTCTTCAGCTTGCTGCATATTGTCGGTTGTCAATACACTGAAGATGGTAGGTTTTGCGTGCTTGATGCCAACGTTTGCAATACCTTGGGCAACGGCTTGTGAAATGAATTCAAAATGTCGGGTGTCGCCTTGGATGATACAACCGATGCAGATTACTGCATCTAATTTTGGCATAGCTTGAAACATCATTTCTGCAGCACTTGGCAATTCGAAACTGCCAGGAACGTGCTGAATGTAAATGTTTTCTTCTTTAACACCTTGTTCTACTAAGGTGTCTGCAGCTCCCTTTAAAAGCGAATCGGTAATGTGCTCGTTCCATTCGCTGACCACAATACCGATTCGGATGTCTTTTACAGAATTGAATTTAAAAGGAGTGAATTCGGATAAATTCTTCTTCTTTTCTGTCATTATATTATTTTGATGCTTTGATTTTTGCTTTTTCAGCATATTGAGCAATGCTCATTCTGTTGTACTCTGTATAGAATCTGTCTTCGATTGCTTTATAAGTTTCAACAGCGTCGCTCCATTTTTCTTGTCTTTCGAAAATTTGTGCGATCTTGAAGAGTGTCATTGGGGTGAAGAAAGGATCTTCACTCTTAACAGCCTTTTGATAATATTTGAGAGCATTAGCTTCGTCACCATTTTCATCGTAAAGATCGCCGATGTTAGCTTGGCATTGATACCACATTACATCTTCTTTCTTTTTGAATTTCTTAAGATAGGTCATAGCTTCATCCTTTTGACCCAACTTGAGGTAGCACAAACCTGCGTAGTAGTTTGCGGTATTGGCTGTCTTTGTCAATTTGTAGCCGCTTGCAATGGTAAGGAAACCATCATTTTCATCGTCACCTTCCAAAGCGAGGTTCAAAGATGCAGTATCACCAGCCATGAAAAGAGCGATAGGATGAACTATTTGAGCGGATGCCTCTCCGATTTTCTTTTGCATATAGAAACGATCAAATGCAATCCAAGCGCAAGCCAAAACCAAAATTCCGATGATTACGCCGTAAATGATGTTTTGATATTTGGTGAAGAAGCTAATGGTTTTTTTTACGAAATTTTCTTTAACTTCCTCTTGTTCAGTTTTTTTACTACCTAATTTTTCGTTAGTTGCCATAATTTTCTATAATATTTTTTTAGGGCGCAAAAATACACTTTTTTTCCAATTAAAAAAGTGTATTTAATTTCTCTATGTTATTTGGAACCAATAATTTTTTTAAGCCAGTCTTTGAAGAGTCGCAGATATGCTTTTTTGTAGATGTGTTTAAACATATATCTGTCCTCTTTATAGTTCTGTACTACCTCATTAGCGTGTGAAAGTGGCATAATAGGGTAGGCGTTTCTTCTCAGTCGGCGATAACGACGGTTGTCTTTCTTTTTGAATCCTTCGTTCGTGACCAAGTTCAGGTACGGAGTCACGGAGAGTCCGTTGTGCGTCCAGATGTGGAAATTGTAAAGGTCGTCCCAGAAAGCAGCGTTATATTTCTTTAGGATATTGAAATGAGATGTCCAATAGAAACGTTGTTTCTTTTTTCTCATATAGGGGGCTATCGACTTGGTGAATTGATCGCTGTCGTATTGTTCCATAGAGAGGGTGAAGTCTTGCCAACGATTACGCCAGGTGGCAAAACCCCAGCAGGTCGCATAAGCTGAGAAGAAGTAGGAGTCCCCACCACGATGGAGTCTCTTGCGATGCCTGTTGCGACTGTTGTTGCGGAGATATGTTCCGCCAATGCTGTAAACACGTTCATCGTTCCTGTATCGCGCGAGTAACTCTTCACAGTAAGGGAAGAAATCGTAGCTTGGAATGGTATCTTCCACGAGGATGATACCCTCTGCTTCGTTCTCGAAGAACCACTGCATAGCTTCCTTCATCATACGCTCCTTGCCAAGATGCTTTTCTTGCCACTTCGTTTGCAAGTTGCAAGGCCAGGTCGGCTGGAAAACAGCACGTGTTTGATATACGTGCTGTCTGTCCAACTGATCGTTTTTCAAGCAACCGTCTCCAGCAACATATAATTGCTGAGGCTGTATGGTCTTCAGAACTTGGAAAATGTTGTGTGTTTCTTCTATTCTGTTGTATACTACAAGCAATACAGGAACCTTGAACATCTGTTATATTAGTTTAATTCGTGAATAACGAGACCTGAACGAAGTTTTGGTTCGAACCAAGTGGTCTTTGGAGGCATGATGTTGCCTGAATCTGCGATGTCGATGATCTGTTGCATAGATACTGGATACAACGCGAAAGCAACTTTCATTTCACCATTGTCAACGCGACGTTTCAATTCGCCTAAACCACGGATACCACCAACGAAGTCGATTCTCTTGTCGGTACGAAGATCCTTGATGCCGAGGATTTTGTCCAATACGTGGTTGCTGAGGATGGTAACGTCGAGAACGCCGATAGGATCGTTGTCATCGAATTTACCAGCTTTAGCATTCATCTTGTACCAGTGACCATCCAAGTACATGCTGAATTCGTGAAGCTTAGCAGGTTTGTAGATTTCTGTACCCATATCTTCAACTTCGTATGCATCGTTTAAAGCTGCCAAGAAATCTTCTTTTGACAAACCGTTGAGGTCCTTAACTACGCGGTTGTAATCGATGATATTCAATTGGTTGTCTGGGAAAATAACGGTCATGAAGAAGTTGTATTCTTCTTTGCCGGTGTGGCTTGGGTTGTGCTCTTTCTTTTCTTGACCAACCAAAGCAGCTGCAGCACTGCGGTGGTGACCGTCAGCGATGTACATTGCAGGAACTTGCTTGTCGAAAAGTTCTACGAGTTCGTCGATGATCTTCTTGTCGTCGATAACCCAGAATCTGTGACCGAAACCGTCTTCCTTAGCGATGAAGTCGTATAATGGTTTCTCACTGGTGATGCCAGCAACGATTTCGTCGATACGGCTAACTGCTGGATAAGCGAAGAATACTGGTTCAACGTTTGCATTGGTGATGCGAACGTGTTTCATACGATCTTCTTCTTTGTCCTTACGGGTCAACTCGTGTTTCTTGATGATCTTGTTTACATAATCTTCACTGTATGCACAAGCTACGATACCATATTGCCAGTGTGCGTTAGCATCTGTAGGGTTCATGCTCTGAGCGTAGATGTATAATTTTTCTTCTTTGTCTTGAACCAACCATCCATAGTCTTTGAATGCGTTGTAGTTCTTCACTACTTGCAAATAAACTTCTGGATCGTGTTCGTCGGTACCTGCAGGAACGTCGATTTCTGCTTTGGTAACGTGCAATAAAGAGTAAGGGTTACCTTCGCATTCTTTGCGAGCTTCTTCTGAATTCAATACATCGTATGGACGGCTAGCAAGCTTTTCAACGATGTCAACTGGAGGACGAAAGCCTCTAAATGGTTTAATAACTGACATAATTATTATATTTGATAAGTTAATATGTTACTTCTTTGAGCGGGCAAAGATACAAAAAAAGCAGTATCTTTGCGGTCGTTAATTATGGATATGAAAGCGATTCAAATGGTAGATTTGCAGGGACAATACCAGCGCATCAAGTCGGAAATCGATTTGGCGTTGCAGCAGGTCCTTGACGAGGCTCGTTTTATCAACGGACCTCAAGTGGCCTCGTTCCAACAGGAACTCGCCCTTTATACGGGGGCTCAACACGTGGTAACGTGTGGCAATGGAACTGATGCTCTGCAAATTGCGTTGATGGCATTAGACCTGAAACCAGGCGACGAGGTGATTACGACACCCTTTACCTTCGTGGCTACTGTGGAGGTGATTACCCTGCTTGGTTTAAAGCCTGTTTTTGTGGATGTTTGCTGGGATACTTTCAATATGGATGTACGCCAACTCGACACCGTCCTCACCGAACGTACGAAGGCCATCATTCCCGTCCACCTCTTCGGACAGTGTGCCGATATGGAAGAAATTCTCGCTTTTGCCCGCAAATACGATTTGTTTGTGGTGGAAGATGCTTGCCAAGCTATCGGATCCACCGTTCGCTTTTCAGATGGTTCCATTAAACAGGCAGGTACGATGGGACACCTCGGTTGCACTTCCTTTTTCCCATCTAAGAACCTGGGATGCTATGGCGATGGCGGTGCAATCTTTGTACAAGATGAGGAACTTGCTGCCCGTGCGCGACAAATTGCAACTCACGGCTCTTCTCAGAAATATCATCATCAACGCATTGGTGTGAATTCTCGCTTAGATACTATTCAGGCAGCTATACTGTCTGTGAAATTGAAATATCTGAACGATTATACCGACGCACGACGGAAGGCGGCCTCTTTTTATGACATTGCTTTGCAAAATCATCCTTCTGTAGAACGACCAGCTACCGCCGACTTTTCTTCCCACGTGTATCATCAATACACATTGAAATGTATGAACGGATGCCGTGAAAAACTTATGGAAAGTCTGAAATCGGCGGGCATCGCATCGGCTATTTATTATCCGATACCGTTACACTTGCAAGAAGCATACGCTTATCTGGGCTATCATAAAGGCGATTTCCCAGTGTCGGAAGCGCTGGCATCCTGTGTCTTGTCACTGCCTATGCATACGGAATTGGATGAAAATCAATTGAAATATATTGTTGCTCACTTAAAATAACATCATTATGAAGAAAATGATCTCTCTGTTGTTTTGCATTCTGCTGAGCTTTGCAGCAATGGCGCAGCAAATGGGTGCCCCGAAGTATGATGATATTAAAAAGGTAGTATCAGACCCAAAGTCTGCTTTTTATTATCCCGAACTGCTGCAACGCTATCAACAAGGAGACTCGACATTTACCATTGACGAATGCCGCCATCTTTATTTCGGATATGTTTTTCAACCCGAATGGAATCCCTATGGATTGAGAAATTCTGAAACGAAGTATTTAATGCAGCTGTCGATGCCCGACAATCTGGATACTGCCTTGGCGGCTATTGCTAAAGCAGAAAATATACTTAAGAATGATCCTTTTAACATAGATGTCCTGATGATTGCTTTTTATCTGGCAAGTTCCGATTTGGTGAACAATAGAGAGAAAGCGGAGTCTTTTAACAATAGAATTGGAATCGTTCTGAATGCGATCAGTTCTTGCGGCAGCGGACAATCGCCGGAGGATGCTTTCTACGTGATTTCCATTTCCCACGAATATACAATTCTATCTCTCTTGGGATTCCAATTAAAATCCCAAAGCCTGTCTGGTGGTTGTGATGTGATGGAACTTCAGGAAAATGACTATGATATAGAGAAGTTGTATTTCAATGTGTCCAAAATCTTGGAAAAGGAGAGTGAATTGTTTGGTGGTGGTCCCAAAAAATCTAAGAAAGAAAAAAATCAAAAAAGCAATAAGTGATACTTTTTTTCGTTAGTACATCCTGCATATAATAATATGGTATGAAAAACGATTACTATGCACATCCAACGGCAATAGTGGAGCCTGATTGTGAAATTGGCGCGAACACTAAAATTTGGCATTTTGTTCACGTGATGAATGATTGCCAGATCGGAGAGGATTGTGTGCTTGGACAGAATGTGATGATAGCCCCACACGTTGTTTTGGGAAATAGCGTTAAAATCCAAAACAATGTGTCGGTATATACGGGAGTGATTTGTGAAGATGATGTTTTCTTAGGACCTTCGATGGTCTTCACAAACGTGATGAATCCTCGAAGTTTTATCAACCGTAAGGATGAGTTTAGAAAAACAATCGTGCGCAAGGGCGCGTCTATAGGTGCAAATGCTACAGTGATTTGTGGCATTGAAATTGGTAGATATGCAATGATTGGCGCGGGTGCCGTGGTTACGAAAGATGTGCCAGATTATGCCTTGCTGGTAGGAAATCCAGCTCGACAAATCGGATGGATGAGTGACTGTGGTCATAAACTTGCATTTGATGCACAAGGAATAGCAGTCTGCCCAACCTGTAGAAAAAAATACAAATTGAAAGATAATAAGGTTGAAGAGACATTGTAGATGAAGCGTTTTAGAATGTCAGTTATGCGGTTGGTATGCTTGATTGCGATCTTATTGATTGGCAAGTGGGCTTTTGCAACCCATCAACGCGCGGGTGAAATCAGCTACCGTTATATTTCGGGACTGACATACGAATTTACCATCACGACATACACCTATACGCCAAGCCCGGCTGATCGTCCGGAAATTGAGGTCGTTTGGGGAGATGGCCAAACGTCTGTGATCCAACGCAACAGCAAGGTGAACTTGGAGAATAATATCAGTCGCAACATCTATATTGCACAGCATACATTCTCGGCTTCAGGCATCTTTCACGTCTCCTTTGAGGATCCAAACCGTAACGCGGGCATCGTGAATATCCCAAGCTCGGTTGAGGTTCCGTTTTTTATCGAAACTACAATCGTCATTAATCCTTTTATCGGTGGCAACTCATCACCACAGCTGATGAATCCTCCGATTGACAATGGCTGTACGAATGTGATTTATTATCATAACCCCGGCGCATTTGACGCTGATGGCGATAGCCTCTCCTATGAACTGGTGGCTTGCCGAGGCTATGATGGAGAGGAAATCCCTGGATATTCTATCCCATTTGCATCTCATTCTATTAGTATTGACCCGATTACGGGTGACTTTGTATGGGACACCCCTACGATGGCTGGCGAGTACAACATTGCTATTCTTATCAAGGAATGGCGAAATGGTATAATGATTAGCAGCCTGGTTCGGGATATGCAGATCACAATAGCGCCTTGCAATAATCAACCTCCAGATATTATTGCGGACGATACCTGTGTTACGGCGGGTACACGTCTGGATCTTATTGTTGAGGTGCAGGATTATACTTCTACTAAAGCAACTTTGAGCGCCACTGGAGAGCCATTGTATGTAAGCGATTCTCCAGCCCAGTTTATGACTATAAACGATAGTGTGCCTTTCTCAACACATTTTGTATGGAATACTCAGTGTGCTCACGTCAAACCAGAACCATATACGGTTCTTTTTAAAGCTCAAGATAATGGTCCACAGGTGGAACTCGTGTCTTTCAAAACGGTACATATACGTGTGGTAGCACCCAAACCGGAAAACTTACAGGCTGTCGCCCAAGGTAATAAGGTTATGCTTTCTTGGCAACCGGATGCTTGTACCAATGCCATTGGCTATGGTATCTATCGACGTGATGGTAGCAATCCTTTTTCTCCAGATTATTGCGAAACGGGAATGCCCAACGACGAAGGATATTATTGGATCGGCAATACCACCGCTTGGGATGATACTTCATTTGTTGACGTGGGTGCGGAGGTGCCACTTTACCACGCTAACGACTATTGCTATCGCGTGGTTGCTCTCTTCGCCAATGGAGCGGAAAGTTATGTCTCCGACGAAGCCTGCACCCGGTTGGTGAATGATGCACCCCTGATTGTTAATACGGATGTGATTACGACCGACTCGCTTAACGGAACGGTGAAGGTTCGTTGGATCGCTCCACCGGAACTGGATTCTATCACAGCTCAACCTCCTTTTTTCTACGATTTGTATAGAATCGTAGAAAATCAGGAACCTAATCTTTTGAATGCTACACCTATTCCGGTGGATCCTCAGGATACGGTTGAGTATCTTGATCACGATTTGAATACATCGTCGAAAGCTTATACCTATCAGATCTATCTTTCAAACGCAGACTCGCTGATTGAGAAGTCTGACAACGCTACATCTATTTATTTATCAGCTACACCAGCAGATCGACAAGTACAGCTTTCTTGGTACGTTCGACAACCTTGGCAAAATGTGCAATATGATGTATATAGATTTAACGAGATAACTTCAGATTGGGATTCTATAGCAGAAACAACGAACAGTTTTTATACAGATTATGGATTGGTGAACGGACAGTCGTATTGCTATTTTGTGAAAGCACGTGGCTATTATTGGGCCCCGGATACGATCGGCCCTCTCTATAATCGATCTCAACGGGTGTGTGCGGTTCCTATAGATAACACGCCTCCGGAGATTCCGACGCTTGATTTTACGACAGACTGCTCTTCTGTTGTGTTACAGTGGTCGTTTTCTTCCGACTCAGCAGCACAAGATGCCCGATACTATTACATCTATTATAAACCTACTTTGACAGGTGCGTTCACTTGTGTGGATTCCTTTATGTCGACGAACATCTGTTTCCCTGATCCGTGTGAGTACACGGTTCCTAATATGGATGTGATAGTGGGATGCTTTGCCTTACAAGTCGCAGATTCAAATAGAAATATGTCGCCAATTTCCGATTCGGTATGTGTAGATGTTTACGATTGCCTGGATTACGGATTTCCGAATGTCTTCACGCCAAACGGTGATGGTATCAATGATTTCTTCGAACCATTTAAGCCGTATAGCGGAATTGCAAAGGTGAATATGCAAATATACAATCGCTGGGGTAGACGTGTTTTCAGCACCGACAATCCGGATGTTCATTGGAATGGCTGGGATGAAACTGGTCAGTGGGCTTGCGCTGATGGCGTCTATTTTTATAGCTGTGATGTGTATGTTCAAACGTTGATGGGCGAGGTCGTTATCCCTATTCACGGATCGGTTACGTTGATACACTGATTTTCATCCGGCACATATAATAAAACGCGTCAGCTTGCGTTAGTTGTCTACATTAATTCCATCTGTTATGAAAAACAATAAAGTTGTAACGGTTGCCATCATCATTGGCGTTTGTCTTTTCTTCTCTGCTGTTGCTTTGGGCATTGCATTCTATAAATCCAAAAAGCCGGCACAAACAGTGTCTGTCATTGGCTTGGCTGAAAAGGATTTCACCTCAGATCTCATCGTCTGGAATTTGCATTATTCTGTGCTGGATATGAATATGAAACAGGCGTATTCTATGTTGAAAGAACAAAATCAGATTGTTCGTAAGTTTATGAAAGAACAGGGCGTTACAGATAACGAAATCGATTTTAAGAATATTACAACTTTACCACGTAATGAGTGGGAATGGGACAATTCTATCAATCGCTCCCGCGACGTGTTTAAGGGCTATGAAGCTACTCAAAGAATACGTATTCAGTCAAAAGATGTGGAAAAGATTGAGAAGGTGATTCGCGCTATCTCAGAATTGTACGATCAGAATATCAATCTGAATAGTGATCAACCAGAGTACTATTATACGAAACTGTCTGATCTGAAACTGGAGATGCTGGCAGAAGCCTCAAAAAATGCTCACGACCGTGCAGAAACAGTAGCCAATAATTCAGGTGGTAAATTGGGCGGTTTGAAAACAGCCACTACGGGCGTGTTCCAGATAACTGCTCCTAACTCGGCAGAGGATTCATACGAATGGGGTGGCGCTTTCAATACTTCTTCTAAGGAAAAACACGTGAGCATTAATATGCGACACACCTATTATGTGAAATGAGCTATTCGGAATAGGCTACGACAAGACACAAATTGTCAATGTTGTTGTGCCAGATCCGATATTGTTTAATATTGTCGTTATTCTTTATCAGGCCTGTTCGCTCGCGGATGGGCCTGATTGTTATCTCCTGCTTGTAACGAGAGATGTTCTGCAACTTGTATAAAGCCTCCTTGGCACCCCAATAATAGTGCAAGTCTTCGTTGTTGCTAACATCACAGGTCAACAACTCTTCTTCATTTAAAAAGTGAGAGCAGCCCTTTTGCAACCTGCTTCCAATCTGCTCAATGTCGATGCCAATCGGCCCGCTTGTCGATAACGCAACTGCAGCGTATTGTCCCGTATGTGAAAACGATATGTGGATAGGAGAGAGCAGTGGCTGCCCTGCTGTGCTGTATTCAAGGCTCGACAAATGAATGGGCAACCCTTTTTTGTTTAACAAATCCTGCAAGGCCATCCTGCACCCCAAACGCTCTAATCGACGCTTGGCTAATGTAAGCGTTTTTAATTGTGCATGATCTGCGGAGGATAAGGTGAGGTTTGAAAGAAAAAAATCTTCGCTTTCTGCGAAGTGCCACACCTCTACCGAAAGCGAAGAATTGATATGTTTGTGAAAAAATACAGGCATAACCTGGTGTAAGAATTAACGTTTGTCGTGCTCTTTTTCTTTAATCTTGAGCAACTGTTTCTTTAATGCGTCAACGGTAAGGTCGGTGGCTTCCTCGAAACTCTTGGCTGTCTTGCTTGCAATGGCATCATTGCCCTTGATTTGCATTCTGATTTCTACAGTCTTGTTCTCTGGCGTATCTGTGTTCTCGAGTTTTAAAGTTACTTCTGAACCGATGATGCCATCATGTACCTTGTTCAGCTTTTCAACTTTCTCGTTGATGAATTCTTCTAACTTTTGATCCGCTTTGAAATGTACGGATGAGATGTTGATTGTCATAAAAACCTCCTTTTTTATGCCCTTGGATGGGCTTGTTTATAAATGTTTTTAAGTTGTTCCATAGAATTGTGTGTGTATACCTGCGTGGCTGCCAGACTGCTATGGCCCAAAATCTCCTTGATGGCATTCAAATCTGCACCGTTGTTTAGCATGTGCGTCGCAAAGGTGTGCCGGATGACGTGGGGACTTCTCTTGCCAATCGTGGTTACCATGTCCAAGTATTTGTGAACAATTCTATAAACGGCTTTTGGATAAAGTTGTTGTCCATTAGCGGCTACAAATATAAAATAATTTTCATTGTTCTCGGAAAGCTTTTCACCATAATATTCTATATAATTTGTTAATAACGTTGATAGATTATGGCCGATGGGAATGATTCGTTCCTTGTTTCGCTTCCCTAATACTTTGATGCTGTTATCGAAAAAGTTGATATCTACCTTCTTGATGTTCAATAATTCCGAAAGCCGTATGCCCGTGGCGTAGAATAACTCTAAAATGAGCCGATCACGCCTTCCTTCAAACGTGTCGTCAAATAACTCGTCTGTGAAAAGCATCTCCATATCGCCTTGCTCTACATACTCTGGAAGTTTTTTCTGGAATTTGGGCGCGTGTACTTGCAACATCGGATTCCGCTCTACTGCCCCAATTTTGGTCTGATAACGATAGTATGCTTTCAATGCACTGATCTTCCGCGTTACTGTACGTGCACTGCAATGCTCATCCTCTAGCAAGGTGATAATCCACGTACGAATGTCAGAGGCTTGAATGTCGCTGAGATTCTCTATACTTAGCTCGTGTATAAACTGCGCAAATTGTTCTAAATCACCCGAATATGCTGTTACAGTATGGGGCGATACTCGCTTTTCTACCTGAAGATAGTCTATGAATGGTTGTAGTTCAATCATGCTTTTGTCTCTATGGCCTCTTCATTATTTGTAAAAAAAAAACAGGTTTTACCCTGTTTTTAGTCTTGATTGTCAATGCTAAACTATTCGTTTTCAGCATCACGAAGATGTTGTACGTAGATAGCTTTGCGCATTTGCTCCCGTCTGATAACGCTCTTCTTGGTGAATTCTTGTCTTTGACGAATTTCTTTCTTGATACCAATCTTGTCAAATTTCTTTTTCAATTTTTTGAGCGCTCTGTCGATGGACTCGCCGTCTTTAATGGGAACAATAATCATAAATAATACCTCTTTCTTTTAGGGTTAATACTAAATTTAATTTGGGCGGCAAAAATACAATTTTTTCGTTACCAATAGATGTTTCAATGTATGTTTTTTTATATTCATCTTGTATTTATTATATATACAATATTTTTTGTTAGATTAATTTAATTTTGGGCGGCCCGGCTCCTGACGTCGCCGTCGCGCTTTCCACACTAACTTCGGGCTCTATGCTGCTTCGTCGATTGTCACCTACTGTCTTTCGTATAAGGCCTCTTGGCTTGCGGCTTACTGTATTGCCGCCCTCGTAAATGTGTTCCAATCGCTGCCGCAAACGTACCTCTCCATTTCTCCGTATCCTTGGCATCGAAATTGGAGCATTATCATTCCGTCCCCTCGCACAATCGCGTGTCAGATCTTTTGCCTGCCTGATGAAAAAACGATTTTTTATGTGCAAAAGATCAAGCCTAAACGAAGACCTTCAATTCGCTTTTTTCGACGATTTTCGAAATTTATTCCGAAATTGCTCCAAAATGGCACTCTAATCTTTGCGAAAAATCATCAAAAATTACGCTTTTTTTGCTAAAAATAGCCTTTAAAATTCTAAAAAATAAAATTATTCTCATTGACAATCAGCGAGTTGCAGAAAAAATGAAAAAAAAGTGCCTGAAGGTGTTGCGTGGTAAAGGAAAACCCCCTATTTTTGCGGTCCCAATTGAGAGGGAAACGGGGTGCAAGCCCCGAGGGAAAGAAGGGGAGAGCGATTGGGAATGTTCATTGAAAGAATGGAAGGATGTAGCAAATACTCAAGGATTTTTTTGAGATTCGCAAGCGATAAAGTCGGGACAGACAAAACATAATAAGAAAGAAATTAATTAGGATGGAGAGTTTGATCCTGGCTCAGGATGAACGCTGGCGGCAGGCTTAATACATGCAAGTCGAACGGTAAGGCCGAGCGTAGCAATACGCGAGGTACACGAGTGGCGCACGGGTGCGTAACGCGTATGCAACCTGCCTGCGACCGGGACAAAACAGCTGGAAACGGCTGCTAATATCCCATGGCCACCACGTATGGCATCATGCGTGGTGTAAAGATTTATTGGTCGCGGATGGGCATGCGTATTATTAGCTAGTTGGCGGGGTAACGGCCCACCAAGGCGACGATGATTAGGGGTTCTGAGAGGATTAACCCCCACACTGGAACTGAGACACGGTCCAGACTCCTACGGGAGGCAGCAGTAGGGAATATTGGGCAATGGAGGCAACTCTGACCCAGCCATGCCGCGTGAAGGAAGACGGCCCTATGGGTTGTAAACTTCTTTTATCGTAGAGTAAACCTGGCCACGTGTGGCCAGCTGAGAGTATACGAGGAATAAGTATCGGCTAACTCCGTGCCAGCAGCCGCGGTAATACGGGGGATACGAGCGTTATCCGGATTTATTGGGTTTAAAGGGTGCGCAGGCGGATCGGTAAGTCAGGGGTGAAAAGTTGGGGCTCAACTCCAATCGTGCCTTTGATACTGCCGGACTAGAGTGCGATAGACGTGGCCGGAATGTGATGTGTAGCGGTGAAATGCTTAGATATGTCACAGAACACCGATCGAGAAGTCAGGTCACGAGCTCGCAACTGACGCTCAGGCACGAAAGCGTGGGGATCAAACAGGATTAGATACCCTGGTAGTCCACGCTGTAAACGATGATCACTCGTTGTTGGTCAGCAATGATCAGCGGCCAAGCGAAAGCAATAAGTGATCCACCTGGGGAGTACGATCGCAAGGTTGAAACTCAAAGGAATTGACGGGGGCCCGCACAAGCGGAGGAGCATGTGGTTTAATTCGATGATACGCGAGGAACCTTACCCGGGCTTGAACGTAAGACGAAGTTGCAGGAAACTGCAACGCCTTCGGGCGTCTTGCGAGGTGCTGCATGGTTGTCGTCAGCTCGTGCCGTGAGGTGTTAGGTTAAGTCCTGCAACGAGCGCAACCCCTACCTCCAGTTACCAGCACGTCATGGTGGGGACTCTGGAGGAACTGCCTACGCAAGTAGAGAGGAAGGTGGGGATGACGTCAAATCAGCACGGCCCTTACGTCTGGGGCGACACACGTGCTACAATGGCCGGTACAGAGGGCAGCCACCCCGCGAGGGGGAGCGAATCTCGAAAGCCGGTCTCAGTTCGGATCGGAGTCTGCAACTCGACTCCGTGAAGTTGGATTCGCTAGTAATCGCGCATCAGCCATGGCGCGGTGAATACGTTCCCGGGCCTTGTACACACCGCCCGTCAAGCCATGAAAGCCGGGGGTGCCTGAAGTTCGTGACCGCAAGGAGCGACCTAGGGCAAAACTGGTAACTGGGGCTAAGTCGTAACAAGGTAGCCGTACCGGAAGGTGTGGCTGGAATACCTCCTTTCTGGAGCGACTTTATCAACAA
>JAKSMB010000007.1 GCA_024400875.1 Bacteroidales bacterium
CAGTAGTCGTAGCCGCATCGCAAGATGCGTCTTTGTATGCCACGTAGTCGGCCGGACGATCGTAGGTTGGTTTGATATTATCCACTACGGTGATCAATTGAACGGAGTCGCTGATGGAAACATTACCACAAGCATCTACCACGCGCCATACGCGGTTGAAGTGGTAGCCACCTTCGCAATCGTTAACGATAGCTTCATCGCGATAGCTTACGACCGGAGCGGCGGTACAGTTGTCGAGTACGTTGGTTGGCTCGCCAGCTTCGGCAGTAGTCGTAGCCGCATCGCAAGATGCATCTTTGTATGCCACGTAGTCGGCCGGACGGGTGAAGGTCGGTTTCGTTTCATCTACTACGGTGAAGGTTCCGTTGGCAACAACCTCACAGCTGTTCGCATCCACAGCTTTCACGTTCACGGTATAGGTATGACCGCAATCGGTGGTGCCCACTTTTTCTACAACGGTGTTGTCCGCATCCGCAGGGGTTGCGTCATTCGACCATTGATAATGATATGCCGGTGCCGGTATGTTAGGTATGCCACCTGCTACCAGCACGCTAACGGGATAGTTGGCCTGATTTGGACAGAGGTCGGCGTCTGTGGAAGGAACGGTAATTGTTGCAGTAAGCTTGGTAGGCTCGTTGATGATAAACATTCCTGTTTTGTTGTAGGAAAGGGCATCTGTAACGGTCAGATTGTAAGTGCCAGGCTTGAGATTGGTCAAGGTGACGATACCTGTGGTGGAACCATTATACGTTGCCGGACCTGTGATGCTATAGGTGTAGTTAGGTTTACCACCTTGAACCTTTATATTGACTTTACCATTGTTTTCGCCAAAACATACTACATCTGTAGGGGTGATTTCCCAAACTAACAATTCTGGATAGATGGTCAATTGTCCGTCTTGAACGATGAAGGTTACATTGTCGAAATTATCATCAAGGTTGGTGTAGTCTGTAGGAAGAATATTCATTGGATAGCTACCCGGATCGGTACCCTTTGCGACAGAGTCGGCAACTGGACCGCTATACTTGAAGCTTGAATTGTGGTATAATGAATCGCTGATGCTGAACACGTCGTAACCGGTGACCGTCTTTTCGGTGCCATCATAATCATATTCGCCAGAGTGTTCTTTAACCACTACCACAACGCCGGTACGCGGTGTGATGGTCAAGATGCCGTTTACAACGGTGACACAGTAGTCGGTCAAAGTAGTACCAGCGCCGGCTGAATAGCTAAAGGTGTTGTTCAGGGTACCTTTGTTGGTGATGCTTGCAAAGTTGCTATAGTTGAAGGACTCGCCGGCAGCAAAGCCGTCGCCTGTTACAGCAACCGTTTCTTTCTTCAATGGTGTATTGTCGAACATCTTGCTGTCGCTGCCCGAGGTGAGGGTGATAGTACGACAGTTGATGGTGAGGTCGTATTCACATTCCTTGACGATGTAGTCCGGGTTGGCAGTACGTACATATACGTGTTGTGTACCTACGTGTGTGATAGATGGAACCGTGCTGCTCCACGTTGTACCGTTCAAACTATATTCTACCGCAATAGTATTGTCGATGCCAGAAATACCGGCTGCAACAGCTGTTGGATTCAGCGCCACGCCATCGTATGTCTTTGTGATGACTTGTGGGTTGGCTGTTGTACCTGGACAATTGATTTCAGCTAAATTGCTTGGCGTGACGGTAAGTGTACCAAACACCATCGTGGTGTCGTAGTCATTGAGGTCGGTACCTGGTTTTGCTGTTGCCGTGAAGCTATTCGTTGTTGTTCCAACGTGTGTGATGGATGCGAAATCGGAGTTGTTAACACCTTCGCCTGCTACGAAACCGACAGTAGTGATTTTAGTGTTCTGCAAGACTATACCGTCATAGACCTTGGTGGAATCATGAGAACTGATTGTTGCCAGACGTGGGGTGATGGTCAGCGAGTATTCACAAGTGGCTGTCTTATAGTCATGATGTCTTGCGCGTACATAGATGTGCGGAATGCTCTGAACCACGTGGGTGATGCTTGGCACGGTGGTGCTCCAGGTCGCATTGTCAAGACTGTATTCTACTACAACCCCCGACTCGTCGCCAGCGTAAGTGCCACTGAAAGTGGCCGTAGGCTGAATACTGATGGCATCATACACCTTGGTGATGTCGGCTCCTGTTGGACAGGTAACAACCAAGTTCGGACTTGACGTAACTTTCAGCTGACCATTTTGGATGGTGACATTGTAGTCAGTAGCTAACGTTTGATCGTTGAGAGCATAGCTCCAAGTATTGTCAGAAGTACCCACTACCGTTTGCGTGCCAGTGTAAGAGAATGTTGCGCCTTCTTCACTGCGTGCCCAGCCAGAACCGCCCACAACTTCCATCTCGTGTTTTACGAGCGGTGTGCTGTCGTAAACTTTTTCGGCGGATTTTGACTTGAGGGTGATTGGACGTGGCGTAACCTTTAAGGTGTATTCGCAAAGAGCAGTTTCGTAATCGTGGTGCGAAGCACGTACATAGACGGTCAACGGTGTTTCGTGAACGTGGGTTACACTTGGTTCTATTTCGCTCCACGTGGTGCCATCCAAACTGTATTCAATTTTGAAGATGTCGCCAGCATATTGTCCCGTTACGGTAGCCGTTGGATGTAATGCCGTAGCGTCGTAAACTTTTGTGATGGATGAACCGGAAGGACATGTTAATGTGCGGTGGTTGCTTGGGGTGATGGTTTGGTTGGCAATATAGGTAACCTCGTAGTTAGCAATGCCGTTGTGTGTGTTGAAGGCGGTTGTTATGTTGGAGGTAGAATCATTGTGGATGGCTGTATAGTAATGGTAGGTGTGTACCGTATCACTACCCGTGGTGAATACGCCAGCGGTTAAATAGTCACCGGACACCAAACCTTCTGTGGTGATATGTGCGGTTTCGTTGTATGCCGTTGCCAATGGTTGTGCATCATACATCTTTGTTTCATTGGCAATGATCTTCAGTGGACGAGGCGTTACCGTGATGTTACAAACATCCGTATTGTCGATGTAACAACTGGAGATGACTTGTGAACCGAAGGTAACCGTGTAGGTGAATGTGTTCGGTGTAGAACCTACGGTGACAATGTCAGCCGTTGGCGTGATCGTCAGAATATTTTCATGTCCATAGACATAGAATTGCAAACCATTGCTGCCCGGAACTTCTTCGCAAGGAGTAGCACCTAAGGAAACCTGGAATTGCGTGCCCGTATGGTGCAAGCCATCATAAACGATGGTTTCACACAAGGCCTTAATATAGATAGTCTCCGGTTCTGTAACCGTCAACGTACCGTTTTGTGTCGTGATCTTGTAGTTGGTTTGTTGACTGGTAGCATCGCTACCTACATTAAAGCCGTTCACAGTGAACGTGTTTGGACTCATACCCGGAATGGTCTGCGTGCCTGTGAAGTTGTATGTTACGGTGTCGCCATTTAAGAATCCCTTTGTGGAAACCACCTTGGCAACAGGTCTTGTTAATGCCGTACCATCATATTGCTTGCTTGCATCTTCCGACTTGATGGTTACCGGACGTGGATTGATTTTCAGGGTACCATAAACTACCGTGAATGTGTAGTTGTTAGGATCCACGTTGGAGTTCAAGGTGTAAGTGAAGTAGTTGTTTTTGCTGTCGGTGGTATTTTCCCATACGTTGCGGATGACACCGGTAACGTTGGTGGATGCGGTGTCTTCACCTGCAGCAAAGCCCATGCCTCCGATGACCACCTTGTGGGCGGTAAGGTCCGTGGCATCGTATTCTTTCGTTGCATTGGCAGAGGTCAGCGTTACAGGACGCGGGGTGACTTTCAGCACGTAATCGCAGGTCACCGTCTCGTAGTACGGATGAACAACCTCAACATGTACCTGATCTTCACCCACATCCGTACGTGATGGAGGTGTAGTGGTTGCTACACTACTGCCATTTACATAATAACGTACGGTTGGCAACGCGTCATCGTGTACGTTGGCGTTGAGCACGATGGCTGGTGTGTTGATAGGTGTACCATCGTAAATCTTCTCTGCTTTGCGGTCGCCCGCAGTGCCATGCGGACAGTCAACCGTCATAGCATTACCACGGATGATGGTTTGCGATACGATATAGGTTACCGCCGTGTAGTTGCCGATACCTCCCGTGGTCTGGAACGGAGTCGTGATGGTGGATTCTGCGTTTCCATAAAGATATGTGCCCATAGCTGCACTGTTGGTGGTTACTTCACCTGCCGAAATGGCGTCGTATGCGCCTAATCCTTCTGTGGAGTGAACCTTAGAGGATGGATAGTCGGAGGTGAATGGCGTTCCGTTGTAGCGCATCGTGTCTTTGATGTTGATGACTAAACTTGGCAACGGCTTGATGACCAACCAACCAGGCACGCGTGTTACGCCAAATGAGGCGCTCATGTCCACACCACTTTCATCGATGACACGCGGCGTACCCGTGATGTTCAACGGATAGGTTCCTGCATTTGACTTGGTGACGGATGATGTCAAACCTGCAATCTTGTAAGGAATCAAGTGGTTGTTTTCGTTTCTGAGCGTGACGTTCAAGGTGCTGCTGCGATGCCACAATGTAGTGTCGCCGTTTACAACCACGGTATCATAGCCGCTCAGGGTGTGAGAAGCACCATCGTAAAGCACGGTGTCGTGCGGAGCAATCAGCACAATCTGATACGGTGGAGTGTGGTCGTTGATGCGGATGTTACCATTCAGCAAACTGATCGTATAGTTGCTGTTTACCGTTCTATTCTGAACGGTATCCTTGATGACGACACTGGACAACAGTACGTAGGATGGATAGTCACCGGTTGTGGTACCTGCGCCGGAAAGTTGCAACGTAGAAAGATCTAAAAGTTGATTTTCTGCAAAAGAACTGGATATTAAAGTGTATCGTGGAGAAGGAATCTCTTCCCAAGTATGTTGCTCACCATTGTATTCTACGGTTAAATCGCCTGCCTTGATGGTGATCGGACGAGGTTCAATCCTCAAAGTACCCATCTGTCGAGGACCAACGGTGTAGCAGTTGGTGACATCTTCCGTGCCGCGCATAATCTTGTAGTTGATGATGACGTTGTAGTCCATACCAACATCCGTACGTGTACCAACCACCTCAGCTTCCAGCACATCGCCAGGAAGAAGCACATCGGTGCTGTATGTGTAGCTATCGGAAATCAATGGTGTACCATCGTAAATTTTGGATGCCCCAGAAGCCGTGATGACCAAGGTGTTGCTAACCTTGTTGACGGTCAGGATACCATACTGACGGGTAATATTGTAGTTGTTCGGGTTGGTAGTTGAAAGTAACGTATAACTGAAGTCGTTCTCGGTAGAACCAACATAGGTGCGGGTACCGATGACGTCGTAAGATTCGATGCCTTCTCCTGCTGGGAATGAACCAGATGCGATGGTTACCGTGTGGTTGGTGAGCGGCGTACCGTCGTAGTTCTTGCTGTCGGTGGCCGATTTAAGTACGATGTTGCGCTTGGAGATGGTCAGTTGTCCATCTACGGATGAAAGGTTGTACAAACAGGTTACATCCGTTATTCCATCACGCATGATCTTCACATCGGAAATGTGGTTGACAACAGAACCCACGTTTGTAATCGTACCGGTTACGGTAGCTGTTAAGACATCATTAGGCGTCATGAGCGTACCACTAACGGTATAACCCGGATCGGTCAATGGAGTTCCATCGTAAGCACGGGTGGTAGAATTGGCCTTTACTACGATAGGCTCGTCATAGTCTTGCAAAGACAAGGTTACCGTATCAACGCTATAGCAACCATTGGCGCTATAAGCATAGATGGTGTATAATCCGTCAGGAAGATCAGTGAATGCAAAATCTCCGGCTGCATCCTTTTGAACTGCACCGTTTTGACCAGCACAGTTCCAGAATACGGTATAAGGGGCTACACCGCCGGAAACAACGCCCTTAATTTCGCCGTCGCTCTTGTCATAGCAGAAACTATTGTATTCGGTTGCTGCCACATGTACAGGTTCGTCAATATATACCGGAACCTGAATGGTACGACTGTTTCCACAGTAGTCTGTCACCGTGATGTTCACGATGGTGTTTTCTGAAATCTGTTGTCCAGCAAATGGCAGCTGCTCATATTCGATAGGATAATCGTGAACACAGTTGTCTAAGGTATTGTTCATTACCGTATCATAGAAATCCGGAATGAAGAACTTACAATTGGCAACGTCGGCACGTGTAGCTGCCAACGTGACGTTGATGACCGGAGCCGTTGTGTCTAACACGTGGTAGGTGTATGTCCAGTCGGCTTCGTTGCCTTGGCAGTCTTTGAAGGTGTAAACGTGACTGATATATTGATTGCAGATATCGGTACCTTCAACACGGGTTACCATGGTGTAATCAATGATACGACCGCAATTGTCGCTTACTACAGGCATCAATCCAGGTACTTCGTGAGGAGGAATGGCTTCGTTGGAACAGCTTACAACCTTAATCTCTGGATTCGTAGGAATCGACCAGGTGGTGAAGCCGACCAGTACGGTGTCCACGCGATGATGGGTACATCCTGCCGAGTCGGCGATGTAAAGACGTATAGGATAACGTCCTGTGCAGGCGGTCTCAGGCAAGGTTACTTTCAAAGTGTCGGAAGTGGTTCCCCTCGGAAGGGCGTGCGTGCGGGAGATTCCGTTGAAGTTCCAATGGAGTTGGTAGGTGCTGAGGTTGTTTAATCCACCCAAAGATACACGCAATGTGGTGTCGGTGACGTCTGGACAGAGATAATAGTTCGGTGCCGACAGGGTGATGTTCTCACCTGTCTTTGAGTTGTTCGACAAGGAGATGGTGACCGTGAATGTCGGGTTGTCTTCGCATACCGGATTCCAAGGTGTTACCGTATAAGTCAATACAACGGGAACGTCCGCATTGTTTTTCAAATGTCCTGTATAGAAGTAGAAGGCATTGGTCTGTCCTGACATGCCCGTAACCTGGCTGGCAGCAGATGCCGGTGATACGCTTGGCATCCCCCAAGAATAACGAACCGTTGATTTTAATTCGGCATCCGGATAGTATTTCAAAGGATCGTAGGCAAAGGAGCCTTCCGTGCTACAACCCGTGCCGTCAGAGTAGTTGTCGAAAATCAATATGCTGTCAACGCCAATGACTACAGAGTCCACGACGGTGCATCCATAATAATCGGTGGCAGTTACATAGTATTTCTCTCCGACATTAAGATTGGATACGGTTTGGTTGTTTTCACCCGTTGACCACATATAATTGTAAACATCGAACTCAAATTTCTTACCACCTTGAACATTGAAGGTGGCTTTGCCATCGTTGCCCTTGCAAGAGGTTCCCTGTACGGTGAATCCGTTGGATACTAATGGCATCGGGATGTTCATCATAAAATCCATCGTGTCACGGTCGCCACGATTGTCTTTCATGATAACTCTGTAGGTGGTACCCTCAACAAGTCCCGTAATGTTGGCAGACATACCCGTCATAGGGGTGAACTCGCCGCCGACAGGATAGGAGCCCCCCTCGATGGTGTAGGCGTATGGAAGTTCGCCACCAGCGGCATAAATGTACAAACCGCCGGAACCCTCGGTACACAATACCGGATATACGGAACGTTGCATCTTGAAGTGATCAACAACCTCAAGGGTTCCGAAATGGTTTTGCAAGGTGTAGTTGTCGGGGTTGGTGCCCGTTTGGAAGATGGGGTTATATACATTGAAACTTACACCCGGATTCGTTTGACTGGTAAGTGAAAAGTCGGGGGTGAAACCTTGACCGCTTACGAACCCGTCGCCACCAACAATCCAGTATTTGGGGTTTGTGAGAGGCGTGCCATCATAACCTTTCAAGGAGTCGGCAGTTTGCACCACGATGGTTCTCGGAAGGATTCTCAGTTGGCCTTCTACTACAGGGTTGAAAACGTAGCAATCGGTAACATCCAAACTGCCGCGCATCACGGTGTAACTGGAAACGCTGTTGGCAAGAACACCTGCATCTACGATGCTACTGTTCATCTCCACAGTGAGAACATCACCTTCAACCAATACACCATCGGTATAGGTGTAGCTGGCATTGCTCAGTGGTATTCCATCGTATTTCTTTTCAGCACCTTCCGTAGTAATCGTGATAGATTCTTTAGGGTTGATCTGAACGTAACCATCAACGATGTAGAAGGTGACGTCGAAGTTGTCGTTGGTGTTTGAGAACTGGCTTGGTCGCAAGCCCATTGAGCTGGTGCCTGCCAACATTCGGGAAGCTTCTCCCGTGGCTGCAGTCTCCACGTAGGATTGACTATAAAGTGGTTGGTTGGCACTCATAGTATAACCCGTCACGCTATGTGTTGTGCCGTCATACGCCCCTATGTAATGTTCACCTCTGACGGTGTCAACTACGCGCAATGGAACGATTTCGAGCGTATAACTGGCATTTACAAGATAATTTTCGATACCGTACGCGGTTTCAAATGGCGTGGAAAGTATCGCTCCTAAGTTATGGTCGGTATATCGGTTCACCTCTTCGCCCGTGGTGGTAACCATACCAGCCGTAAAGGCGTCGCCAGGCACCAACTCATATCCTGAAGCAATGAGAAACTTGTCGTAAGATACGCTGAAAACATCACCATCATAGGTCTTGGTGGTGTCCAGACTCAATACGAGAGGCGCCTTGTTGATGAGCAATTTGCCAGTCTCTACCGTCCAACGGAATGAACCGGTCACGTCATAGCCGTTGTAGGTGATCATAGGGGTGCCCGACAGTTCGGTCGGATACTCACCCGCATACGTTCCTTCTGCGTGGGATGACATACCCGACAACAAGTAGGTATTTCCGTAGAACTGAAAGCTGGTTTGGGTGAAACCGTCAACTTGATGCAAGAGTCCGTCGAAGGTCACGGTGCTGGAGTTGGGTTCCAACTGGATGAGAAATCTCTCCTCTCCCGAACGATGGGCGATGGTCAAAGTACCTGGCAGGAACGAAATGTCGTAGGTGCCTGTGACATCATTGTCGCTGTTATCTCTGATTTTCAACGTTTTGAAATTTACAGTATGCGAGCCTGGATAGATACAGGTTGTGTCCATTGTAACCACGTCCACATAATCGCCGGGCAGTAACGAGCCACTGGTAATCATCCACTTTTGCAAGGTGTGAGACGCACCATCAAAAACGACGGTCGTGTCTCTTGCAGTGAAAGTGATAGGGCGCAGCGATTGTGCAAAAGACAATTGCATCAAGCTGAACAGTAAGATCAAAGCTGAAAGTTCTCGCATTCTCTTGGAGAAAAGCGTAATTTCTTTACTCATAAAGTATTAATTTTGGATTTATTTTCTTGTGTTAAAGAACTTAATATACTATCGCACAATAATAATATTTTAATTAGTTTATACTACAGTTTTACAAATTAGTTACTAACAAAATAGAATTAGAGAGAGAATTCCGCTGAATTCATTTACACAGCAACTATTTTCCCCATTTTGGGTGTACTGTTATTAACAAAAGTGATAAAGAACAGGTAACGATATATTTATTGTCACAAGAACTTTCCTTATGTAAAAAAAGAGACGCACCAAAGGAGCGTCTCTAAAAGGCCACAGATGCGACTCTATCGCTCTGTGAATATGCGTGAGAAATTTGATTCGTTATTTCACGATGCGGGTACCGCATTGGTCGTCGCCAAGTTTGCCAGCTTCGGTGATGATACAGGTATGTCCTGTCTTCTCTACGAACATAATGGCAGCGCGGATCTTTGGCGCCATAGAACCTTCGGTGAACTGACCGTCGGCAAGGTGTTTCTTGGCCTCTTCCACGGTGATTACGTCCAAAGCTTGTTCGTTTTCCTTGCGGAAGTTGATGTAAACTTTTGGTACATCGGTGAGGATGTAGAACTCGTCCGCATTAATTTCAACAGCAGTGATGGCTGATGCAAGATCCTTGTCTATAACAGCCTCTACGCCTTGCAGGTAACCGTTCTTCATGGCAACAGGGATGCCACCACCACCAACGGTAACCACTACGATGTCTTGGTCGGCCAATTGACGAACCAATTGAACGTTTTGGATGCCGATAGGTTTTGGGGAAGCCACCACCTTACGCCAACCGTTACCCTTAGGGTCTTCGCGATAGATGTCGCCCGTTTCAGCGTGGTTTCTGTCGGCTTCTTCTTTGGTGAGGTAAGGACCAACCGGTTTGGTAGGATTCTGGAAGAGTGGGTCGTTAGCATCCACTTCTACGTGTGTGAGCAACGTAACGGTGCCACGGTTGATTTGCTCTTCAGCAAAAATGCGGCGGAACCCTTCTTCAATCAAACTGCCAATGGAACCTTGTGTTTCAGCAACACAGAAGTTCAGCGGCATAGATTCCACGCCAGCGGCCTCTTTGCCGGCTTTGTGTTGCAACATCACGTTGCCTACTTGTGGACCATTGCCGTGACCGATGACCATCTTGTAGCCAGCCTTCAACATAGGAACCAAGCAGCGACAGGTTTCGGTCACATTGTCGATTTGTTCTTGATAAGTACCTTTTTGATGGCTTTTTAACAGAGCATTACCACCAAAAGCGATAACAGCGAGTTTTTGTGTCATAGTAAAAAAATTAAAGCAGAGACGGCGAGAGCACCGTCTCCGCATCGTTTATTCGTTTTTAAATTATTACCAGATTTTAGCACGTTTTTCAGGAGCCAACCACATAGGGTCACCTTCCTTGATGTTGAATGCTTTGTAGAAAGCATCGATGTGTGGAAGTGTACCGTTTACACGCCACATACCCAGGGAGTGAACGTCCTCTTTTGTACGTCTGAGCACTTCTTCTGGACGGATGTTGGCAGCCCAAACGCCAGCGTATGCCAGGAAGAAACGTTGTTCAGGGGTGAAACCGTCCATATCGCCCTTGATAGCACCCTCTTTGATGGCCTTTTGGAAAGCAGTATAGGATACATTCAAGCCACCATTGTCGGCGATGTTTTCACCCAAGGTGTATGAACCGTTAGCGTGAACGCCAGGAGCGACTTCAATAGCGTCGAAGTGATCGATGAGCACTTGAGCACGTTCTTCGAAAGATTTGCTGTCGGCTGCTGTCCACCAGTCAGCCAAGTTGCCGTTCAAGTCGTAGTTACGACCTTGGTCGTCGAAGCCGTGGGTCATTTCGTGACCGATAACCACGCCAATAGCACCATAGTTGAACGCATCATCTGCATTCATATCGAAGAATGGCGGTTGAAGGATACCTGCAGGGAAGCAGATTTCATTGGTGTTTGGTTCATAGTATGCGTTTACAGTTTGAGGAGTCATCAACCATTCGCTTTTGTCAACCGGCTTGCCAATCTTTGACAGTGCGTATGCACTTTCAAAGCGGCGAGCGCGTACTACGTTTGCATAGTAGCTGTCGTTGTCGATGGTCAAGTTGCTATAATCTCTCCATTTGTCTGGATAGCCAATCTTTACAGTGAAAGCAGCCAATTTGTCGAGTGCAGCCTTTTGAGTTTCAGCAGTCATCCAGGTGGAAGCTTTGATACGTTCGCCAAGAGCCCATTGCAAGTTCTTAACGAGTTGTTCCATACGAGCCTTTGCTTCAGCAGGGAAGTAGTTCTTTACGTACATTTGACCGAGAGCTTCGCCCAAGCAACCGTCAACGGTGCCGATAACGCGTTTCCAACGAGGACGATTTTCTTGACGGCCAGAAAGAACCTTGCCGTAGAAGTTGAAATCTGCATTTACAAATTCATCGCTAAGATAGGAAGCAGCACTATTGATGATGTTCCAAGCGAGATATGCGCGGATAACTTCCATATCGGTGGTCATCAAGATGTTGTTCAAACCTTTGAAATATTCAGGTTGGCCAACATTTACGACATCCATCTTACCCAAGCCCAAAGCTTTGGTGTAAGCATTGAAGTCGATAGCCGGAATCATCTTCTGGAAATCAGCAGGTGTGCATTTGTTGATGGTCTTATAAGGGTCACGCATCGTGATCTTATCCATAAAGTAGTTGGCCATCATGCTTTCCATTGCCAACACGCGTTGCGCGAGTTCGGTTTCACGACCAGCGAAGCCAGCAAGCTTAGAATAACCGGAGATGTTGAACATCTTGGCCATCAACTTAACGTATTCGTCGCGGATGTTCTGTTGGTCGGCAGCGAGATAGTAGTCGCGGTCGCCGATGCCCAAACCCGTTTGCCAGATATAGGCGATGGTCATATCGCTGTTGTCTGGATCCGCTGAACCGAAGAGGCCGAAGAATGGGTTTTCGCCTTCGAGTGCGAGTTCAGCCAAGGTTTGTGACAACTGGTTGCGTTGCAACTTAGCCATCTTTTGCAATTCAGCCTGGATAGGTTGAGCACCTTGTTGTTCCAACTTAACGGTATCCATACCGATCTTGTACAAATCGCCTACCTTTTGAGCAACAGAACCCTTTTCATTCTTCTGAGCAGCCAACTTCAAGACGAGGTCTTTGAGTTGCTTTTGATTGTTTTCGCCAAGCACGTCGAAGCTGCCGTAACGAGCATATTCAGCGCCCAGCGGATTCAACTTCATCCAACCACCACAAGCATATTGATAGAAGTCTGCAGATGGTTTTACGGAGTTGTCCAAATTGGACATTGTAATGCCAGATTTGGATTTTTTTGGTTTACCATAATTTGCCATAGCTTTTGAACTTGAAAATATAACCAGGCAAAGTGCCAAAGTTATCGTTAAAAAACTGGTCTTTTTCATAAATAATTAATTGATTTTCAATATATTAAAAATAAAATCCTCTCCCAAAGGAGAGGATGGCAAAGGTAGCATATTTTTTTGAAGTTCCAAATACAAATTTAATCTTCGTTATAGCCGATACGTTCCACCTTTTCTATTTGGTCGATTTCTTTCAATTTGTCGATGAGATCGATTAAGGCTTGTACGTTTTGAATGTACAGCATCAGGGTGCCAGTGAAGACGTTATGCTTGGTTTCGATGTTCAGAGAACGGATGTTCAGATCCAACTGAGAGGTGACGACGTCGATGATTTCTTTGATCATACCCTTACGGTCGAACCCTGTGATTCGGATACCCGAAAGGAAGGCGATGTCTTGTCCCTTACGCCATTTGGTCTTGATGATGCGATTGCCAAACTTCGACATATTCTCGATGGCGTTAGGGCAGCTGGTTTGATGAACGATGATTTTGTCACTGCCATCGGGGAAACCCACCACCTTGTCGCCGGGCAGCGGACTGCAGCAAGGCGCCAGCACATAGCGGATTTGCTTGTAGTCATCATCCAAGAGGAAGGCGTTCGGCGTTACGTTCAATTGTTCGTCAATCAACTGATCCACCGATTTGTTGGAGGATTCTTCTGAGATTTTCTTTTGAAAGTCGGCCAACTCGTTAGCCTGATTAACGTCAAGAATCTTGCTGATTTTGGCTTTTGTGATTTTTTTAGTGATGATGGCGTGCCAGAAGTAGTCTTCGTTTTTTGAGAGCGTTGCCGTTATCAATTTTTCAAGAATCTCAGAGGTGTAGTCGATGCCCAGTTCTGCAAGATACTGTTTCAAGATCTCCTCGCCCGTAGTATTCAGTTCCCTTTGTTCCGCCTTGAAATAATCCTTCAGCGAGCGTTTCGCTTTGGGGGTTCTAACGATGTCATACCATTCCGGCTTAGGCGTTTGCTTTTTGGATGTAATGATTTCCACCTGGTCGCCGTTTTCCAACACTTTGCCTACAGGAACGATATTGTAGTTCACTTTAGCACCAATACATTGGTTGCCCAACTTGGTGTGCAACTGGTATGCGAAGTCCAAAACGGTAGATCCTGCAGGAAGCGTCTTCATATCTCCTTTAGGCGTGAAGACGTAGATTTCTTTCAAACCTAAGTTCAGTTTAACTTCGTTCAAGAAGTCAAGAGCATCGGCGTCTTTACTTTTCAGTATCTCGCGCGTTTTCAGCAACCACTCTTCCAAACGGTTGTCGATGTCGCTATCAGCTTCTTCAGTGCCATCTTCTTTATAACGATAATGGGCTGCCAAACCCTTTTCAGCAATCTCATCCATACGTTTGGAACGGATTTGTACTTCCACCCATTTACCGGCCTTGCTCATCGCGGTTACATGCAACGACTGATAACCGTTGGCTTTTGGATGCATCAAGAAATTGCGGTCGCGGTTCGGATTGGTAGGATAGAGCAAACATACGATCTTGTAGATGCGCCAACAGATCTCAAACTCCTCTTCCTGCGGACTATCGAACACGAAACGAACGGCAAAGATGTCGTAGATGTCGTCAAAATCCACCTTCTTACGAATGATTTTATTCTGAATAGAAAAGATAGATTTGGTACGTGAAGAGACCTCGGCTTGAATGCCGTTGGCTATCAAACTCTCTTGAATAGGTGCTACAAAATCGCGTATAAGATGTGTACGTTCTTCCTCCGTACCTTTCAATCGTTCGGCGATAGCACGATAGTCCACCGGATCCGTATACTTCATAGCGCAATCTTCCAGTTCGCTTTTGATGCTGTAGAGACCTAAACGGTGTGCAAAAGGAACGTAGAAGTAAGCCGTCTCGGATGCGATTTTCAATTGTTTCTCAGGCGGCATGGAATCCAGCGTGCGCATGTTGTGCAAACGATCGGCCAACTTGATGAGTATCACGCGAATATCCTTAGACATGGACAAAAAGATCTTCTTGAAGTTCTCAGCTTGTATCGACATATTGCGGTTATCGAACTCCAAGTCTTCGATTTTGGTCAATCCATCTATAATTTCTGCAACCACACCCCCGAACATGTCACGCATATCCTCCAACGTATAGTCGGTATCTTCCACCACATCATGCAAGAGAGCACAAGTAACAGAAGTAGCCCCCAAGTTCATCTCCTTGCAACAAATCATAGCCACATCTATGGGGTGATAAATATAAGGTTCTCCACTTTTACGGCGTACACCATGGTGAGCATTGTTGGCCAGCACGAAGGCCTTTCGCACAGTCTTTCGCTCTTCAACAGTCGTTTTCGGATAGATGACAGTCAGCAACTCTCTGTATTTCTTTACAATCGTCCTGGCTTCAAGGGTTTCGTTAGGGATATAGTCTGACATAGGTTTGATAGGTTCGTCGTTAGATCTTATTGTTTTATCAACTTGGTAGTTACCACCCGATCATCATCAAGAATGCGAAGCAGGTAACAGCCACTTGGAAGTGTACTTACGGAAAAATTATTCACGCCTGGATGTATTTGTTCCGACAGCACCATTCGGCCCGACAGATCAAAGACCTGACAATGGGCATATCCAGATTCCATTTTTGCGGTTATATAGCAAAGGTTTGTTGCTGGGTTCGGGTAAATCGTGTACTGGTTTTCGCTCACCTGCAAGTGATCGTCAACACCCACACGGTTTAACGCTTCCAAAACAGCTTGGTAGGCATCTACCTTGCCGTAGCCAAAGCGTTCTACGCCGTCTTCTTCCGTGAAACTGTCGTTATAAGCGGTCGATGTCAAGACGTCTTTCACCTGGCTGGCAGAAAGATAAGGGTTTGCTTGCAACACAAGCGCTGCCACACCCGCCACAAACGGGCACGACATAGAGGTTCCCGACAAAGACGCAAAACCATATTGACGACCATTGAAGGTTACTTTTTTGGAGTAAGTTCCCGTATAAGAGTCTGTATAGGAGTTGATAGCCGCAATAATAGATTTGCCTGGAGCGGAGATTTCAGGTTTCGTGATGTTGTGGAATCCTGGGCCTGCGGAGGAGAAATCGGCAATGTTACCCGGCGTCATTGCACCGCTGGGGGACATATAGCGTTTGCTGTGGGCTGCAACCGTAATAGCGCAATCGATGTTGGCAGGGGTGCTGATACCGTAGCGGTTATCGCCGGCCAGCCATTCAGGGTGAGAAGCATGGGAAAGGAAGTCGCCACCCCAGTTGCCGTATGCCCAGTCTGTTTCAGCCACGTTCCAGGCGTGTACCACACCAGCTTCCGCCGCCAGTGTTAGCACGTATCTGTACGATCCACGTCTCTGCAGTTTCAAGAGGACCTTCGGACGTTGATTGTACGGATTGGAGGCCTCTGCCGTATAGGAAAATGCTATGGTGTCGTTATTTACCACAATGAAGGAATCCAACGTTCCATTGTCGGCCGTTGCTACCAGCGGCAAGGTGGCCAACACCTGCATATTATTGTCGAGAATGTCAAAGCCGAAAGCAAACTGCTGTCCCGGCGTTCCCATCAGTGTGATGGCAGATCCCCATAGATGGCCATTATTTGCTGGAGAGCCAATCAGCGTGCTTACCGTATCGTTATCAAAGTCGTGTTCCAAGTGGAAGTCTTCACCACCATTGTTGCCGGCACTTACTGTGAACACCACGCCCAAGTCGGTGAGGCGTTGCATTTCCTGCGCTAATAAGCCAGTACCATCCATATTATCCATATAATAAAGGCCCCAACTACTGCTGATGATCAAGCGTTTGCCTTCCTCTTGTGCCACATTGTACATCCAGTTCCAGGTGTCCATAACACGTTGAATGGAATCCAGATAAAGGGAAGCGAAGAGCAGATCTGCTTCGAAGGCCACGCCGCGATATTGTGTACCTGCGCCCGCGCCTGCTGCGATAGAGGCGCAGTGCGTGCCGTGGTAGTTATGGCTGTAGCAGTTTGCCGTGTCGGTTTGCGCTGCCAACAGCTGCTCGCGTCCCACATATTCCGTTCCGTAGTTGAACCCTGCCGGTGCCGGACCGTTTTGCTTAAACTGATCCCACGCACGCAACACACGGTAATTGACCATATTGGTGTCGTAAAACACCGGGTGTGTGTAGTCGAATCCCCAGTCGGTGACCCCAATGATGACGCCTTTTCCTGTGAAAGCTTGATCCAAGTTTATGGCTTGCCATACGCTATCTACACGACCATCAGGAATTGCCTTGTTCAGCCACCCTTGGCCCATCGTTACTGCAAAGCACAATAGAAATAAAATCGAAAATACAGTTTTTCTCATACAGCAGGTATTTTGTAATTAAATCAGAGAAAACATCTTAAGCTCTACTAATCCCGAATTTGGAATTGAAGCACCTGAAGAAATTCTGCCAACTGATTATTCTGGGTCATCATATTCTTCAATTTATCTTCCGAATTGATGATCACCACCTTATCTTCTTTTTGTTCATTCACAATAAATTCAACATCATCCACATTCAAGGAGTAATGGGAACGCCAATATTCCAAGATGGCCTTTTTGCGCATCTCAAATTCCTCTTTTTGAATATTGTTCTTCAAGGTTACAAAGATTGTATCATCCTTATATTCTGGAGTTTCACCTTTCAAGCTATGATAAATCATTCGTTGTTCCATAAACAACTCATCGAAGAGGGTTTTCCAACAAGTGGCAAAATCCTCCTCCGCCTTCGGTTGCTCGACAGGAGTAGACTCTGGTTCAGCCGGTTTTGCTTCCTCCTGAGCTACTGGGGTTTCCACCTGAGCACCCTCTGTAGGAGTTACAGGCTCTTCAGCAGAAATCGAGGCAGGTCGGCTATGTTGGAGCACCTCCTTTATGGAAGGCATCGCCTGAATGACAGGAGTGCCCGGGTTAACAAATCCCTGAGTTGAAATCTGCGGCGTATCAGACATTGCCATTCTCATCGTTGCAGAGGAGGCATTTTCTGCGGTCGCCGTTCCGCTTGCTGGGTTATTTTCGCACCTGCGATTGCCTGGCTTTCTTGTAGATGTAGTTATAATTGATTTGCATCAAGCACAATTCGACAGAAAGTCGTTTATTGCTGGAGGCCTTATAGTTAAAGTCACATTGATTGGCCAAGTCAAGTGCACGCAATAGCAATGCTTTGTCCACGCGTTGCGCCTGTTCAGCAAGTCGTTGCTTAATATTCTCCGAGCACTCCAGCAGTTGCACGGTACCCGGATTCTTGGATATCAAGAGATTACGAAAATGGGAGGCCAACCCAGCTATAAAGTGTTGTGCATCGAAACCTTTACCTAAAATCTCATCAAAGAGCACCAACGCAGGAGCCACATCATCACCAAAGAGATTGTTGCAGATGTTGAAATAATTGTCAACATCCAGCACGTTGAGATTCTCAACCGTCTGCTTGTACGTAATATTCCGACCCGCGAAGCTCACCAATTGATCGAAGACAGAGAGTGCGTCACGCAAGCCGCCATCCGCTTTAGCAGCCACTACGCGAAGCGCTTCTTCTTCTGCCACAACACCTTCTTGTTGTGCAACATATTGCAGATGTCTTACGATATCATTTTCTTGTATGCGTTTGAAATCATACACCTGACATCTTGAGAGAATGGTTGCCAGAATCTTATGCTTTTCCGTTGTCGCCATGATAAACTTGGCGTAGGTTGGCGGTTCTTCCAATGTCTTCAAAAAAGCATTGAACGCAGAGCCTGACAGCATGTGAACCTCATCGATGATGTACACCTTATATCGAGCACCTTGTGGCGGTATGCGCACTTGGTTGTTCAGCGAACGGATATCCTCCACGGAATTATTGGAGGCAGCATCCAGCTCAAACACATTGAAAGATGAGGATTCGTTGAACGAACGACAAGATTCGCACTCGTTGCACGGCTCTCCATCTTCTGTCAAATTTAAGCAGTTCAATGCCTTGGCAAAAATACGAGCACAGGTCGTTTTACCAACGCCACGCGGACCGCAAAACAGGAAAGCCTGAGCCACCTGCTGTGTCTTAACAGCATTTTTCAATGTTGAAGTGATTGATTCTTGTCCTACCACAGAATGAAAAGTGGTTGGACGGTATTTTCGAGCGGATACTATAAAATTGTCCATAGTCTTCTACGATATATTACGAGCGGCAAATATACAAAAAAGGTTTAATTTTGCAGCATGAGACAACAAAGACAGACATCAAAATTCAAGGCACAAGTGGTGCTGGAACTCCTAAAAGGGGAAACTTTGGAAGAATTAAGCCGCAAATACGCGATGACCGTGTCCGAAATCAACACGTGGAGAGACGACTTCATCCAGAACGGGATGGACGGCTTCAAGCGCAAGCCGAGGACTCCAAGCTGTCGCGTGCGGAGCGCAAGATCGGACAGTTGGAACTGGAATTCAGCTCTAAAAATCCTATCTTTGCCGACTCAATTTCAGTGACAATGAAAAAGATAGTATGTCTGTTTTGCTTTTTGGTTTCTTTCACGTTGGGAGAGTTGCTTGCCCAACCCGTGCAGGAGCCGCCGGAAATCCAACGGATTATGAAAAAGCAGGCCATCTTGGAAACGCGGCTGAACCGACAAAGTAAAAGATGGGAGAATCGACAGGTGAAGCAAGGAAACCTTGTTATAGATTATTTTGTATACGACGAGCCCGTATTTTTAGAGGGAGGGCCTTGCTTGAATTGTTTCTTATCTTCTTTCATACACTATCCCGACAGTGCCAAGAGAGCGGGAATCTGCGGCACCGTCATCGTTAATTTTTGCGTGGAGAAAGACGGCACGGTAGAAATAGCCGAAGCCAAACAAAAAGTTCATCCGATGCTGGATGCGGAAGCCGTGCGCGGTGTGAAGAGCACCTCTGGAATGTGGAAACCCGCAAGGGAGTTTGAGAAAAAAAAGAGACACTGGTTCAATGTTCCCGTGCGGTTTCAATGTTCCAATGATACGGATTCCATTTTGTCGAAAAGGATTTGCGACTGCTCGATGTCATCCTGGGGAGGTTACACATTTCAATCTCCATTCCAAAGCAGTGATACCATTCTTCTTCCTTTACGTTTTAACAGTACCCTAACAGCTCTTTCGGATTCGGACAGTACGGCGTTCATCCGTGTTTTAAAACAACTGGGACCAGATGAAGATATAATCGTTCATATATATACCTATCGAGGATGGGGCTTCCCAAATCGAGACTACTATTACCCTCCCGAGCACCTCAATCGGATGGTTCAGCAATATGCTCCACGCGCCGCAATGGTTGTCACACATTACGCAGGTTTCGGAGAAATAAAAGGCAACTGCAAATATGAGAAACGCTATTTGAAAGTGCTAAATCAGTACCCGTACGTCACGTATGCTGTGATCGTAAAGATTTGAAGACAAATGATGTGCCTTGAGCAGTTCCTTTAAACCTTAAACTCCAAAAAATCCTATCTTTGCCGCACTATTAAAAACTATCGTTATGACCAAAACCTTTATCTGGGGATTCCTATTCCTTATCTTGATGGGATTCCAGGTGGATGCCCAAAAAATCAAACAGAAAAACACTAAAGTTCAAGAAAAAACTGCCCCTGAGGAGACTCGCTGGGAAGACTCGAACGACGATTACTATAAAAGGTTTGATGCGACGACGCCTGAATTTTTAGGCGGAGCCGAATGTTTGAACTGCTACCTGTCCAACGTTATCCAATACCCCGATAGCGCCCGGGAAGCAGGTATATGCGGCACCATGTTGGTGGAGTTTGTGGTTGAAAAAGACGGCGGTGTGAAGACCGTTACTGTAAAATCCGGCATACACAGACTATTAGATGCGGAAGCCGTACGTGGCGTAAAGAGCACCAGCGGCTACTGGAAACCAGGAACCGCTATGGGTAAGCCCGTACGCATTTATTTCCAGGTACCCATCACCTTCCAATGTCCTGAAAAAGAGGATAGCAGTTCTTCTTCCTTATGTTACTGTGATATTCGGGAATCATACCAGCCACCTGTTGCCTTTCAAAACGAAGACACGCTGATGATCCCACTCCAATTTGATTTGGCCAAGAAGCACCTACGCACCGAAGACAGTCTGATGCTGACCTCCATACTGCATAAATTCAATGCGGCAGAAGATGTTGAAGCTCATTTGTGGATATACGAATATTCTATGGAAGAAAAATCAGAATATCTATCCCCGAAGAGGAGCGAATACATTAACCACCTACTACACAAAGAGGCATCTGCGCGGTCCGTTATGCTATTTGCCCACACCGAAATGATAGAAGATATCGAGCGTTGGCAGGAGCTGAATCCAAGCAACAGCAACAATTATCTAGTCCTCATCCGTAAGCGGTAGGCGGTTTTACAACGTTTCCAATAATTTTGAGCACCCTTCGAGGACATCGCGCCAAGTGGCTTCGAAATCACCGGTGTACCAAGGGTCGGCCACGTCGCCGGGGCGGTCGGTGTAGTCCATCAGCAAGGAGATTTTCCCGTCAATATCGTCTCCGATGAGCCGCTTCAGGTTGCGGAGATTGTTGGCAGATGTTGCCGTGACAGATAAATAGGAGTTTGTGCATAGGTGTGGTTTGCTCGGTGGTAAAGAGTTTAAAGTTTAAGGTTCAAAGTTTAAAGTGTTCAACGCAGAAGGTTGGGGTTGTTCGTATAATATTCTCGAACCACACCTTTTTTGGCGTTGCCTTCATTTACCAATACGCCCGAATCATCCTCCATAGGTTTCAAAGTCAAATACTCCAAAGGTCTTTCTGGTGTTTGAGTGTCCGAACCATATTCTGAATGAAGATTATAAGTAAGGTAGTAGAGATTCTTAGCCATATAGTAATCCAGATAATCTTCTTTGGTAGTATTATTTTGATTGTTCCAGTTGGCATTGGGATTGAGTTGCACCGGTTGGTTTTGGATGATGCGTTCGCGCACCTCGAAGATGCCGAGCATCTGGCTGTTTTCGTCCGACACGTAGGCTTCGAAGGTCGGGTCAATCCACAGCCATTTGCCCAGTTTTTCGGAATAGACTTCGTTAATGACGTGACAATCGCCATCGGACGTTTTTGGCTTACAGGTAACCACACGCGCACGGAAGCCCAAGGCAAGATAGCACTCGTTGGCAAAGAGCGCCAGTCCGCGGCAGTTTACGTCTCTCTTTTTGGCATATTTCAATATCGTTTCCGTATTTCTGACAATTTTAGGCAAACCGGCACTACCGTTGTGGCGGGCTTTATTGTGCACCCAATGCAGCACATTCAATATGCGGGTCACCTCATCGCCCGTACAGGCCACGGAATCCAAGTTGTACTTCATCCGCAAGGCCTGCAGCTCAGGGGCGTCAGCCGACTGATAAGTGAAGGCGGGAATATCGCGCTGCTGTGTCTGGTCAAAAGTCTTGCCCTTTAGCAAGGTGTCCTTGTAATTTGGGAAAGGCAAAAAATCAACATAGCTGATTTTCTTTTTGCGTATCACGACAATGCGACTATACTGGCTCGTATTGTAATGATATTGGAATCTTGCGGTATCCATATCCGTACAATAGAGGAAGTTGGTGCCATCATCGCTTTTCATACAAGGCACTTTATCATAATGGATGTTTCGTATGAACCACATACTCGTATCAGCATACAAGGTGCATCGATCCTGTTTGGCGTAAACGGTATCTACAATGACATACTTTTGCGCGAAAGCAGTCATGAATCCTGCGAATATGAAAATGGCTGCAAGAAATATATTTCTCATAATCAATAGTTTTTAAGATGTTTCAATATATCATGTTGATGCAAGAACTATCAAATGGGCCAGAATAGAGAATGACTATATTAACGTGAGTTCGATATAATATAATTTATTAAAAATGAATAACATAACGATATTTTTTGTATATTTGTAGCGTCAAACCTCAAATACCTATCGCTATGTTATCCGACGGCAAAATTACAGAAATTTTTTGTATGGCAGACGACTTCTGCAAATTTTTCAACGCAACTGTCAAAAAACACACTCTAGAACCGGCTGACGGCAAGCGTCACCGCAACAAGCCTAACGGCATGTCTGATGCTGAAATAATCACCATCCTGATAATGTTTCACTCTTGCGGACATAGATGCCTTAAGCATTTTTACAAAAATTTATAGCTGTCCGATAAAAACTGAAAACGGAAAAAAAGGATTACTAACCCATTGATTTTCAGCAAGGGGTTGAATACTGGTCCAAAGACAAGCCCCCCTCAGTCAAAAAACATCAGTTCCGGAGGCATATCCGAAGCTTCGGCAAGGACGTTTTCCCAGTCTTTCTCTGGATTGTTGAAAAGGAGTCGTTGGTGGCCGCGGACGTGAACTTTATGTCGGAAGGCACGCCCTCGTTGGCATGGATGACCGTATGCACCTTGATCCCGCCGTTCTCGCGGCTTATTTGAAAGATTTTTGACTTGTCAAGCAATTTTATCACCTGACCATAGAGCGGCTGTCCGCTAAAATGTGTACTTTTGCCCATGTTATTTTTATTCGGAATTATCCCTTTTATTCTTGTAGATTATTTTGTAAACTGTTCATCAATTTCATTTGTGGGGTTTCCGTCATTCCACGCCATTATCATTCTTTTCAGATTGCTAACACCAAAATTTTTCTTTGAAACCTCATCAAACCATTCTACAATTCTGTCTCTGACATCTGTGATGCCGTTCCAATTTTTTGGATAATTGTTTTTGGTTCTCCAAATGTCCATATTCTTTATATGTTCAAATTTAACCTCCAATTCAATATCTCCATTGTCTATTTGTATGTGGAAATGCGGTGTTTTTGTACCTTGTTCATCGTTTTCGCCATATACTATCACTTTTGATTTTCTTGGTATATTATCTGTTGGACGAGAAATAGTCGCCATCTCGTCAATTCTGTGTTTTGCTAAAAAATCATCTTTAATAGCATATTCTTCAAAGGTTAAAATTTTATCACTCATATTAAATTGTTTTTTTGTATTTATACTTACAAGACTAAAAGGGATAATTCCGTTTTTATTTATTTAGCACAGCAAAAATAACACAAAAGGGCTGACTTTCAAACAGAAATCAGCCCTTATTTTTTGCCCTCAAAAAAAGTTTTATCGGGCACCAATAATTTAATTATTTGACTTGTGACACAATTTCTTTAGAATCATACTGCTTACTGCCTACTGCCTACTGCCTATCCCTTCCAATCCTTTTATCAATAGTCGCACAATACCATCATACGCTTCCAAGGTGCAATTCTCACAGGTATCGTCGGGCTGATGATAGCCGCCCGTTTTACCGCCCATAACATATACAAACACCGCAGGGATTCCTTTAGCAACAAATGGATAATGGTCACTATTGGCCGCATTAGCACGTGGCTTCACAGTCTTCACGAGCGACTCTTTTTCATTAATATCGACCAAAGATTGATAAAAATCCTTCGTATTGTCACCTGTAGCATTTACAACCGTAAAGCCTTCCGTTCCACCACACACAAGATCCATATTGAGCATCATCTTTATCTTTGAAAAATCCAGCAACGAATCCTTCACGAAGGCAAAAGACCCCAACAGTCCAGCTTCCTCTCCACTAAACGAAGTGAACACCATCGTATAGTAAGGAGGATGATTTTTGAAATACTGGGCCATATCTAAAATGGCAGCCGTACCCGACGCATTGTCGTGTGCGCCAGGGAACAACACCTCATCGCCCATACGCCCCAAATGGTCATAATGGCCTCCCACGACTATGAAACTGTCCGGCTCAACCACTCCCTTAATTTGGGCGCACACGTTTTGCGTTTTGTGATACTTCAACACATTGCTATACGATAGATACACCTTTTTCGTTTTTTCCGTAACAGACTCTGGATGAACATACATCAAGATATAATCACACGATTCGTGCGCCGCATTGAACGACCACACCGGGATATCCTTCACCCCGACAATAAAGCCCTGGAAAGGGAACGCTCCATTGTATTTCGACAGCCACTGAAACATCCGGTTAACCTTCGTTAAAGTGTCTTTGTCGACACATTTAGTCAAATCAACATAGAAAAGAGTTTTGGAAAGCTTCTTCTCTATAGACTTGCAGATCATCAACAGCCGATCCTGATTCAAAAGGTCTGTTACTTCAATAGTCTGAACATTATACAAGGCGTGCGCCGACTTGGAGAAAGGAGCCAGCGCATAATCCTGCCAAGGGGTTAGTTTTTTCTTGCCAAGGATCACCGTTGTAGGTCCTTCCATTTGATAAACATTAAAACCATAACGGTTGTAATAATCGGGGGAGCCAAACGGTTCAATCCCCATTCTCTGATACTGAGCGCGAATATATTCTGCAGCAATGCTATCTCCATTGTAGGCATATCCCCTACCCTGCATTTCCGGCGCAGACAAGTCACAGATGTACTTGCGCACCTGATTGCTATCTTGCGCTACCAAGGAGCAAATGCCTATTAAAAAACAAGATATCAATAAACAACACTTCTTCATAACCTTATGCATTTTGTTTTTTCGTGGGTCAACTATTAATTCAGATTCAAAGAGATCAATTCCGAAAAACGATCAATAACAAAGTCAGCGTTACATCCTTCCAGTTCCTCTCTACTACCATTGCCATAGGTAACACCACACGTATATGCGCCCGCATTTCGACCCATATTGATATCGTAATGCATATCACCAACCACCAAAGTTTCAACAGCCTTCACACCTCTTGCTTCCATGATTTTCAACACCGGTTCAGGATGAGGCTTTGCATTCACCACATCATTCGCACCAACGACCATAGAGATGATGTCTGACAAGCCCGTTTCTTCCACAAAGCCAAGCAGAGACTTATTTGACCGCGAGGACGCGATGGTCAGATCATAACCACGCGCTGCCAGCTCGCGCAATGTTTCCAGCACTTCTGGGAATAGTTTTGGTTTAAGCGCATCCTTATTATCCTCAAAGATAATCCTATAAGTATCTGCGCACGCAGTCGCCTCTTCGTCATCCAACTGAGGGTGCAGTTTCTGGAAAGCCTCCTTGAGCGGAAGGCCAATGGAGGTGGCACACGTTTGCTCATCCAGCACCTCCAATTCGAAATGTTGCATCGTCATCTGCAAGGTTTTCACGATCGTGCTTCGAGTGTCACACAACGTACCATCAAAATCAAGGATTATCAATTTCATCTGCGGTATCATAACAGCCATTTACAAAAAGAGCCGCCAAAGAAGTTGACGGCCATTCCTAATCAAATTGGAGCGACAGACGAGGTTCGAACTCGCGACCTGCGGCTTGGGAAGCCGCCGCTCTACCAACTGAGCTACTATCGCAGTAGTAATAGCGAACTATTACACGTTAAAACGGATGTGCAAGATGTCGCCATCTTCCACCATATAGTTTTTGCCTTCTACAGACAACTTACCAGCTTCTTTACATTTGAGTTCAGAGCCTAACTGTACGAGGTCGTTGTATTTAATCACCTCAGCACGGATGAAACCACGTTCCAAGTCGCTGTGGATCACGCCGGCAGCTTGTGGTGCCAACATACCACGACGGATTGTCCACGCACGGTTCTCCTTACCGCCCACTGTAAAGAAGGAAATAAGGTCAAGCATCTTATAGGCAGCGCGGATCACCTTGTTCACGCCTGGTTCGCTCAAGCCAACGTCTTCGAGGAAAGCATTACGATCTTCTTCGCTTTCCAATTCAGCAATTTCAGATTCAATTTTGGCAGCGATCACCAGCATCTGGCCGCCATTTTCATCCACATATTTCTGAACGGCGTCGGAATACGCGTTTCCACCATTCTGAGCATCATCATCATTTACATTACATACGAAAAGCACCGGTTTTTCTGTCAGCAGCATCATATCTGCCACCACAGCATGTTCGTCTGGAGTGACCTCCAATGTGCGTACATTCTGGAAACCTTCCAGATGTTCT
Source organism: Bacteroidales bacterium (assembly GCA_024400875.1). Taxonomy (GTDB): domain Bacteria; phylum Bacteroidota; class Bacteroidia; order Bacteroidales; family WCHB1-69; genus F23-D06. Next base: position 26,546 of record JAKSMB010000007.1, read on the forward strand.
TTGTATTTCTTCAGAACCTCATAATCGTGTTTAGCGTTCTTGTCGCCAATCTTGGCAGCCTTCTCCACCTTCACGATTTTACGTTCAATTTGCTCGAGATCTTTACATTGCAACTCAAAATCCACGATTTCGATATCACGAACAGGATCCACAGAACCTTCCACATGCGGAAGAGCAGGATTGTCGAAACAGCGAAGCACATGGATCAAAGCGTCGCACAAGCGAACGTCTGCCAAGAAGCTGTTGCCGATACCTTCACCTTGGCTGGCACCCTTTGCCAAGCCTGGGATATCTACCAAGTCCAAGTTTGCGAACACCAGTTTGTCCGCCTGAATAAACGTGTTGATATGCGTCAGACGTTCATCTGGCACAGCGCAAACACCGATGTTAGATTTATTGGTACTATATGCAAATTCTGTAACTGCAGCCTTCGTGTTGGAGATGCAGTTGAACATTGTCGTCTTTCCTGAGTTGGTCAAGCCAACGATACCACATTTCAAGCCCATCGTGTCAGCAATTAAAATCCGAGTACGATATCTTCCACGTGGTCGATTTCAGGAAGATAGTTCTTAATGGTTTGTTCCACACCGTTCTTCAAGGTCATTTTAGCATGAGGGCAAGAGCCACAAGCACCTTGCAATCTAACTTTAACCACATTGTCAGGGGTAAGACCTACGAATTCGATATCGCCACCATCCTCTTGAAGATATGGACGAATTTGGTCGATAATAGAGATAACTTTCTGTTCGAGTGTTGGATTTTCCATAAAGATTTCTTGTTTTTTTGAGGGCGCAAAGATAGTAAAAATTCCTTACAAATATATTATCTTTGCCGGCCTTATTCCTATAGATATGAAGAGTTCTACCAAGCACGTAATCGTTCCCATTTTTCTGACTATTGTCCTATTCGCAATAGCCATTGGCGCTGCCTTCATAGGCGTAGCAGACGTGCCTTCCAATGTCGTCTTCCACAGTTTCTTGCACCATCTGCACATTCCCACATCTGAGCGTGTAATTGTGCCCGCCTACTACGATATGGTCATCTGGCAACTGCGCCTGCCCCGTATCGTGATGAGTCTGCTGGCGGGGGCTTCCCTTGCCCTTTGCGGCTGCGTGTTTCAAAGCATCTTCCGCAATCCCATCTGCGACCCGTATATCTTAGGAATCTCCTCAGGCGCCTCCATCGGGGCCGCCATCGCCATCATCGTAGGTTGGGATGCCTACCTGTTTGGCATCACCCTTCCGGCACTGGCCACCGCCGTGCTCACCTTGCTGCTCATCATGGGTATAGCCCACCTGCGCGGGCGACAGAGCACCCAAACGCTCCTACTCACCGGCATCGCCCTCAACTTCCTAATCTCGGCCGTCATCACCTTGCTGATGGTCATCAACCAACAGGAAATGCAGAAAATCTTCTTCTGGACGATGGGCAGCGTAGCCGCTGTATCCTGGCAAGAAATCGCATGCCTCTGCCCTATCCTGTTCATCGTCGCCGGCATCCTTTACAATCATGCCAAAGACCTGAACATCTTGCAATTGGGCACTGATACGGCTACCAGCCTGGGCGTTAACGCTCAGCGCACCACCTACGTCACCCTGATTGCCTCCTCCATTCTCATCGCCGTGGTCGTCTCCTTCTGTGGCGTCATCGGCTTCATCGGGCTCATCATCCCGCACATCGCACGACTGATATTCGGTAGCGACAACCGACGGTTGTTCACCTACTCCATGATATTCGGGGCCTTCTTTTTGTTGGTTGCCGACACCTTGGCGCGCACCATCGCCGCACCTGCCGAACTGCCCGTTGGCAGCATCACCGCCCTTGCCGGCGCCCCATTCTTCATCTATCTGCTTCTGAAAAAAAATCAACTATGAGAGAGACGCCTGAGAACCTGAAACTCATCCTTAAAACACTCCCGGAAAAGCCGGGCGTGTACCGTTTCTTTGACGAAAATGGCACCATACTTTATGTGGGCAAGGCCAAACGACTGAAGCGCCGCGTCTCCTCCTATTTCAACAAAGAGCACGATTCCTCAAAGGTGCGGATGCTCGTGACTAAGATCCGCGACATCCAAACCACCGTGGTTGACAGCGAGTGGGAGGCTCTCCTGCTGGAGAACAGCATGATCAAGGAGTTCAAACCCCGCTATAACATCATGTTGAAGGACGACAAGAGTTACCCGTGGATAGCCATCACAAAAGAGCCATTCCCACGCGTATTCAGCGTCAGACGTCCCGACCCCAACAAGATGCATCTTTTCGGCCCTTACTCTTCTGTCAAGCAGATGAATATCCTGCTGGAGGTCATCAACAATATGTTCCCTCTACGAAACTGCAAAAGGTTGGTGCAAAACGACCGTCCCTGCATGCAATATCAACTCAAGAAATGTTCAGCCCCCTGCTGCGGCGAAATCTCGCAGGAGGAATACAACGCCAACATCAGCAAGATTACGGACATCATCAAGGGCAAGCGCAAGGAGGTCATCGCGCAGCTGAAAGAGGAAATGACGCGCCATGCCGACGCCTGGGAGTTTGAAAAAGCCGCTGTCATCAAAAAGCAAATCGACACACTCACCACCTTCATCGTCAAGTCTGTCGTCGTAAACCCGTCACTCACCAATATGGATGTCTTCGGGTATGACGAAGACGAGGAGTGCGCATACGTCAGCTTCCTGCGCATTGTGGACGGTGCCATCGTGCAAGCGCACATCTTAGACATTAACAACAAGATGGATAATAGTGCCGAAGAGCTGTTATGGGACGGCATTATGGAGATGAAAGAACGCCTCGGCGACCTGAAGCGCACCATCATCCTTCCCTTCGAATCCTCCATGGAGCCCGACGGACACGAAATCATCGTGCCGCAACGGGGCGAGAAGTACAAATTACTGGAGCTGGCCAATCGCAACGCCCATTTCTTTATGCTGGAGAAAAAGAAACGTCAGGATCTGGTTGACCCAGAGCGGAGAAGTATGCGCGTACTTGAAAGTTTACAGAAGGCGCTCAATATGAAGACACTGCCTCGCCATATCGAATGTTTCGACAACTCCAACACGCAGGGCAACCAGCCTGTGGCAGCAATGATCTGCTTCAAAGACGGCAAGCCCGCCAAGAGCGAATATCGGCACTTCAACATCAAGACCGTGGAAGGACCTGACGACTTCGCCTCAATGGAAGAAGTCATCTACCGACGTTACCACCGTCTGCTGGAGGAGAACAAGTCCCTGCCCGACTTAGTGGTCATCGATGGTGGTAAAGGACAACTCAACGCCGCCTACCGCAGCATCGTAGCCTTAGGCATCCAAGATCGTCTTATGATGGTGGGCATTGCCAAACGATTGGAAGACATCTTCAAGGTGGGCGACGAGTATCCCGTTTACATCGACAAGCGTTCGGAGGCACAGCGCCTACTGCAGGAGGTGCGCGACGAGGTGCACCACTTCGGCATCACCCACCACCGCAACCGACGTTCCAAGGCCAGCATCGCCTCCGTATTGGACAATGTGCCCGGCATCGGCGACGTGCTCAAGAAACGCCTTCTCTCTAAGTTCAAGTCGGTAAAGAAAATCCGCGAGGCCTCCGTAGAACAATTAGCGGAGGTGGTCGGTCCGAAGAAAGCTGCCGACCTGTTCACCTATCTGAAAAACAACGAATAGTCTTGTATATAGCATAAAAAAAGGCGGTTGAAAATCAACCGCCTTTTTCATTATGTTGAAGTGATATTATTTCACATATACATTGCTGATGACAATCTTTCTGTCTTTAGCAGCTTGCAAACCGTAAACGGTTACGCTGGTAGAAGTAGAAGTTTCCTTGTGGCTAACTTCACCTTCTGGATTCTTATGGATGGTAAGACCAGATTTTGAGCCATTGATGTAAGGAGCAAGCTTACCATTAGCTTGTGACATATAGTTCAAAACGCTACCGATACGACGGGAAGAGAGGTGTTTGTTATAGTCGCTGTTGCTGAGCGGACTTGCAAAACCGTTGATGTCGAATTCAACATCATAACCAGCTTCCAAAACTTCAACTAAAGCGTCACAGAATTTAACCAAACGGTCGTAACCTGTTGCGATAGAATCGTTGAAGAATGCTGTCATTTGGTTTTCAGCCTCAGTCTTCTTGCTACCAGAAAGGTTCTTACCAGATTCGGAAACGTAAGTAGATTTCTTACCCATATAAGCATCATACAAAGATTTGTATTCTGAGCTGGTGTAATCATTCTTTGTTCTTGGATCTGGACGGTCGTTTTCGAAGTAAAGTGTGATCGGTCCAATGTTGCGGATTTGTTTCTTAACCTCAGCCAATTTAGCTTTAGCATCTTCCTCATCCATAGAGAAATGAACAGGAACTTGCATAATCATATCCTGAGCGGTACAGCTTTGAGTTGCTGGACACATCTTAGGGAAAGATTCAACTACGCGGATAGCTTCTTTATCCATTTCATCATAGCCAGAACTTGTAACCAATTCAACGTCTGTTACCGTACTGTCGGCCAACACCTTGCATTGAACCAATGCAGTACCTTCAGCTCTTTGACTCTTCAAAGATACGGGATACACTTTTGTTTTGTTGATGTAGCGGCACATTGCCTTGTTGCCACCTTTGAAATGAGGTAATGTCATGGCTGATGTAGGAGTTTCGTGTTGACCGTATGCAACAGCGATACCGGTTTTGCAAGAACCATTTTTACCACCATAGAGGTAAGTGTCGTTTCCACACTGAGCGTAACTGCTTGATAGTGTAAACATTAAAGCCAGCGTCAAAACTGAACTTAATAAACTGTATACTCTTTTCATACTATATTGTTATTTATTATTTTCCAAGCGGCAAATATACATTTTTTTTCTTTGTATGAATTACGTTGAAAAAATAAGAATAAAAGGATAAAAGGTTGAAAGGGCGAAAGGATGAAAGGCTAAAAGCAGTTGGAATTTGAACGGACGTACTGTAGGATGTGATCTTGGTGCGGCCTCAATGACTATAGGATTGGGGATCATAGAACGCCCATAGATTTTATGGTTATCCACACGATGATAGCACTAAACGCAACCGCGATAAGCATAAAGAAAAAGGTCTGGACATTTGAGAGATTCACCCCAAGGTACTTGAAGTCCTTAGCCTCTTTGCGTTTCCACTTATCCAAATTATTCCGCAACCAAGAGGCAAAAGCAAGCAAATCCAAGTTCGGATGCTCGATAAAATAACTGCGCGTGGCAACACTCAACGACGGCGCATCGAAGTCCATCCAGCTGAACGAATGGCTCCACACCACCTTGTCGGCACCTTCCACGCCCAGGCAGACCACAAATTCGTTCTTATTACCGCCCTCCCAATAAGCACGTTGCGACTCCACGATCTCAACACCATGCAGGTTTGCATCAAAAATCAACACATACACATGGATTTGATGATTTATCCCGCAAAAAGCATTCAGGCGTTGAAAGGCAGCAAGCACCTCTTGGAAGTCCTGTCGCCACTCAAAATGATCGCCCGACCGCACCACCTCCTGATCCCAGCCTTTGATCTTGGGATAACGGTATAGTCCCAACTCTTTGGCACGCTCTTTCGTGATTTTCGAAGTGTTGAAGATAGAGTGCGAGTTCTTAATCGGGTTGACATACGGATGCTTATACGTCACCGTCTGTGTATCATACTCGTTCCCATTCCAAACGCAATACTCGCCATCGCCACCGCTCACGCAATTCACATGGGGCACATGTTCGAAATGTCGCCCCGTGCCAAATCGTTGACACATATACTCGAAGGTTGAATAACCAATGCCATCACGGCGACCCGTATTCAGCACCCAGTACCAGGCGTCGGGATGACGCACATAATCCACGCGCACCTTCGTGTGCGCATTGCCCTTGCTGTCGTACACCGTTTCGTGACGTTCCACACGTTCCACCCAAGGAAACTCATGGTGCACGGACTTCACATAACCACTAAGGAATTCCGTATCACTATGCTTATTAAATATGAAGCGGATGAGCCATAAGAGCAACTCCGCACACACAAGCATAATCAAATAAATCCACCAATGCTGAAGATCCTGGCGCATCGCCAACATCACCAGCACCGTGCCGAACGGCAACAGATAGGCTACTTTGTACATAGAGGTTATTTGTTGAACAACTCAGTATCGTCGTCGATACGGGTTTCCATCACCGTCTTGGAACGGGTGGAAGAGATGACTTCGTATTCTATTTTACTCTTATTGCTAATGAAAAAACGAGCCGGCATCTTTTCAATATAAGCCTCACGTTGCTTGATGATATCCACGGCACGTTGTTGTGCGTTATCAAAACGAACACGCTGTACTTCTATGGCTTGCATCAAATCCTTGTAGAGCGTAGTATCGAAATTAGGATTCTGTTCCTGAATCCATTTCATCATATTACCGTTGTCGCCGGAATAGCGACCGGAGATCAATTCTGGATAAATCTTCTCGAAAGCCTCGCGATATTGTTCGCTTACATCAGCTTTCTGTTTGATGATCTTCCACATGGCGTCGTGTACGCTTTCGATCTTTTCGATCTGCGCTTCCGCTTCTTTACGGAGGGCGATTTCACGGTTGTTGCATGAAAAATAGACGGCAATGAGCAAAACAGCAAGAGCTGCGATAATAATAAGTGTGATCATACTATTTTTATTTATAATTTTCAAAATGCAAAAATATAAAAAAAGGCAGAAAGCTGGAGGCAGGAGGCGGAAGGCAGTAAGCAGAAGGCGGAAGGCAGTAAGAACAAATGTGGCGGCGGTGTGTACACCGTCTTAAACATGAAACAACAATATGTGATACAATGGTAAAGGCCATGTGCTTCTCCTTTGTAAAAAGCGAAAATGAGAACAAAATTTGCTATTTTCGGAACAAATCCAAAGAGCCTACATTTTAGTTAATATTTTTGCAAAAAAAACAAATATGACAAAGTTAAGTATAAATATCAACAAAGTGGCCACGATACGCAACGCGCGTGGTGGCAACACGCCCAATGTCATTCAATTCGCATTAGACTGCGAACGTTTTGGAGCGCAAGGCATTACCGTACATCCTCGTCCTGACGAACGGCACATTCGTTACGACGACGTATATCAACTGCGTCCATTATTGAGCCAGGAGTTCAATATCGAAGGCAATCCGATGGGAAGATTCATCCATCTTGTAAACGATGTCAAACCGGCGCAAGTCACGCTTGTTCCGGACGCCGAGGACGTCATCACCAGCAATGCGGGTTGGGACACGATACGGCACGCCGACTACCTCAAGGGGATCGTTGCGCTATTCAAGAGTCACGGCATCCGTGTGTCACTTTTTGTAGATCCTGTGCCGGAGATGGTCCGCAAGGCCGCCGAGATAGGAGCCGACCGGGTAGAACTCTACACCGAGGCCTACGCTGCCCGCTATGCAGAAAATCGCGAAGCAGACATCCAGCCGTACATTGAAGCAGCCAAGGTTGCTCGCGAATGTGGTCTGGGGCTGAATGCCGGTCACGACCTCAGCTTAGAGAACCTCCGCTACTTCCATCAAGAGATCCCTTGGGTTGACGAAGTATCGATAGGTCATGCCCTCATCAGCGATGCCCTGTACTTAGGCATCGAAGAAACCATCCGCCAGTATTTGGACTGCCTCCGCGACTAACGTGTCACACCCCATGAGTTGTCCATACAGCAGCATGATTGTACGCCAAAATCACCTACTTTTGCATATCCTATCTTCAGGATGCATTATAAGTACTGCTAACGAAACGACGAACCATGCCCTTGCTATACATACATAGGAAACAACATTTCAAACTATCCATCCCCTACTGGATTTTCCTCAACGACCAGCCCGTGGGTATCATGCGTCACAAAGACGTAAGTCTGCAACTGCCCCCAGGACAGTACAAATTAAGCGTGAAAATCGTACTCGGGCTGTTCAAATGGCGGCTACAGATAGGTGGCAGCAACGTAGTTTCGCTTCAAGAGGGAGAGCAACGGCACGTGCGAGTAACAGACAGAGAACGCTGGTGGAACCTGCTTTTCGACATCGACCTTGTGGTTTGGTTGGCACGTTTGTTCTTCACATTTCCATACCCTTGGAACATCCTCTACGAGGTAATCTCAAACGGTTTCTTCCTACTTTGGGCGATCCACATTTGGGTCATACGGGAGCGATATTTTCAGTTACAGAGCTGATTAGAGGATGGAAAGATGGAAAGAGGGAAAGAGGGAAAGAGGGAAAGAGGGAAAGAGGGAAAGATGGAAAGATGGAAAGATGGAAAGATGGAAGGATGGGGACCTCGGAGAGGCCATATCTTGATAACCCCACACAAGCGACAGCGCAGTGTGGGAATGGTAGCGCAGCGTAGAGGCGACAGCGCAGCGTGGGGACGTCGAGCTGCTGAGCAGACAACACCCCGTATGCCACGGCGTATGCCCATGCGCATCATCGGGGGGCGAAATGATATGCCACGAGTACGTTGCGAGGTTCGCCCCGAAATGGACGGCGACGTCAGGAGCCGGGCCGCCCAAAAGAAAGAGAGAAGGAGGAAAGATTGAAGGAGGGAAGGAGGGAAGGATTGAAAGATGAAAAGAAAGAAGGAGGTGCGAGCAGATGCTCGCACCTCCTTTGCTAACAGCTAATTGCAAATTGCTAATAACTTATATTAAAACGATTTGTCGGTCATTTCTTCGGCGTTCCACACGAAGGCACGAAGGCCTTGTTGCTCGGCGGTGAGATCCAACTCGTGAAGGTCCTTCAAAAGAGGTTCCACCTTCGCATTGTCCATAAACGCCAGGATGGCGGAGTTGAGCGTTGGCCAAGCGTGGGAGCCGTAGTGCGGTTCGCCATCGACGGAGCCTCGGCCCTGCACCTCATTCCAGAAGGTGAAACCGCGGATTTCGTTTTTTTCCAACACAGCCATCACCTCATCATAAAAGGCCTGATAGAATGATATAAAAACTGCTTTCATTTTTCTACTATATTATTAATGTAAGGCGTGCACTCCGCATTCACCTTCGGAACGCCCGAATGCACGCCTGATTTTTACTAAGTTAAATTAATACCCTGTTCGCGGTTACGTTGCTTGCGGAGTGCGCGACGTTCCTTACCTTTTTCAGACCATTCCGCAAACTTGCTGTACAAGATCGGGATGAAAATCAAGGTTACCAAAGTGGAGAAGCTCAAACCCCAGGCAACAACCATACCCATAGAGTTCCACATTTCGGCACCTTCACCCTTGTCCAAAGCCAACGGAATCATACCCAACACGGTGGTGAGGGTCGTCATCAAAATCGGGCGGAGACGGGAACGGCCACCAGCAACTACGGCTTCCTTAATACTCATACCACGTTCGTGACACAGGCTGGTGTAGTCAACCAATACGATACCGTTCTTCACTACAATACCCACCAACATCATAATGCCGATCAAGGCCATGATACCCAAGGCGGTGTTGGTGACAGCCAAACCGATGAGCACGCCCGTCAAGGCGAATGGGATGGAGAACATAATAACAAACGGATAAGAGAAGGATTCGAACTGAGCAGCCATCACCACGTACACGAGCATAATGATCAAGGCGATCAAGGCGAACATATCGCCAAATGCTTCCTGCTGGCTTTCCCAGGTACCACCGATCTTATAATCGAGGGTAGCAGGGATGTCCATCTGGTCGAGTTCGTGTTGAGCGGCATCTACGATTTCACTCAAGGCGGCACCCTTACCTACCACGCAAGACACCTTCACCATACGTTCACGGTCCTTACGGACGATGGTCGGTGGCGTATAGGTTTCCTCAACGGTAGCCACGTCACCCACGCGAATGCCCTTGCCCATACTGTTGTACATCAAGATATGTTCGATAGCGTGAACATCGTCGCGGAATTCCGGAGCGTAGCGCACGCGGATGCTGTATTCGTCACCATCTTCACGGAAGTGGGATGCGGTGTAGCCGTTGAAGCGGTTGCGGACATAGCCAGCAGCCGTCGTGGAGTTCAAGCCATTTTCAGCCAACTTGCGTCTGTCGAAAGCCACTTCCAATTCTGGCGTATATTCGTCACGGCTGATAACCACCTGGGTACAACCCGGCACCTTACGCATACGAGCGGCGAGGTCGGCAGCAAACTGGTCGGTGGTAGCAAAGTCGTAGCAGTACAATTCCACATCCACGGTGGATTGTCCACCCATACCGCCCTGACCAGTTGAAACCGTAAAGGTGTTGATTTCAATATGTTTTCTCATAATGTCGCGAATACCATCAGCGATTTCCGTAATAGATTTATCGCGTTCGGTTTTCTTCACCAAGCGGATGTTGAAGGAGAGGATATAGGTACCATTTTCCTGCATCAAGCTGTAGGTGTTGTCCTCATCCGGCTGACCGAAAGAGAAGTTAACAGTTTTGATTTCCTTGCCATATTGCTCTTGCATTTCCTTCACGAGTTGGTCGCCCAAGGCCTTGGTGGTTTCCACACGGGTACCCACTGGCAATTTCACGGTGGCGCTCAAACGAGCGGTATCCTGTGTTGGGAAGAACTCGGTAGGGATCACCTTGATCAGTGCCAAGCTACCCAAGAAGAGTGCCAACGACACGATAGCAACGATCTTACGGTGGTTAACGCACCAGTTCAGCAGACGGGCGTAGCCATTGTCCAACTTATCCAAGAATCGTTCAATTGGAGCATAAACAGCGGCAAACCACTTGCTCTTTTTCGGGTTCTTTTTCAACATCAGGGAGCTGAGCATCGGCGTCAGCGTCATTGAGGCAATCAAGGAGACAGCAATTACGATGGTGACAATCCAGCCCAACGATTTGAAGAGCACGCCGGCCATACCGGTCAGGAAAGTCAACGGCAAGAATACGGCGATAATCACCAAGGTAGAAGCAATAATAGAGAGGGAGACCTCACTGGTAGCGAACACAGCCGCAGCCTTCGGCTTGGAGCCGCGTTCGATGTGGGTCGTGATATTTTCCAATACAACGATGGAGTCGTCCACCACCAAACCGATGGCGATGGAGATAGAAGACAAGGAAATGATGTTCAAGGAGTTGCCGGTCACCAGCAAATAGATGAAGGCGGCGATCAAAGAAACCGGCACCACAATGGCAATGATGACGGTAGCACGCCATCTACCCAAGAAGAAGAGTACAACCACAACCACCAACAAGAGGATGATGAGGATGGTTTCCTCCAAGCTGGCGATGGTGTTAGTAATACTGTCGGAGTTATCCACCAGCACGTTCAGTTCCACATCGGAAGGCAAACTCTTCTTGATTCTTGGCAATTGTTCCAACACGCTCTTACAGATCTTCACGGTGTTGGCACCTGATTGTTTTTGAATGATGACCAAGGAACCACGTTCAAGGTCGGTATAGGTTTCCTGCATACGTTCTTGCAAGGTATCCTTCACGGTAGCCACATCTCTCAGATAGATGTTCTTGTTGTTGTAGCTACCCACAACCACGTCGTTCATCTCATCGGCACTGGCAAACTCGCCGTCCATACGCATGGAGTAGGTTTTGGAGCCCACGTCCATTACACCGAGGGAGACGTTGCGGTTTTCGGCACCCAGCACAGAGGCAATCGTTTCGATTGTAAGGTTGTAGCCTTCCAACTTGTACGGGTCGCAGTAAACCTGAATTTCACGTTGTGGCGCACCCGCAACAGAAACGGTACCTACCCCACTGATACGGCTCAACGGAGATGCCACCTTATCATCCAGGATCTTATAGAGTGCCTGGGTGCTCTGACGTGATTTCACAGAGAGCATCATAATCGGCATATCGTCGGCGCTGAACTTGAACAGATACGGATCGGCAGCACCTTCTGGCAAAGAAGATTTCACCATATCCAATTTGTCACGGACGTCGTTGGTCTTCTGTTCGATATCCACGCCATATTCAAATTCCAGGTAAGTGATAGAGTAATTCTCTTTAGAGTTGGTGGTGATATGTTTCATATCACTCAGGGAGTTCAACACATTTTCAATCGGTTTGGACACGTTATCCTCGATATCCTCGGCGCTGGCGCCCGGATACATGGTAAGCACCATAATGGAATTGCCATCCATGTGCGGGAACATATCAACCGGCAGCTTCGTCAACGAAAAGATACCAATGATGACCACTGCGATGTAAATCAAGCCGGTCATAATTGGCCTACGGACGGAATTGGCATATAAACTCATATTCTATGCTATTTTTTCGGTTTATAAAATGTAAAACAGGAATGGTTATTTATTCTCCACCTTCACTTCCATGCCGTCTTTCAAGCGGGCAAGGCCAGTAGTAGCAAGATAGTCGCCATCTTCAGCGCCAGAGAGCAACTCATAGCCGTTGTCGATGTGACGACCGATTTCCACCTGGCTGAATTTAACCTTGCCATCTTTGTAAATATAGACATAACGGTTACCCGAACCTTGTTGACGGAAGATAGCGTTATCTGGAACAACCACGTGGTGTGAAGTGCCGAAGTTAACGGTTACACGAGCATACATACCCGGACGAACACGGCTATCGCTGTTAGCCAGCTGCACCTCTACAGGGAACGTATGGGTTGCGCCATCGATGGTTGGATATACCAAACTGATCTTGCCTTGGAACTCTTCATCGCCATAGGCATCCACCTTGATAGAAACCGGCATACCCACCTTCACTTGTTTGAAGAGTGCTTCAGAAAGGTTGATGATCATCTTCACCGGAGTGATTTGTTGAACGGTAACTACTGGCAGACCACCGAAAAGGTCGCCGCTATCATAGTTACGAGCAGAAATCACACCAGAGATTGGGCTAATAAGTTGGGTATTTTCCAACAAGTTGTCGTAAGCGGTTTGAGCCACGTCGAGTTGGGTTTTAGTAGATTCCCAATCAGATTTGGAGCAGCCACCTACCTTGTAGAGTTCATCGATACGGTTGAACGTTCTTTTGATGTTTTCGAGTTGAGCCTTTTGTTGTTTGAGGCTGTTCTCGTTCATCTGCACGAGCACTTTGCCTTTGCTTACGCGGTCGCCAACCTCAACATAGATCTTGTCGATACGTCCACCGGTCAGAGGAGCGATGTTATTCACAGCGTTGGCCTCCACCGTTGCCGTGTATTCGTAGATTTGTTCCACATCTTGTGCGACAACCTGTTGCGTACGGATGGTGAAGATCTGGTCAACAACCTCCGTAGTCGTTTTCTTTTTACATCCGGCAAATCCAACCATAATCAGGATAGCCAGGATAACTGTACTTATTCTTTTCATATTTATAGTTTTTATATTTCGATTAATGAGTTCATTCATTACCCAGAGTTGCATCCAATGAAGCTTTGGCAATCAGGTAATTAAAGATATCTTGACAGTAGGTCAGCTGAGTGCTGGTGAGCATCAGTTCGGCATTGCTGAGATCCAACCAGGTATTCATACCCACTTCATATTGTTTCTTGGCAATCTCATACGTCTTCTCAGCCTGGCGCATCGTTTCACTGTCTGACGCGATGTTCTCGATGGCCTGTTGCATATCGTTCAGATAACTTTGAACACCAATGCGCAAGTTACGTTCGACATTCAACTTCTGGTCTTTCAGATTCTCAATGTTCAGGTCGGCCTGTTTCAGTTTGTAAGATGTTGCCACCCAGGAAACGATTGGCACTTGCAACGACAGAGCGATGTAGGAATATGGATAGTTGTTGAATTTGTTTTTGTCGTCGCCCATACCTGAATATTGAAAGGCGCCTGCCAATGCCAACATCGGACAGGAAGAACCAATCATAATCTTTTTGGATTGTTCCAATTCCTTGATACTCAAGTCCAACTGGCGAAGTGAGGAGTTGTAGGCCATATTCATCTCCTCATCGCTCGGCATCTTAGCGCTGAGCACGCCCTGTTCGTAGTCGGAAAGAGAGCCATCGAAGATAACAGGTTCATTGGCATCCAAGCCCAGCACCACCTTCAAGCGCATTTCAGAAAGGCGTACAGCCTTAGCCGCGGAAGCAACACCTGGGCGTTGGTTCTGCAGAGCCACGTCGGAACGCAACTTTTCGAATTCAGACACCAATCCCTGGTTGTATTGGTTGTTTACCAATTGATTGCTGGCCTCCACGTTGGTGTAGCTTCTTTGCAACACGTCGTAAGATTGCTTAGCCAACAAATAAGTATAGAAGGCCTGTTTCACCTGGTTCACCAGCTCCAACTTAGAAGAACGGGCGGCTTCCATCGCCATCTCGATATCCATAGAGGCCAGTTTCAGACTGGACCACAACGCCGGTGCCACGATCGGCAACGACAAAGAAGCGCCTGCGGAGTATTGATTATCCTTGCCCACCTTGAATGAAACACTCTGGCCACCCATGTCCATTGCCATCTCTTGCTTAAGCAACGTACGGTTATAAGAAGCCGAAAGGGAAACGTCAGGGAAGAGCGACACGATTTGCTCTTTCTTGTAAAGTTGTTTTACCTGTACATCACGGTCTGCGATGCGCATCGTAGGCGTTTCCGACATCGCAATCTCTATCGCCTTATTCAAATCCACGTGGATAGAATCCTTTGCGGTTTGCGCTTGAACAGCGGTGGTCGATAGGCAACCAAACGTCAACGCAAAAGCACTAATTGCAATAATTCTTCTTATCTTTTTCATTTATATCTTTTATTTATTGTTTTTATCTGGTCTATGTTTTTAATATTCAATTAATTAGTAAAGAACACCTTGCTTTTTTTCAAAGGGGTGCAAAAGTAGTAAAAAAACCATACAACAACGTGTAAAAAATACACATTATTGCAAGGCCGCAAAAATAGTAAAAAAGCAATACGCTGTGTAAAAAGTACACACTTTTGTTTATATTTTGATTTTCAGCGACTTAACAGAAAAAATCAAAAAAACATCTGATAGATACACTTCGTTGAAGCATTTTTTTATTATTTCGTCATACTCCTACCTTTATGAAGGGTTTCGAAGTACAAATTTATTTGAGTTTATTTTCTACTTTTGCACTTTCAAAAAAAAATATATGGAAGATAACGGCAACTATTGTTACAAATACTGGCGTCCTGCTGTCACGGTTGACAATGTAGTATTCGCATTCGACGGCAAGCACTTGAATACATTACTGATACGCAGATCCAAGGAACCTTTCCGAGGCAAATGGGCATTTCCGGGAGGTTTTGTAGAGGAGAACGAGACATTGAAAGAGGCAGCCTTGCGCGAATTGAAAGAAGAGACCAACATCGTGCCGCAGAGAACGGGCGAGGTGGGCGAGTTCAGCGACGTGGATCGCGATCCACGCGGGCGCACGATCTCGTTTGCTTTTGCCTCCGTAATACGTCCAAAGCAAATGAACGCCATACAGGCGGGGGATGACGCGGGCGAAGCCCGATGGTTCAGCGTATCCGAGATGCCCGAATTAGCGTTCGACCACGAACAGATTTTCCGCAAGGCGATTTGGGCGCTGCGCATCGCACTCGTTCATAACCCGGTTCAATTTCTGCTTCTCGACGACATCTTCACCCTGCCGGAATTGCAACGTCTATACACCGACATCTGCGGTCATGAATTCGATCGCCGCAACTTCCAGAAAAAGTTCTTAGCCTCCGGCATCTTATCCCCTGTGCTACAAGACAACGATGAGAAGAGCACACACACTGCCAACCAATATAGATTCAACGAAGGTGGTTACCTGGATTTTAAGAAAAAGATCATAACAAAGTACTAAGAAGGAGGAAGGATTGAAGGAGGAAGGAGGATGGGGAGAGAGTGATGTGTGGTTGCGATTTTGGTAGCATTTTACTGAAAAACTTCCAAAATCAAGGGCAGACGAGATGCGAAAACGATAGAAGAATGCCAATTTTTCAGTCTTAAAATAGAAAATTTACAATTTTATTAGACTGATAATCAAAACAATAAAAGAAAAAATTAAAAAAATCACCTGAATCGACACCATCGTACGCAAAAACCCGTATCTTTGCCGCCACAAAACAAGAGACGTTCTTTGAAACGAAAAAAAAGTGCCGATATAGCTCAGTTGGTAGAGCAGCTGATTTGTAATCAGCCGGTCGTTGGTTCAAGTCCGACTATCGGCTCTCTTGCCTTAAGGCACGAAACGAAAAACGATGGGAGAGTTCCAGAGCGGTCAAATGGGACAGACTGTAAATCTGCTGGCTAAGCCTTCGGAGGTTCGAATCCTTCCTCTCCCACAAATCTCACCCGCGGAAGTAGCTCATTTGGTAGAGCGACAGCCTTCCAAGCTGTAGGTGGCGGGTTCGAGCCCCGTTTTCCGCTCACATTTTCATATCATTTCATTATAAATTTATTTTTACATTTTGTTTGCTAAAAAAGCGCCCCTATTTAGGACGCTTTTTAATTTACTATTTTCCAAAGTGTAGCTATACCAATTCCAATAGTGCATCAAATAAAAGAGACGCACCATTGGCGCGTCTCTACGATAGTTCATGTTTTTTATTGCCTACCACAATCCGTCAAATACGGTCCAGATATGGTCGCCTAATTTCCAGGCTTGTTCAACAGCCTCATTGCCACACGCATTGCTGAAATCCGTAAGTGTCTTCACTGCCGCATCGCGGTTGCCTTCTTTCATCAACTGAAGCGCCTGTTTTTCAACATCGTAATGCTTTTCGATGAACTCCTTTTCCAAAGGGTTCCACACATTGTCGATCACGATATGCATATCGCCCCAACGTTTGGCGGCAATTGTACCTAAACGATTGAACCCCCACCACGCAGCATCTTTACTAAAACCGGTCTCACGCCCATCGGTCTTGTACGTACTTGGAAGATCCGTAACATTAGCATAAATAGGCACATAGATAGAAGAAGCCACATTGTCGAGGGCGAACCAGCAGAGTGCGCCAACCTCATCGGGCATATTGGCACGGCATTGAATGATCGTGCCATACACGGTAAAATGCACCGCGATGTTACGTTCGCCACGTTCGTCCCAGCCACCATTGATTTTGAAAAGTTTCATCTCATCGCTTTTCATAAACGGATTAGCCAGCGGAGAAATCACCTGTTTGCCTTCTTTATTAGCCACCGTTAATGTTTTACGCATATCATACGGGGTGCCCTCATAATAATCCTTGAACACGCTCATCAGCTTTTCGATGGTCACCAACGTATCCGGTTTCACGGAGAAGGGATAGTTCTCGGAGTTAGGATCCAGGTGCAAGGAAGGAGCCAGGAGGTCGAACACACGCCACTCGCGGCGACGGCAAGCGATCATCGTACGGGTGCTGGGCGCATAGGCGTACGCGAATTGGAACGTACTCTTACCGTCCCACCAACCATTTTCCTTCGCTACAGAATAGATATTGTCAGACGCCATGAAATAGTCTTTATCCTTGAGGTTGATTTCGCGGATGGTGGAGGCATTAGCATTCACGGCTACGTGATCATCGGGAACGCGTTGAGCCACCCACACGGCACCCACTTTGTCCTTGCCCGGTCCCACAATCTCGAGATGCCAAACCTCGTTCTTGTCAGCGATGGTCAAGCATTCGCCCGCATCAATCCAACCATATTTCTTCAGCAACTCGCCTGCCATTTGGATAGCCTGACGTGCGGTAGTACAACGTTGCAACATCAGCATGCAGAGGCGTTGACAATCGATCAGACCGCTATCGGACTTCAGTTCGGCACGGCCACCAAACGTAGATTCGCCTATCGCCAACTGCTTTTCGTTCACACACGGGTAGGCGGTGTTCAGGAACTGATAGGTATGTGCGGCTTGCGGGATAGTACCTACCGGAACATCCTCATAGCGTGCCATCTTTCCAGGTTCGTTCTTTGCCCACAATCGTTTATAGAGCATCTGTGTCTCACCCGGCTGGTGGTCTTTGGCAGTCTCAACCAGCATATTCGTACGAGAGCGGTGACTGTCGTCGGTATGTGAGGTCATCACGGAGCCATCCGCCGACGCGCGCTTTCCTATTGTAATGGAGGTGCATTCCATTCCCTCCGTAATGGGGTCCACTTGGGGTTGTGCAAACGCTGTAAGCAGGCACAGCGTCAAACTGAGCGTAACTAAATATTTCATATTGTAGATTTTAAAAATTGCGAAGCGCAAAGGTACGAAAAAAAGTCCGTCCCTGAAATCAGGAACGGACCTTTGCTGTTTGGTGTTGTGGAGACGCAATATATCACGCCTCTACGATGTGCATAAATGTAGGATTATCTCTTCACGATGCGTTTCGTCACCATACCGTTTTCGGTGTATATTCTTACAAAATAGGTGCCGGAAGCATAGTTGGAAGCATTCATCGTTACTTGAGCGTCGTTCACCTCCACAACGTTCAACATCTTGCCATAAACATCGTAAACCTCAACTCTTTGGATCATGGATTCTGAATTCTGGATTCTGAATTCGCCATTGGTTGGGTTCGGATAGAGGCTGATGCTGTTATCTATAGCGTAATCTTCTACGCCGTCGCCGAGGGTGCGGAAGTTAACCACTGCCGTATAGTCACTGAGTTCATCTGCACAATTTGCAGCCACCTTAACATTGTAGTCGGTTCTGTATTCCAAACCCGTCAAGGTATATGGGTGAGCACTTGCAGTCACGTTTGTCCAGGTGTTATCGCTTGCTTTCTTGTAGCTGATCGTCCAGGAGTTCACAGAAGCATCAGCTTGGTTCCAGTTCAGCACAACACTGTTTACTGTCAAGTCGGTAGCTGTAAGATTTGTAGGAGCCTCGCAAGGATCTACAACTGGAGGGTTAGAGCCTGCGCAATTGCCCGCATATACAGTTCCGCCGAGAGAGCTGCCGTCGGTACAGGTGTAAACAACTGCGCCGGAGCCGTCAGTAATGGTGAATGAACATTCACTGTCGTATTCACCTGAAGACCAAGTGAACGTAACGTCGTCGCCAGGGCAAACCATAACCGTACCAGTAGCATTGAATCCATCGTCAAAAGTAAGGCTTTGAGTACCGGAAGGAGTAGTTGCTACCAAGGCAGCATTATTCCAACCATCGCCATACTCATCGTTCATGGTTACCGTAAACACGCAAGCATCATTACATGGTGCTGTGGTGAATGAACCGTGGGTCCACTCACTAAGGTCGCCAGCGCCACAATCGGTTTGTACATAAACATCGTATGTCGTGTTGGCCGTAAGACCTGTAAGAGAAGCAGACGGTGTTCCAGACACGTTAACCGTAGTACCTTGACCTTGTGTAAAGCCAGCAGGGCCATATTCAAGTGTCCAGTCTGTTGAAGCACCACCTTCAACCCAAGTAATGGTTGCAGAGGTCATATTCACTTGAGCAGCTACTTGAGAAGGAGCACCACAGGTAGCACAGGATACTGCAAGGGCGAAACCACCATATTGAACACTACCATCGGAGGTGAACTGGATGGTGAGAGGACCTGTTGAAGAAGCAATTCCAGACAAAGATCCAGACGCGTTGGCACCATTGCTCCACAACATCGTACCGGTCGTGCCAACACCATCATAGATATAAAGGTGATCACAGCAAGACTCAACTTCAAAAGTACCACTAACAGAAACCACAGCACCTGCGGTTTCAGGCATAATCGTCAGTGTTGAGTTACAGCTTGCGCTATAATCGCCATTAACACCACCATCGTCATAGATATAGCCGCCACACAAAGTCACCGTATTTTCGCCAGCAGATGGCATATTGTACGCGCCCGGCGCTGCAGTGAATGGACCACGCCACAAGCTGGTTTCAGCACCAGAGCATACTGCCTGTACGTAGAAATCGTAAAGCGTATCAGCTGACAAGTTTGTTACCGTATACGTATTGGTGGTTGCGTTGGCCATGATACCATCATCCAAGTTAAAACCTGTAGGACCATATTGAATATTCCATTCATTTTCGTCACCATTAGGTGTCCAGGCAAGTTCTATGGAAGTAGAACCCGTACCTACCGCGTGCAAGTCTGAAGGTCGTGCACAACTTGGAGCCACATTGATTTCTATATTATCAACATAACCATAGTTGTAATAAGCTGTACCGAAGGTTTGAGGGGCGCGGATAGCAATACGGTTGCCATAACCTGTAAAATTGTTCAAATAAACATCGTAGCTGTCGTATGATGCAGAAGACACCTGAATGGTTCCTACAGTCTGGAAGCTGCTGATATCAGAGCCTTGCATTACACCTACTTCCAACATGAACTGATAATAGGAGTAGTCGTCGCTATATTTTCTTGCATCAAAGGACACCATCAGACTGTTCAATGGAATAGATACCGTATCAATAAGCGGCAGCATAGCAATTTCCTCACCATAAGCAGTAGAGCTATATACATAGAAACGCATACTGTTGCTACCGGAAGCAGCGTATGAAGAGCTGTTATAAACAATTGGGTATCCCAAATATGAAGATGATGTACCACCAAAATACTGATCCCAGCAGTTTGGCAGATTGGATTCAGCCACTGAAGTACTGGTAGAGCCTGCTATGCCTTCAAAATTTTCCACAAATGGAAGATCGTCACTGGTAAGAGCTTCGCAAGCGGTTGTGAATTCAACACTCATCCAACTACTTTGATCGCCACCACAATCTGATCTTACAAATACGTAATATTGAGTATTTGTTTGAAGATTATCGAAAGAAACGGTGGTCTCGCTCACAGCAATAGGAGATTCATTATCAGGATCAACCAAAGTATCGCTAATGACATATTCCCAAGCCATTTCATCGCCACCAGCTGTCCAAGTCACATTTGCAGAAGTAGAAGTTATCGTTGCAGCATCTACATGCAGATCTTCAACGTGCAAACAGTTCGGAATCACATCAACAACGATATCATCTACATACATATAGTTGCTATACCATGCTGGCATTCTGAATGCCAATGTATGTGCAGATCCATTATAGTTATCTGTTTTCATTTCCATCAATTCCCAAGCACTGATAGCTGCAGGAGAGAAAGTGCCTAAGATCTGGAATGTGGAAACATCCTCCGGATCGGTCATCGTACCCATTTCAACGAAGTAGCCGTCAGAAGAACGTTTTGCATAGAATTGAATCATCAAGTTATTCATTTCAATAGCATCATCGAAGGTTGGAAGAACCGCGTATGCATAGTAAGATGAAGATGAACAGTTGAAATACAAAGAGTGAGAGCCACCCATCGTATTATTCTCTTGTGTAACAATTGCTGGGGTAACAGTAGTATTGTTGCTATAACGTTTCCAGCATGCTGGGAAGTCATTAGTTGCATTTTCAAAATCTTCAGTAAACGGAAGGTTTGCAACAGCAGGACAATTGGTATAAGCTTCCAGTTCTACCCATTCACTGTATTCACCAGCGCCACAATCGGAACGCATACGAATTTGATACTGAGCATTGGATGTCAGGTTGGTGAGCATATAAGGAGAGGTGGTCACAGGACCTTCGCTGGTCCACTGTGCATCGCCTTGAAGTTTGTATTCCAAATCCCAGGAAGTTTCGCTCATACCTGGAGCCCAAGTCAATGTGATGGACTCATCATCGGAACCATCTACAAATACATTTGGCTGAACACAACTGATAGGAGCTGTTTGGGAGCAGGTATAGAATTTAACATCATTTCTATAGTAAGAGAGCGTACCTGATGGTGGGCTGTTTGGATCTGGATTTGAAGAGTCGCTGTGATAATACAAAGAACGATAATTGGAATTATTATGCACATTGAAAACATAAGATGAGCCATTGTATCCATAGGAATTGTCATCCACGATAAGCACCAAATTATCAATACCATTATAGTTGAAATACGTATCAAAATCAAAGACATTCCATCCTTGCGTACAGTTAATCGGACCTTCATATACCAACGTAGCATTGGCTATCGGTGTCCAGTCAGTAGTATTCGTAAACGTATTGCTGGAACGATGAGCCAGATAAATCTTACAGTCGGTCTTGGAGGAAGAAGCAATGGAATAATCATACTCGAAAGCAACACCCGTAATCACGGTGGCAGCATGTGCAGTATCTATTTCGTCTGCTGTATAAATCTGTTGAGTATAACTGTAGTTATAGAAATTATCAACAGGGAACAAATACGTTGTTGACGCACTGGTGCCCGTAATTTCATTAGCAGCAGTATCTGGAGACACACATTCAACCAAATCTATCGTTGCGAAGCTTGTAGTAAGTGTATCAGAAGTACCATTTTCGCAGTTGGTGTAAAGCATCACATCGTAAGACGTGTTGATATTCAATCCGGACAACAAGAGAGAGGTGTTCGTTGTCACCACAGAAGTCCAGTTATCCTGACCCGACTCGGCATACTCTACGGTATAATCATCAGCGCCAAATTGAGCAGCTGTCCAGGAAACCATTGCGGAAGTACCTGCAATATCGGAAACAACCAGATTGGTTGGAGCATTACATTCTGGAAGATAATCAACAACCACATCATCCAAATATACATAGCTGGATGATGTTGATAAAGATGCAGGAGCCATAAAGGCCATACATACCGGTGCATTATACGCAGCTGCAGGGAGTTCAACGGTCTGTTCCATCCAGACGCCCGTACCTGGGTAGTCGGAAGCATACACAGATTTAAGGAGTACAAATGTGTTAATATCACTAGGATCTGTCATATAACCGACATCCATTCTACCATATGTAGAGCTGGAAATAGACAACTTATAAGAGAGTGCCAATGAACCCGGAGTGTATTCAGTCAAGTCCATCATAACAGAATTGGCCAATGAGAAACTTGAAGAATATGAATAGAAATAGAGGCTATTGGAGCCACTTGCATGATAAGTGCTGGACGTATAAGGGTAAGTTGTATTAGAAATAATATGCCAACAATCAGGCATCATATTCGCACCTACACCATCGAAATTTTCAACGTAAGGAATTGTTGTTGCATATTCACATTCTGTCTTAAAGTCTTTAATCACCCAACTGGAATTTTCCGATCCAGAGCAGATTGCACGCAAATACAGATTATAATTTGTATTCGGCAACAGGTTGGTCAACTGATAGAACGTATCCGTAACCATAATCGGAGTCTCGTTGGCAATATTACTACCTTCTGGCACAGCCACGAGTTCATAACCGCTTGGATAGCCCATAGCCTGCCAGTTCACATCAGCACCTTCGCTGGTAACATTGGTAATGGAAAGGTGTGAAGGCATACGGCAAGAGATAGGTTCACCCACCAGGAACTTCACATTATTACGCTGACCATACATCGTACCAGATGTGGAAGAAAGTGCTCCAGAGTAGGATGTTCCGTCTCTGTATGCATACAGTGATTTATTGGCAGCGCTGTGTGAGCCAAAATATTCAGCATTTGAGATATAACTTCCCGTCTCGTCCAAACACATCAAAACGACATTGGAGCCATCCCATTCAAAAGGAGTGGAGAAAGCAATATAAATGTAACCATCAACCGCCGTAGCAGGATCGAAGTTGACTACATCATTATAAACCATAACCATATCTGCTTCCGGAACCCAATCCGTAGTGGAGCTAAACTGCGTTTTAGTCGTATTGCCCACATAGATCTTCATGTTACGGGTTATAGCAGAAGAATACGTATATTGAATAGCCATACACTTGATAGCACCTTCAATATCTCCGAAATAAGTGCTATCGTAAATTTGCTGGGTATAGGAATAGCCATAATAAGGGTTTGTAGGAAGATATGCCGTGGTGCTTATTGAAGAAGGATCCAAAGCGAAAACAGTATCCAAGCAGTTATCACATGGATAGGATTCCATCTGAATGGATGTTGATATTGGTGCAGACTCGCAGCCCGTAGCATACGTTGCTGTTACATCATAGTTGAAAACACCATTATTTTCCAGTGAATCCATGAAAGTAGTAGTAGGAACGGTCATCAACAGATTATTGTCACGATATACATTATAACCTGAAAGAATGTTGTTTGGATCAGTAAGAGTACCGATAATCACCCAGTTGTAACTGAGATTTGATTCGGTAAGGGTATGCCACTCTTCATCAATAAAGAGCAGTTCGCCTTTATCCGTCACTGGGGTGCCCGAGGCAGCGCCCAATGGATAGCCGGCGGTAGTGTTGCAACGAATACCAATCCACATTTCCTGTGTCGGATCGATAGCGACAGGAGTATTCAGCAACACCGTATTGAGTTGCTGATTGGTTAATGCTGAAGTGATCACCTGATTCACAACAAGCGTTCCTGGAAGGAAGGTTGTATCATCAGGATGACTACCACCCTGCCATACAAGGATTGAATACGTACAAACAGAAGTAAGCTCTGCTGGGACAAAACTTACTGCTGTCAGAGAGCGGCCGCTGTAATCAGCCAAGTCTGAAGGTTCAAAACGTACCACTCCATAAAAGTCGGCGGTATCGTTCACGCCAATACGGGTGGAGAATGTCTCTCCGTAACCAATAGTGGCTTGCGTACTGTCCACTACCTCGTTCCAATTGAGGGTGACATTACGCCATTGCGGGTAATGTGCGTTTGCCGTCAAGCCTGTAGGCGCCTGGCAATTCTGCGCACGCATAGCCATCGGCAACATCAACATCACCATTACGAGAAAAAATAGAACTTTTTTCATAATAATAAATTTTGTTAATAAAAAAAAATGAATGATTTCTAAGGGAAAAACACCGTCTGTAAAGAACGGTTATGATACAAAGATTCGAGACGCCTTCAAAATTTTAGCGTCCTAAGACATAGAAAATCAGGATATTTGTCCTATCGTTTTGCATCTTTTCTAATTTGGAAGAGCAAAAATACAAATTTTTTTTCTATTCCCACACACTTTTTTTTAACAAAATAAAATATATAGACCTGTTCAGCCGCGACAATTCAAAATCGCGTTTTACCCAAACAGGTCTATACTCAATTTCCCATGCATTATTCTACGACCTTCACCTTCACACCGGCACTATGTGCGGAGAATTCCGGTGCATACATACACTGAATGGTGGTGATGCCATTACTGAAGCATCCTGCCTGTGTGGCAACCAGCGTGTATTCAAACACGTAAGTACCCTTTGGCAAATAGTCGATAAAGAAATTCGTAGAAGCATCTTTTGTAGCCTCATAGTAATATAGGCCATCCTGACGCTTATATTGCGAAATCACATTCGTAGGTTCAAAAGCAGAGGCGCGCATATCCTTGAGATGAACGTACTCCATATCGCGGTCGGTGCGGATCTCCGTGCGCACGCGCACCTTGTCGCCCACCTTCAGTGGGGTTTGTTCCGTAATAGGCACCAGCACCTCGCCACGTTCGCCCACCTCAACCTTGTAGAGGGCTTTGCGTATCGACAGGTTCTGGTCATCGTTCTTTTCGATTTTGTCCAGATTCTCAAAATACTGCCAGTAGAGCGCACCCCATGCCGGGCCCTTGCTGCTTTTTTCAATCTGTATCGTTGACATCTCTGGGGTGATTGCCGTTCCCTCCCACGAGGTTTTGATATAGCCACTACCTGCTTCCGCGCGGGTTTCCGCATTCGGATAGTGCCAGTTGCCCAGTTGCAACTGCACATCGTCCTCATTCAAGATTTGCGTTTGGTTAAGCATCAGCGCATAGCAAGCCTCGGTCGTGGCGCGCGTCGTGCCCCAATTCTGCGTTTGCTTCTGCTTGAGCAACCACAACTGCATCTTCTCCACCGACTCGGCATCTCGCAAAATCTCATGGAAGGCTTCAATGAACAAAGCCTGTCGCTCGATTGGAGCCTCATACCAGAAGTAGCCATAACCTTCCTTCTTCCACCACATACCCATCTCCTCAGAATATTGAGCCAACGATTTGATATGGTTCATAATCTGCTTGGCCAGTTCCTTTTCACCATTACGGTACATCACCAAAGCCGTCAGCGCCTGCGAGTATAGCGACATCTCTTTCCACTGCTTGCGAGCATTGTCCATATAGAAATCATAGGCCTCCAACCTCTTTCCTGTCAATTTGCGGTGGGTGTAGAAACTGCGGGCATACAGATAATGAAGATTGGAGGGCGTGCACTTCGTGCCCTTAATCCAACGTTGATAGTACTCCGTTTCCTTATCGTCCATAAAAGACACCGCCTTATTCAACGTGTTCGTAGAAATGTCTGTAGCGATGCCCATCACTTTCAGATGGCCGAAACCCGACACGATATGCTCGGTGATATAACAACTACTGCTGCCGCCATTAAACCACGACCAGCCGCCGTCTATGTTCTGGCGCTTCTCCAGCTTCTGGCAAACGGCCTTCTCTTCCTTCGCCATGCGTTTTAAATCAAACAGCAATGCCAGATTCTGCTTGTTGGCGCTCTCTCGTTGGGCATCCAACAGCCATGGTGTCTCTTCCAGCAGCACCTGCTTCAATTCCGGGTTCTTTTCCAGATTTGAGCAGAAAGCATCTGGCGTTTCCATCAGCCAACGGTCAAACACCTCTTTTATCTTAGGATTGCTATTCAGAATAGAGGATGCCACCACATTGCCATAGTAACGGCTGAAGACCTGTTCGTTGCATTCATACGGATATTCCATAAGATACGGCATCGATTGGATGGCGTACCAAATCGGGTTCGGGGTAAACTCCAGAGTCAGCTTATGGTGTGTGAGCGTATTGCTGGCCGTTGCCGCCCCCGCGAGTTGTCTTTTCAGTTTATCAAACGTAAACGTCTTGTGCCCCTTTCCGGAGATATAGAGTGGCAGGCTTTCCGTCACGAGCATGCGGTTGGTGAGTACGGGCAGCGTTTTCTCCTCACCGTCAGCGAAGGCGGGCGTTTCCAAGTTGGTTGCCACCATGCGATAGGTCACAGCCCCTACCCCTTCGGGCACGGCGATCTGGAAGTGCACCTCCTCGCTTTTGCCGGGGGCCACCTCGAAAGGCATCACGGACGAGCCCACCAACATGGGTACGGCCTCGTTGGTCAGGGCGCTGCGGAATTGCAACGTCACGTTGCCACACTGGGCTATGGTGTCCATATTGACGACCTTGGCCGAGAACCTCATCGCATCGCCCTCACGCAAGAAACGAGGGGCGTTGGGCACTACCATCAGCTTCTTACTGGTTTGTACATATTTCTCGAAATAGCCGCTCATCATGTCCGCATTGTGCGCAAGTCCCTGCAAACGCCATTTGGTAAGCGACTCGGGCATCGTAAAGTCAATCAGCACATCGCCATTTTCATCCGTTCTCAAGTGCGGATAGAAGAAGGCCGTCTCGTTGAAGTTGGTGCGCACCTGCAAAGGTTGCACTTCTACCGGCATCTTTGCCGATTCGTCATGGGCTTTCCCGCTTTCCGGTACGCCCTTTGCTGCCGTCTCCTTCATTTCCATCACATCCGACTCATACATTGTCGCTGCACACGACTCTTCCACACACGCTACAACAGCATCATTCAGCTTCCTATTAATCGATGGTTTGCGATACATTATGGAAAACATATCGACGTTGAACTTCAAATTCGGATAAACTCTTTCCTTCTCGTATCCCCAACCATCTGCATAACCCATACTATAGAAAGTTTTCCATAGCGCACCACTCATCGATGCCAGACGATAATTATACACATTTTTGTTCCAATTATTAATTATTCTGCTTAAAGAATTGGAAGGCGCCAAAGCATCCAAAGAGGCGTCGTACATCGTACATAACATCTCTGCAGCCACCTTTTCGCCCAACGTATTCTTCAATCGGATCTGATACTGTTCGGCACTACCCGGCAGCGTTTTATCACGGAATGTAAGAAAATCAAAATCTATCTTCTGGTGTGAATACGGCACCACCACCGTTTCCACATTGCTGTAATGGGCATTGTCCTGCATCACAAAAGCATGGAACACCACCCTACCTAAATCTTCCTCTGTCAAAGTGTACGACAAGGTTGTCTTTCCTTGGTTCAACCTTATCCATTCCGATTTCACCAACCGGTCGTTGGATATGATCTCGCATAGTACAGACGCATTCTTGAGATAGGTGCCTACGGTCACTTCCACCGTTTCGCCCACTTCCCGTTTATTCGGCGTACAATTATGCATCCACACTGGCGTGTAGGCCACGCATTTCTTGCTCTTTTCCTGATAGATAGTAACCGTATATTCTTCCGAGATCTCATTTCCATCGGCATCCTTTGCCGTGAAGGTCATTCTATAAATGCCTTCCTTATAATTCTCCAGATTTGGAATTGAGAATTTGTCACCCGACATGAAAGCATTCTCCGTCACCACATTCGCCACCTCCCAACCTTGCGGGTTGGCTTGCTGTTTCAAATCCAAATGCGAAAGTGTTTTCATCATCTCCACTGAATCTGAAAGGAAGAAGTCGGCCTTCACACAATTTTGCAGATATTGTGCAGGTGCTTTCAGCTCTTCAATTTTGTAATGCACAGGCACCTTTTGCAGTTCACCTGCCAAGTTGGTAGCCTTAATCTCAAAGTTGTCATCACTCGACGTTGAAATCTCATCCGGCAGATTGGCGTGTATCAGCAAGCCTATTCTACTTATCGACACCGACGTGCTTGCACTGTGGGTCTCACCCGTAATATCCACCACGTCCACCGAGACCTCAAAGCAGTACAGCGGGTCAAAGCGTTGGTTTTCCTTATCCGACTGTGCGAGAAAGTGAATACGGAAGTTACCATCTGCATCCGACTCCAGTTCTCCCGTGGCGATTTCCTGTGACGGACTGTTAGGTGCCCACCACCAGCAGCGCCACCACGGGAAAGAGGCGTTCCTGCGCACACGATATTTCACCGTTGCACCTTCCACGGCATAGCCGGCATAAGCCTTCACATTGCCCACCACCTCAACCTCTTGGTCGAGTTTGTATTCCTTCTCTGGCTTATCAAAAACAACCTCAAAGGTCGGACGTTTGTACTCCTCTACTGAAAAACTACAACTGCCATGCGGTGTTCTTATGGAATAGTACCCCGTGCGACCAGTCGCTGGCAGCACAAAACTACCGGAGAACGACCCATACTCATTCGTCACTTTGTTCACGGTTTCTATAATCTGATAATTTGCATTGCTCAACTCAATCTGGGTGGAGTCGCCCACAAGCACCTCTTTCCGCACATCACTACCCTCTAATCGAGTGTTTTTCACCGTAATACCCTTATAGTACACCGTCTGTCCCGGGCGATAAATGGATCTATCTACAAAAAGGTAGGTCGTTACTGTGCTCTGCATCTGCGCGTCTGCATAATATCCATAATATCTATGATCTCTTCCTCTGAACACATCATCGCCTTTACTAATCACCATCTGAGTATAGTGATTGTCATCCTTTTTCTCCCACACACACTTGCCTTCCTTATTCGTCACATATCTGTTCGTTTTCAGCAGTCTTTCATATTGCCGATCCGAATAGACTTCCTCAGCCACTTGTGCATTCGACACAGGTGCGCCGGTAATACGGTCCACGACAAGCACTTCCATATCCTTTCCGTTGTATCGCACCACAGCATCCAGGTTGGTCACCTGTATAAAACCTTCCGAACAGATTTCCTGTTTATACCAGTCCTTCTTCGAGGTTGCCAACACCACATAGGTTCCCTTCTTCAGCGGCGGCAGCAAGAAATGTCCCGTTTTCGTCCTATAATCTCCATCATCCGGAAGTTTTACCGTAGTTTGATATATAAAGCTTTTATACTTTTCCCTTTGAATCTTAAACTTTTCCCACTGATGAGCGCCAATTTGTTTTAGATACTCTTTTTCTGAAATCGGCACAATCTTTATTTGCACCTCATCCACAGAAGTAGATTTGTACCGGATGCTCAGCAGGTTCTGCTGGTCCGTTATCACCTGATTCATCGATAGGGACAGTAACGGTGTTTTTATAGCCGCATTGTATCTCCGGGCTTGCTTTGCTTCTACAGAGGTGGAATCCGCATCCATCGTTTTTTTGTACCATTCCATCGCCTTCACCAGATCTAATCGACATTCCGGATAGCGCTGCGGATCGTCGCAACGTTCTCCTCGTTTTTCGTAAAAGCGACCCAGCGACAGCGCGATCATCTCATAGCCCTTCTGTCCGCGATAGGTCTGTTCCAGTTTATTTAACACCTCCAGTTCCAAGGCACCAGACTCCTCCAGGGTGCTATTATCTGCTAAATAACCGAAACGGCGCATCGTCACGTCCAACAACGCACGCTTGTCCACATCCTTCAAATGCATCTGCGTAAGTTTCTGCATAATGCTTAACGAGAGGAATGGGAAAGAGTATTCGTCGGGCGATTGAATGACGATATTGGCGAACACTTCATTCTCGCTCCAATATTTGCCATTATTAACGTCAAATGTCTCTATCGGCAGCGGCAGTTCCACCTCATATTCGTCGAGAAAATCCAATGCTCTGAAAGCCAGGAAATCGTACAACGTTGGCCGATAGGCTTCCTCACTCAATTTATTCAATATGGCTTCGTAATCTTTGATTGGCACCTGTTGAAGATACGTCTCATTTTCCAAAGATTTCTCAAAATGATAGATGATCTGCTTCGCCATTGTCTGCAAGTCCCACACCTTTGGGTCTTCTGGCACCGCTCCCTCCACTGGCGTCCGATCCATGATTTTCCATTGGTTTTCCTGGTAATATCCCCGCAACAACTCAGCCATGCAGGTGTGCCATACGGCTACCGCCGCAGGGTCTGTTTGCCTTTTTATCTGCTGCTGTATCGCGCAATACACCGTGTCAAACCCATTATCTTCACGCTGCAGCAATTGTTCATACTGAGTGATCATTCTTGCTATTTCTTCTGGTTTTTGCTGCGCTGTTAGATTTGTATTTGTTTGCATAATGATTAGGGTTATGATAGTTGCTATATATTTTTTCATACTCTTTGATTTTCCTGTATTTAACGGATTACCTTGCCTTTATATTACATCTGCTCGGAATTAAAAATGGAACTGATGCCTTAGCAACACTTGATTTAAAAAAAGTAATGGCTTTTATTTTTGGGCAGCCCGCCACTAACCTCTTAGCTTTCTGCTTTCTGCTTACTGCCTCTTAGCTTTCCGCCTACCGCCTTCCTATTAAAACACGTAAGAGCCTGGAGCAATCATCATCAAAGATGGCAAAAGATCGCGGATCACACAAGACTACTCGTCCTTCTTTGTACGATATTCCTCCGCATAACGATAGAACTTGCGGGCCATCTCCATATTGTGACGGCGTTCGGCCTCCTTGGCGATGGAGATGTAGGACTCATACACGCCCTCGCGGGAGAGCAAGATGCCACGATAATAGTCGTCGTTGCAGTAGCCACTGGGCATATTGGAGCAGAAATGTTCCAGCGCCAAAAAGAGTTCCAACGCATCGGCGGCATGCCCCGATTTCACCAAGGCATTGCCTCTATTGTACAGTTTGTCGTACAGTTCAAGCGTAAAATCCGAAACGGCACGTTCCTGATCATCGTTCAACGCCACCTCCGTATAGAGTTTATGAATAAGGTTCACACTCTCCTGATACTGCTGTTGGGCAAGCATCAACTTCGACCTCAGCAAGAGGGCTTCGGGCTGTAAAAGGTTATATTGCAACGCTCTATCGAGATGATATAACGCATTCGCCGTGTCGGCATAGAGTAGATCCTCACACGCCTTTTGGTAAAAGATATAATCAACATTATCGCGGCGCTCGCCTAAAATCAACTGCAGACTTTCCGCCCGATAACTCACTTTATTGAACAGCGCTTGCACTTGATAGTAGTCCAACTGCTGGCAGTTGACCAATTTCGGCAAATCATTGTTACGAAACTGCTGCATCTCATTGCGGATATCCTGCAAATAAAGATAATGCAAGGAGAGGATCTCCGGATCCTCATAGTTAAGTTTTGATAAACGGACGCTCCAGTCGTGGACACGCGCCTGCACGGAGTCACACGGCACCTGCGCCTGCAAGAAGAGGCAGCCACACAGCCCGATAACAAAGAGCAATCTCTTCAACAATGACTATTTCAAGAATTCCTGGATAGCGTTATCCAATTCCGTTTCCGACATAGCGCCAACCATTCTACGTGGCGCATCACTACGATTGAAGAACATCATCGTTGGAATGTTCTCAATGTCGAAAACATCGCATATATCGCGAGCATTATCCACATTGATTTGATAAAAGATCACCTGACCTTTGTATTTCTTCGCCAGTTTCTCGAACACTGGTTTCATACGCATACAAGGCTGGCACCAATTGGCGTAGAAGTCCACGATGCAAGGTGTATATCCTTTATATCTAAAACCTTTGTCATTATAGATTTCAGTCACCTTTTTCTCAAAATCAGAAGCAGAAAGTACGATTACCTCTCCTGAGAGATTCTCGGCTTCCACCGGAGTTTCTTCCGCTTGTTTTTCGGAGATATACGGATTTACGCTACGGTCGATTACCTCCGTCTCCGTATTTTCTATCTCAACCTCATCATTGTTTGTTCTGTTCTTACAGGAGCCCAACAACAAGGGAACGATCATCAATGCGAGAAATAACTTTTTCATTACTCTATAGTTTTACTTTTTTCAATAATCAGATTTTTAAACACACGACCACGTTCCTCAAAGTTCTTGAACTGGTCGTAGGAAGCAGCTGCCGGAGAGAGCAGCACGATCCTATTCTCCTGTGTCTTTTCAAAGGCAAAATCCACAATCTTGCGGAAGTCCTGCTCAAGGATATGATTCTCTGGCAACGGGAAGCGAGCTTTCCATTCGTTCATGATACGTTCACCCGCAGGACCCGTAAAAGCAACATTAGGCACGGGATTCTCATGCAAGAAATCCACCAGCAAGCCGTATTCAATGCCACGATCATAACCACCTATGATGAGCGTATCCACCTTGCGCAAAGCCTTCACGGCCGCAACGGTCGCTTCCGGAATGGTGGAGATACTGTCATTGTAGAAGGAGATGCCATTAAAACTTCCCACATATTCTATACGGTTTGGTAATCCATGAAAAGTGCCCAGCCCTTTCATGATCTCATCATGGTTGAGGCCCATACGGCGGCAAACAGCCACCGCTGCCATAATGTTGTAGTAATTGTGACGACCAGGGAGGTTGTGGTAATAGGTCAGGTCGTACTCGTCCTCCACGTGTCCAGAAATAGCAAAGTGAATCTCATTGTCTCGACTGCACATATACGGTCCCTCTTGAGGTTGGGAACCGAAAATCACGCGGTCGCGATTGAGTTTATACGACTTAATCAATCCCGGAATATGTTCATCATCACCATTATAAACTAAAAATTGACGTTCATCCTGGAAACGGGTGATGTTCAACTTGGCAATCTGGTAATTGTTGAAAGAGTTGAAGTGATCGAGATGCTCTTGGAACATATTCAGCAGCACGGCATAGTCGGGCGAACGTTTGATGAACTCCAGTTGATGTGCCGAAAGCTCGGCCACCACCACCGTTTCATCGGTCATCTTTTCAATAATATCAAAAAATGGAACACCAATATTACCTGCCAAGATCGTATCACGCCCTGCTTCTTTCAAAATATGATGTATCAGCGAAGAGGTCGTACTTTTTCCCTTTGTACCCGTAACGCCAATCACCTGTTTATGGAATGCTTCCATAAAGAGATTCGTTTGCGAGGTAATCTTTTCCGTTTCAATCCAATAGTTCACCTGATTGAAACTTATACCCGGCGTTTTGAAAATAAGGTCATATTTGTTCAAGCCTTGAATATAATCTGGGCCTTTTACAAACTTAAGATGCTTATCTTCAAACTCATCTGTCTTGAGATTTACATTTCCGTCGGCCACGGTGAGGGGCATTTTCGGAAAGTATTTACGAATAAAGCGATAGGTTGAAACGCCCTCCTTGCCAAATCCGAGGATGACAATTTTCTTATCTTTAATCTGTTCAAGAATATAGTCGGGTGATGCCATAATCAATTTTTTAAAGAGCGCAAAAGTACAAAAAAGAGCAACGTCTTCCGCTCTTGCCTACTCCATTTTAAACACCCAGGCTGCCGTGCTTGGAATGTCCTTATATTGCAACGATGTCGTATTGATAATCAGCTGTCCATTTTTGTACTTATATGGAAGAACCTTATCGCAACCCAGCATGGTGATTGTCAACTTATGATCAGGTTTATCCACATTCAGCACCAACTTATCTTGTGGAAATTCAAGGGCAATGGCATACAGGGTTCCGTCTTTGGTGGTGTAGCAGATGTTCGGTTGCTCGCAACGGTAGGTGGCCAGCAGTCCAGGGGTACCCTCCTTTTGCGTGAATGCTGTTGCGGGCACTACCGCGCGGGGCATGTTCTCGGCCGACCAATAAAGGGCAACATCAGCCTCCATATCTTTCTCTGCAAAACGGATTTCCACAGGCTCGCGCTTTCCAGCCGTCATCGTCACCTCGCCCTTTTTGCTACTTTTAGAATCTGCAGGATCGTATTTCAAAACCGGTTTGCCCGCGATCAGCAACTCGAAAGCGTCGTCGGTTTCCACCTCAAAAGTATATGTTTTTGAACTCGGGGCATGCACATAGCCCGACCAGTCGGCGGTGAAGTTGTCGTAGGCGATGGCCGGATCGGGGGAGTTGCGTTTCCACTCGAACTGGATATTCGGGTCGATGCGTTCCACCGTCACATCTTTCATTTCGTAGAAGTGGCTATACGGGCGGGTGCCGTAGATGGCCTCTCCGTTGACATCGAGCCAGCGGCCCAAGTCGAGCAGGCGTTCCTGCTGCAGGAGTGGAATTTGTCCATCAGCAGCGGGGCCCACGTTCAGGGTCATGCCGCCACCGGCCGCCACCAGCTTGGCGAAATGGCGTATGAGAGCATCCGAGGTCAGGTAGTTTTCAATCGGTTCGTTGCGGTTTAAGCCGAAGGAACGTCCCAGCCCGCGGCACTCAGCCCACGGGCGGTC
This sequence comes from Bacteroidales bacterium, assembly GCA_024400875.1. GTDB lineage: Bacteria > Bacteroidota > Bacteroidia > Bacteroidales > WCHB1-69 > F23-D06. Next base: position 61,285 of record JAKSMB010000007.1, read on the forward strand.
GGTTTGCGTGATGCCGGCACTATACTCCGGGGTGCGGAAGCCGTGGTCGTTGCCGTTGCCCCAGCGGTTGTTCACGATAGCTTTAGGGCCCACGGTGTTGTAATACCAGGCAATCAACTCGGCCGAATGGAGTTGGTCGGCCGTGTAATCCCAGTCCCCGTCCGAGAAGATAAGTTCCGGCTTATAGCGGGTAACCAGGTCTTTGAACTGAGGGATCATATATTCCGACACATAACGACCTATGGAGTCGGTAGGATCCACCGTCCAACGATGCAGAGGGTTGGTCCATTCCAAAAGCGAATAGTAGAGTCCCATCTTCAGGCCAGCGTTGCGCACGGCATCGGTCACCTCAGCCACGATGTTGCGTTTAGGGCCGCTGGTTGTACTGTTCCAGTCGGGTTGCAGAGGGCTATCCCAAAGGCAATAGCCGTCGTGGTGTTTGGTAACGAGGACCACATACTTGGCGCCCGCCCGTTTAAAGAGGTCGGCCCACTGGCTGGCATCGAAAAGTTCCGCCTTCCACAACGGGGCGAAATCGCGGTATTCAAACGGTTTCCCTTCCTGACCGAAGACACGGTTTTGAAAGTTGATGCGCGCCGTATCGCCCAGCATAAGTCCGCGGTAGTACCACTCGCCATAGCCCTCCAAGCTGGTGTACGCCGGCACGGAATAGAGCCCCCAATGGATGAATATTCCCAACTTAGCGTCCGAGAACCACTGCGGATAGGGACGTTGGTTCAACGACTCCCAGGTGGGTTGCACCGACTGCGCAAACGATGTACGTAAACAAAAACATAGACACAAACACAAACAGATACCGCAACACAAACGGGTAAAACCTTTTTTCATATTCTAAATTATTTAACCATATCTGAATCCGTCCCTTCGTTTCGCTCTTCTCGCTGCAAATATCGTTATTTTTTTCAACCGAAAACGGCCAGATGATCATTTGTGAATGGAACCATAGTCGCCTGATTTTAACGCATTAATACAGTTCACTGCGGGAGGTCATTTTTCCTTTAAAAAGACCTGATCAAAATACAAATCGGCATTGCCATAATAATAAATCCGGAATTCAACATTGCTGTATCTTTTTAGTGTCTTGAAATCCAAGTCTATATATGCGTATTCACCTGACGACACATCATCCTTGTCAATCTCCATTTCAGCCAGTTTGGTTGTTCCCCAGTCGGCCACAACATCAAGTTTGGCTATAGGATTATCATTTTTCAAATTGTCAGCTTTTATTTTGAATCCAGCTATAAAATCGCCAATTCCAATGGAAACATAAGGACCATAAACGACAAACCGCTCCTTACAAGTATCACAATCAGCAGACACATACAGGACTCTTCTATCACTCGTACAATCCACCTCAACCTCCGAACCCGAGCATTCAAGCTGCTGCAAACCGAACGACTTATTCAACTTGATTTTTTCATACTTGCAGACATCGCATCCGCCAATTCTAAATTGGTCACCTTTTTTCAGTAAAACATATCCAAATTGTTCTAACGTGTCTGGAAAGGTCTTCATCCACATATCTTTAACAACGTAGATGTTTTCTTTCTCAAAAACCATATCAACAATTTCCTGGTTTCTTACACCACTTTGCTCATTAGGCGTTGCCTTTATCCGTTCAGGATCCGGACAAGAAATGATGTACGAATTCCAAAATTCCGCTATCACCCCAATCTCTCCTAACTGTTTAAACTCCCCAACAACATCAGCCATTGGTTTTAAAGACTTTGGGCTGTTCGTTTTCATGGAATATATAGGACTTACTGCCCCAACTATCACTAACAACAAAAGACTCCATCGAAGCGACGTTATATTATAGTTTAAATCCATATTATCCAACACTAAAAGCACTACCATGGATAATGAAATATACGTTGCCACAAAATACCGCCGTCCCAGTCCATTTGCCAGAACCCATGATGACAATAGCAGAGCTATAAATACTACGATACAGTCAACTGCAAAAAAAACTATCCATTTATTCGAGAGTATCTGAACGAATAATTTTTTTTTGAGAAGAACAATTACAGTAGCAATAATAAATAGAATTGCAAGGTACATATAGCAACTCACAAACAATTCATTTATACTAAACGTTAGCCCCCCCCACAAATTATTTTTTAAAATAAGCAACGCATTCCTAAACTCGTTTATACCATTAATCGACAGATAGTTCTCTGTTTTTGTAACAGCAAATGACTTTACTGTTTTTATAAAGAGGCAGCATAACGTTGTTCCCAAAAAAATGTAGGAGCAAGCAATTTTATCAATTTTAACACTTCTGTTTTCCAGCAAGTGGAACAGGTATAATACAACCAACAGGATAGCGATTGAAACAATAGACAAATCAGAAACCCATACCGCCATAGTGAGTATCAAAACGACTAAAAGGTATAAAAGGTGTTTTGTTGAGCATTTCATGCAATGATTTTGCTCAAGCTTGCATATTAAAAACATTGAAAAACCGATTAAACTATATTCAACTCCAATTGGGAAGCGCAGTATATCAACGAATCTCTGAAAGGGCAAGAACCATATTATAGCAAAAATCAATTTGTAATAATTGGACTTTATAAGGCTTGATAATCCAATATAACCAACCACCAGAATAATATAATTGGATAAAGAAACCGCCATTAGCGCAGAACAACCAAACAGTTTAATGAATATTTGGCTTATCAAGGGAACTAATGTTCCACCTCTATCTTGTCCCCAGCAATAAAAATCATTGGGTAATTTATAATAATGTGCCATCAACACATTCAAGGCGTCATCTGAATTTAACAAAGGATAGAACCTTGATGAATACAGAAAAAAGGAAAGAAGAATCACTCCTAACGTCAAGATATAATACAATATTTGTTGATAGCGCATAAAACAGAGTAATGTCAGTTGGAATTAATAGGATTCCGTGAGGATCATTTTTTTTGTGTCAACAATATTACCATTTATCATCAAGGAATACAAATATATTCCAGGACTTAACTCAGCAGCTTTTATCTCTAAAACTTCATCAGATTCATGTATCGAGTAGCTTTTTATTTGATTCCCATTGAGGTCGTACAAATATATTGTTGCAGAATTCAGATCTTTGGGTAATCTAAATTTTATAATAGTACTTTTATCAAACGGATTGGGATAATTCTGATACAATTCCCCACCATATTCACTATTTTTAGTCACATCAGTATACCCATTGACTATTTTTAACTTTTCAATTTCTTTTTTTAGTTCCTCAATAACCTCTGACTGTTGTTTCAGTTCAGCTACCAACAGAGGAATAAAAGAAACGTAATCAATACCTAATAAGCCTTCAGCATCCTCATAGACCAACTCTGGATAGATTTCCCTTACCTCTTGGGCAATAAACCCGTAATGAATTCTTGGAACCTGACTATCCTTATTTTTCACAACTCCCCCAAAAATCTCAAGTGCTATTTCATCAACATCATTTGATGTTTTTGAATCAAAATTCTCCAAGTAATATGATACACTTTTCAACTTAAATAAGTTACTTGCTTGATGAGAAATCACACCAATATTTGACTTGTATTTTTCATCAGACGGACAAATCAAAGTGTTAGCCCTTACAACTCCGTTAACATCAAATTTATAAGATGGGGTTCTTCCTACACCAAAATCTCCCATCGTGTTAAAAGTCATAATAGAAGAAGGACTATTCATATTCTTGAATATGTGACCAACACCGCTTGCATCTGTACCAAAACCATATGCATACAATGAATTCGAAGCCCAGATTCTTGCAATATTTGGAGAGAGCGCAAATATCCTAAGTTCTGTGGTCTTATTATATTCTTGGACTTCAAGCGTTGAACCTGGTTCTAATGTACCCGCTCCAATTTTAACTTTTCCATCTGCTTTTACTCTTATCTGAGCATTTACATTGTTCAAAAAAACAACAAAGAAAGATATTATAATGTATATTATTTTCATTTCTTATTATCAATTACACGGTGTTGGTATTATACTAAGTTCACTGCCAACAGGTACGGAAAAATCACCATTTATTACAATTTCATCAGTAGCTCTAAATATTTTATTGTCTCCAACTGATAAAGATATTGAAGTTGACCCGTTCCCAATGGTAATCCTACGACGTAATCCCGCTACGAAATTGCTTAGTTGTAAGTTATTTAATATTGTAATATTCTGTCCACAATGTCTGTTATTTAATTCATAATACCTGAAATAATCGACAGACATGTATTGCGGCAAAGGAGTATTCGGATTTAGATACGGCTTGTCTATATGACCATCAATCTGCTGATCTATAACAACAAATTGAGGCTCCATGATCATCTTTGGATGACCATATTCAGCATAAAACGGATGGTCGTCGAAATAAAATATAATTCTATCAGGTAACCATTCTACCGCATACTTATGATAATCATCAAACAATGGCTGACTATGAGTATACCACACATCACCACTTACTTTAACAGCACAGTGGCAAGTCGTGTCCTCATCATGCCAACCAGCAACATTTGACTTTGCTTCAGCATATTGACTGCCCGATGGCTCTAAGATATCAATCTCATCATGAATATCCCTAAAACCTGTAGTTTGGTTCTGAAAGACATAATATGTCCAAAATGCTGGCCAGAAACCTCTTCCGCATGGCAATCCATTATCATAAAAACCAGGTAACTTGGCCCTTATTTCAAAAAAACCATACGAATAGTTATGGTCAACCGATTGCACACCACCCGAATAATAGTAATCATATCCTTGAACATCTTCAACTTTTAACTGGAGATTATTTCCGTCAACAGATACATTAGCAGGTCTAAAACGTTCTCCTCCACCCCAATTGTAACCTACTCCATTATTAGGGTCTAGTTCATTCCATTTGGTTTTGTCCAAATTTGTACTATTAAATTCATCACTCTTTATTTCATTCAACACCCAATTTGCATCTAAATTAGGAGCAATTTGTCCACATAGCAACATAACCTTTGCGGATGAAACCCAAATGACAAACAATAAAAACAGATTTATTTTCATGTTTAATATATTTTAGAAAACATACACAATTATTTATACTACATCGTACCCAAACTAAAACAACAATATAAAATTAAAGTGAGAGATCTAGCTAACGTTCATTTTTTTTGCACAACAAGACCTAAACAATTGTAAAGTTGCTTAGGCCTTATCCATTATATCTTATCGTTTACTTTTGATAGAGAGGAACAATCCGAGGATGATGCTACAGAAGGCGGCGAAGAGCACTTGCAGTTCGCCTGGCAGGCAGAATGTGAGCGTGTGTGCTGGAACCCAGAACAACGGCAAAGTTTTCTTGAACACGAAGTTCCACTGGGTATCCCAGTCCAATTCTTTGATGAGTTTACGTACCGGCACTGGTTTCAGCAGACTGATGGCTTTGCCTTCGTAGGAGGCGATGTGCATATCGCTGATTTTGTGTACGGTCATGAACACCGGTGCAAACGAGCAGTTCATCATCAAGCTAACGAAGAAGGCGCCCACAAGTTTCAGTCCCGTAAAATCGCCCTTCATGGCTTCCGATACGCCTTGGAAGCAGGTGGCCTTTTCCATAAAAGCAGGAATACCCACTTTGAAGACGCTCATGGCCAAGGCAATCCACATGCCCAGCAATCCCCACACCAGAAACTTTGGAAAGAGTCCGAACGTTTTCGTACAATACTTGCCCGTGCGGATGCGGGAACCGATCATTTCGCCGAAGGTGGCCAGGATACCGAATTTCAGAAACGCCATCCACAACGGATAGTTCTTCGTCAGCATACAAAAACCATCATATACCGGTCTGCTGATAAAGAACGGCAGCAGCACTACAATCACAATGGCTATCACTAAGAGGTCGATTTTTTTCATAAGCGGATATTTTAAGGATTAAATATTCGGCGGCAAAAATAGTAAAAAAGGAGGCTCATTTTGATTTTAAACTTTCCGCTTTTCATTGTATCTTTGCGCCGTTTTACAAAAAATCATTCTCATGAAGAAATTTACGATTTTCGTTGCCGTCTTGGCAGCCTGCCTATATTGCTCCGCACAATCGCAACCGATGAAGTTCATGGGCATCAGCCTCAACTGTACCCAAACCACCTTCGTATCCAAAGTCAAGGGCAAAGGATTTGTGGAAGATCCCACCCGCAGTCACGACAACATTTCCGTTTTAAAGGGGATGTTTGCCGGCGAGCGAGTCTCCATTCAAGCGCGTGCCGCCGCCAAGACCCACATGATGTGCTACGTAAACGTCAATTTCACCCGAAGCACCAGCTACACCTACGAAACCCTGAAAGGCAAGCTGCAAGACAAATATGGCACCAATTATAAGGAATTCAAGAATGTGAAAGACGGCGAGGGCTACGTGAAATACGCCACCGACTACATCGTATGGGAAACCGACCCCGACGAAATCACCGGCGAGACCAATCGCATCGTTCTTACCAAATGCAACTACAACGGCAGTTCCCCATTCGTCATCTCCTACATCGACAGCAAGAATTCCAAAGTAGATACCATCGAAATCAACTCCGATTTTTAGATAAAAAGGCATTAGGAAGGGGATTCTGGTCCTTCGCTTCGCGGCGGCACCCTCGCCTATCCTATTCACTGCCTTTGCGTCGTTGTCCCATCATTCCGCGGGCGTATGCGATGTGGAATCACCATGTACTTCGACGGACCCAACAAGAAAGGGCTTTGCGAAAACGCAAAGCCCTTTCTTGTATTTTCTTATTCGGAAATTCAAAGTAATTTAGTCCTTAAGGCAACGAACCGAACACCCGGTGGGCTTAACGTCGGTGGAGTTGCCCACATCGGCGCGGCCAGACAACAGGTACCGGAAGTGCGCGAAGTCACTGGCATTGCTATCCTGGGTAGCCGCCCAGAAGCCAGCGATGTCGCCTAAAGTGGAGTAGTCACCTCTCCAGTACTCGCTTGCCGGCAGAGCCGAGAAGCCCGTGGCGTTGTTGTCGGCTGGTGTGTTGTCCACAGCACAAATAGCAGTGCTGTTGCTATTCCACCCCGTGGTCCCAGCAAGAGCCTTGGATATGTTTACAGAGTTATTATTGCAACAGTATATGTCCTGACTCGACACGTAGTTGGTCAATTGCGTCCATTCCGCATCACTTGGCACGTGCCAACCCTGGGGACAAACACCTCTGCGGTTGCCAGCAAAGGTAACGGATGGTGCGTTGCTGCCTGTCGTGTTCGTGCTGGTTTCGCCATACTGCACGTTGAACGTATCCACAGCCGCACACCAGTTGTACAGCAGTCCATACGTTGCCGTATTGTTGGCGTTTCCGTCCACGTAGTATGCTTTCTTGCCTGTATAGGAGGAACTGTTAGCCGGGTACTCCAAGATGGTGGTACCCGTGCTCGGAGATGTCGTGCAGCGCATGTTCTCTTTGGTCCAGCACTGGTTGCCAATTTGTACCGTATTATACACATTGCCTTCGTGGTCGGTAACCGTAGGTGTGCCTGGACAAGGTTGACCATCAACAGATGTGGCAGGGGTTTCACTTTCTTCATCCTTTACACAGCGGACAGAGAACGCGCTTGCAGATATCGACGGAGTGTACATAAGATCCCAACAATCGCAAGATGCCTTTAGATGCACAGGTGTGCCACTCTGCACCGTAGATGTAAAGAAGTAAGCTTCACCACCAAGGTTCTCGCAACGGCCGTTTTCACCATTGAAAAGTCCACCTGGACGCATATCAAAACCGGAGTCATTGTTGCCCAGATTTCTCAACCAATAGTTCATACTTCTCAAAGATGTAACACTGTATGCATTCGCCAACGTCTGATACTCTTGCATAGATGGCACATGCCAGCCGTCGGGACAAACGCCTTGAGAAGCTTCAGTTGTTGCACCGCGAGTTGCAGCACTCCAGTTATACAATCTACCGTATGTAGCCAAATTAAAAACAGTGTCCGTGTTTGCATTGACACCATTATAGATTATGGCCATTGGAATGGCGACACCGTCGGCATAATACGCCGCACGCATGTTTTCAGTCATCCAACACTGTTGACCGATTTTTACAGTACCATAAGTATTTCCCTCATAGTCTGTAACCGTTCCACAATTTTGTTGCGCGAATAATGTTACACTAAAAAACAACATTACAGGAAGTAAAAGTTTCTTCATATATGACAATTTTTATCGAAATCAAAGATTTTATGTACATGCTCAATTGTGCATAAACGCGTTTTTCAGGGTTTTGTACTATGGTAAGCATAACGAGCGCAAAAGTAATATTTTTTGGAAAACCCTACACAAGTTGGCAGTAAATTCAGCAAAACCAATCTTTTTCGGGGACGCGGAAGACGCATGACACGGGGGGATGCTTGGCGTTCGGCGACGTCAGGAACCGGGCCGTCCCAAAAAGAATTAAAAATTAAAAAAATCACTCCGCGCTTACGCAGAAAAAAAGGGCGTCTCTCGACGCCCTTTCCAAACTTTACTTACTTCATTTGCTAAGCCTTTCCTATTCCAGGCTGCTTAGTCTGTCTATAACCTCTTCGGATTGAGTGTCAATAAAATCGCTATAGATCTTCAAATAATCCCAATAGTTTTTCACTGCCTTTTCGGAAGAAATCGTAAAATTATTATCCAAGAAGAGTTGTTTGATACCGCGTAATGCATCGGCTGCCGGAGCATTTCCTAATGTTTTCGCAATATATTCAATATCGTCGTCATACAGTTTCAACATATCCTGAGTAGCCTCTATGACAACTTTATAGTTGGCTGCGACATCTTTCGATTGCTCACCGCCTTCTTCCTTAACACCTCCACACATAGGCTGTCCTGCAACACAGGTGCAATTACAAGGATAGCTATAACTTCTACAACTACCTCTTCTACAAGACACTTCGCAACAAGGCACGGTTGAATCCTTCTGTTGCAAAGACTCTTGAGCGGTAGTTTCCGTTTTTTTGGAATCGATATTACACGAAACCATTCCTAAGCAGACACTGGAAACCAGCACCACGAATACAATTAACTTTTTCATAGTTTTTGAATTTAAAGATTTTACAGAATGGTCCATTTTATGTGGCGGACCTTTTACCACGTTTTCTATCATTTCATTTTTGCAATTCGATTTTGCACCCAAGCAGGCTGACGTTGAATACTTTCAGCATACTTTCGGAGATATTGATTGTATTTCTCCACTGTTTCAGGCGTGTTGAGTACATAGTCATTTTGAACAACGAGTTTCTTAATGTCCTCTAATGCTTGCACGGCCTCATCCGCGCCTTTCTGCCGACGTAGATACTTAATATCTTCATCATACAAAGAGATCATCTCCGCAGTGAATTCCATCACCGTGCTGTCCGCTTGCAAATCAGCGTTGAAATTATTGTTTTGAAAATTCCGGCTCTTATCATCACAGGAATTAAAAATTGAAAGAAGGAGCATCAGTCCTACCATTGAAAAGATGGAATAAATTATATGTTTCATAGCGATTAATTTTTGATAGGCAAATATACACCTCATTCTTATCGAAAAAAACGCTTTTCAAGCAAAGCGCTCCAATCATGCCGAAATTATGCCAGAATGCCCAAAAACATGCCCAAATCCATCATATTTTATAAAAATATGCCGAAATTATGCCGAATATATCCTTAAGAAGCACGTGTTTTCAAGAAAATACCTTATTTTTGCAGCTCTGAAATCATAAAAATGGAAACATTCGACAAAGCAAAACGCATTCTCTTGCACATAGCCATCTGGGGATTCTTTCTCTATATTTTCATTCCCAACAGTTTTCTTCGGCCCTATCCATTTTATCATCCCTATAAAGAATGGATTATCGGACTCATTCTGATGAGTTTCTGCTATTTCAACTATTTCATACTTATCCCACGTCTTTATCTCACAGGCTTCTTCAAAAAATACTGGATAATCTTCTTATCCATTTGCTTGCTTTTTACAGGTTTAGAGTTTCTACTTTTATTCCCGGATTTTCGTTTAATCAAACCATCCAACTTCTACTATTTCAACAGAATAGTCATACAAAGTTTTTCATTAGTATTTATCCGAAACGGAGGAATACTCAGCCTGTTTTTCTTACTTAAAACCAATAGATTCTACACCTTACAATATCAAAAAGAGCACAAAACTATTGTTCAAAAGACAAGCAAATACAACATTGCGACCTCCAGCAAAGAAGTTAGATCAGTAAATATAAGCGACATCGTTTACATTCAACATCAGAAGAACTACACCTATTTTCACTTAATAGATGGCAGTTGCTATTCGCAATACATCTCCTTGTTAAAAGTGGAAAGCGAGCTACCAGAAGGTTTATTTGAACGCATTAACCGAAGCACATTAATCAACACGGCATTCCCTTCGAGAATAGAAAAAAACACTTTAGTGTTGGAAACACCCAATGGGCAAGAAATACTATTGACTGTATCACCCACCTATATGGGCAAGATGATTAATGACAATTAGTTGTACCGTATTTAATATACGATTTTCATTCGGCACTGCTTGCAATCGAACTCTAAACGGAAGCGATATTTGTCGTTTTTAATATACAGCGGCAAGTTCAGTTTTTGTGCGCCCTTCTGTTTGCTGCACGCTCCCATTTCATAACGGATGCAATATTTGCATTCCATCACTTCCTTGCCTTTAAACTCGTGACTTTTGTCGAGGCCATCTTCCGAGGTCGTAGCTCCGAAATCCTGATAAACGGCTCGATGCCACTCGTTGATGATATTGCGTTTGTAAGAAGCCGTGTCCAATAAAGGTTCCGGAGCATATTCCAGAACGGTATCTTGAGGCCAGAAGTGTTGCTCGCGCACTTGACAAAGCGTCTCCACAGCCTCACCCTTCATCTTGTTGAGGACAGAAGCCTGCAGGAAATATATATCCGATTCAATATCCAAGTTGCGGAGTTGGAACGGGGTGTTGCCCAACTTACCCAAGGAGGTACGCCATTGACTTTCTGCCACCTCCGGCTTGTTGGCGGGCACCTTATCCACTTGCAATTGAGCCACCGCTTCGCAGCCATCCTCGTCACGCATAATCAACTCGAAACCATCGGCCACCTCCTTAAAGAGGATGTCAACCATAATCTTACGTTCCGATGACTTTTCAGACAGAACCTTCTCGAACATCTTATCCACATTGCGGTACAAGTCCACCTGACGGAAATCGGATAGCGGTTTTTGTGCCAGCAGTTGGTTGCCCTGTACGCCATTGACGAAGAACCCTTCCAGTTCGCCATCGTCGTTCACGAAGCAGAGGCCATCGCCATTCACGATTGTCTCCTTTCCATCGTAAAGCAATCGTCCCTGTCGGTCTTTCTTCAGACCACCGATCCACTGTCCCATTGCCTTAGGTGTTTCAAAAGAAGCCATCTTTTCACGTTTCCCATCCACAAAGTAGGGGGTAAATCCGCGGTTGAACGTTTTCTTAGGATTTGGAGAGAAAAAGAAGGTTGTTTGTCCGCTGCCTGCCTTTTCCACATCGGTGCGTCCCACCAAGGCTGCGTCGAGCAGTTGACGATAGTAGGCCGTAATGTTTTTCACATAATTTTCGTCTTTCAGTCGGCCTTCCACCTTAAAGGAGGTCACGCCAGCCTTCATCAAGTCGTTCAGATAGGCCGAGCGGTTCATATCCCGTAACGAGAGCAAGTGTTTGTCGCGGACAAGGGTTCTGCCCTTCGCATCCACCAGATCGAAACAGGTGCGACATATTTGGGCACATTCTCCCCTATTGCCGCTGCGTCCCGTCATCATTTCGCTCATATAGCATTGGCCGCTATAGCACACGCACAAAGCTCCGTGGATGAAAGTTTCCAGCTCCATATCGCATTGTTCGTGAATCGAGCGAATAGTTTCCACATCCATCTCGCGGGCGAGAATAGCACGCTTGAAACCCGCCTTCTGCAAAAACTGTACACGCTCCAGCGAGTCGTTATGACATTGCGTACTGGCGTGCAAACTTATCGGTGGCAAATCCATCTTCAAAATACCCAAATCCTGAATGATGAGGGCATCGATTCCCATATTATAAAGTTGGTGGATCATCTGTTGTGCCTCCATCAGCTCCTCATCGTAAAGCAGCGTATTCAGGGTAACATACACCTTGGAACCATACAGATGGGCATATTGCACCAACTGGTCCAAATCGGACAACGAGTTACCCGCTGCCTGACGAGCACCAAACTTGGAAGCCCCGATATACAGCGCATCCGCGCCGTGATTGATAGCGACCTTACCACTGGAAAGGTCCTTTGCTGGAATTAAGAGTTCTACTTTATTCATTGGCAAAAGCCTTTGCTTTTAATGGAAATTCTTTAGACAATTCTCCGGAGTAATAGAAGTCGTTGCCAATAACTCCGAACGTATAGATTCTATCGTTGACGGTAATATGAGAGCCACCACACTTAGGATCAGGACCCGGCTTGGATGCTGCAAAACCCAAGTTGAAGAGGGTGAACAGAATATCTGGACGGTTTGAAATATCATAACCCGCACGCTTCCATTGCAACATCGTTTGATGTAAAATACATCCTGTGTAGATGTACGAATAAAGGTGGTTATGATAGTCCACCAAACGGTTCACGCGTTCTGATGCCGGATCCGCCGTCTTGAAATCCAAAATATGTTCGTATTTCTTGCCCATATAGAACACGGAAGTGGAGTCCTTCAGATTCTTTTCCACTTGCATAGCAGTAAAATCCTTAATGCCATTCACGCCCAAAGAGAATTGGGATTGTACGGAAAGCACCTTCATTGGCCCGAGGTACTGTTTGAATTTTTCACGGTTGGAGTTGAACAGGCGGATCTGCTCGCCCACCAAACAACCCACGATCAAACGAGGATCCACACCGGTCAAACGGCCAGCCTCTTCAATCACCTCCAAATCCTTCACGATAGCCACCTTCAATGCCGGCCAGGCCTCTTCATTCATCCAAGGGATCAGATGGTCGGTATTGCTAGAAGTTGGATATTTCTCCAAAACAGATTGCAGTTCCTTAACCATCTTCTGGTATTGTTGGCCACGTTCATCCTCCTGAAGATACATATTCGCTGCATAAATCATCTGATTCATACCATCAGCACGTTCGCTGTAACGACCTGCATCCATAATAAGATGAGCATTCGTAGGATAAATCTTGTTCAGAGCTACAAGGTTAAGATAACTTTTCAGATTTTCCTCGAATATTTTGGATGAATCCGCGATACGATTATCGCTACTGTAGTTAGCTAAATAGCGGTTATTTTCATCCACCCCACCCTTATTGTTTGTGATACCCAGCTGATACAAACCGTACGCGCCCAGCATACCGGCACCAGCACAGGCAAACAGAAAAACGAAGATTATAAAAATCCGTGTGCGGATTTTGAAACTTTTCCACGATTTCCAAAGAGACTTTCTCTCTTGATTCTTAGATACTTCCGTTGACATTTTCTTTCAAAAAAAACGGCGCAAAAGTACAAAAAAAGCAATACGATTTCATCCGAAATAATAAAAGCTTTTATTATCGGACCAGCATCACATTTCCTTTGATTTCATTCTCTTGGTCATTGATGCAAGTAACCTTCAAATAATAATCGTAAACACCATTCTGACAAGGCTTTCCTTTGAAGGTTCCGTCCCACCCCACTTCCATATCCGAAGTTTCAAACACCTTCTGTCCCCAGCGGCTGTAAACCACGAAGGTACATTCCTTGACGATGCGACTACGGACATAAAGCACGTCATTCAAGCCATCGCCGTTTGGCGAGAACGCATTGGGGACAAAAACGTACGGATCATCGCACGACAGCACCACCACGTTGATCGTCACCGTGTCCGTCTTCACGCAACCAAACGTGTCGGTCACCTGCACCGTGTATGTGAATGTTTCGCGAGGGTCAACCGTTGCCACCACAGAGGTACCATTGTGCAGATGATCGTTGGGCGACCACTGATAGGAATATCCTTCGCCGTAATCGGTAGCAAACACTTGCGTTTGTTCGCCTTGGATGATATCGCAATATTCGCACCACGCCTCCAGTTCAGTCGGGAACGTTCCCTGGCGGACGATTATCTGTCCCGTTGCCGTACCGATGCAACCGAGGGCATTGGTTACCGTCACCGTGTACGACGTTGACGCTTCCGGATGCACGTACGGCATTTCATCCTCATAGGTCGATCCATCGCCAAGCTGCCACTGCAGAGTACAAGTCCGATCGGAGGCGTAAACGGCATTCAAACGCACATCTTCTTCAAAGCAAATCAATTGCTCTGCCAACGGTGCAACATCCACTTGAGAAACATAAACCGTCACGTGTTCAACCTTTGTACAGTTTCCTGCAGTCACACGTATCCAATAGGTTGTTTGTTCCGCAGGGGACACCGTTACAGCATTCTGATTTGATATTATCGTAGTGAAAAGAGGGCTTTCCGACCACTCTATAGAAGTAATCGGCTTGGATGAATAAATAGCGGCATTTAATGTTGCAACCTCTCCCCTACAGATGACGGTATCTGCACACATCGTAAGTTCTACGCTATCCACATCCACCCTTTGTCGGATAGTATCCGTACAAGTGGCAGAAGAAGCCACCAGCGTATACCACGTACTGCCATTAGGGTGAGCTATCGGATTGGAAAGAGTTGCACTACTAAGGGTATTTGATGGCGACCAATAATAATCCACATTTAAAGAAGGAGGAAGGCCAATTTGCACCTGCTCTCCATCACAGATATTGAGAGTCGACAAGGTATCCGTTGTATTGGCAAGCACCAACAGATGTTTGGTCAAGGTATCCGACAAATTGCAACTACTCAAGTCGCGTATAATAAGCGTAATTTCATAATAACCAGAATGCGTATAAATATGCGAAGGCTCGGAAAGAGTAGAACTGGAGCCGTCGCCAAAATCCCAATAACAGGAGGTTGAATTGCCCACTGTTTGCGAAAAATTCTGGAAATTCACAGTATCGGGTGCGCATATCGCGCTTGGCATATGAAAATCAGCCACCACCACAGGCAAACTAAAATCCATCTTTATAACTCCAAGATTGCAATTTGAGCTGGGATTCGTCATAGCGTATGCGCCCCAGGTCGTGGGAAAAGTACTTTGCCCACCGCATCCGGCGCATACAGCCTGGTAGATGCGCCCTTTACGGTCAAAACGACTTGTACCTCCATCCACGTGTTCTCGGGCCGAATTTGCCGCCCCACCGAAGTAAGTGCCATACACCAGCTGTGAAGCATCGTCACTCAAACTGATGAAATAGTAATCGCTACCATCGGTCGTATTCTGGAACGCGTCTGCCGTGATGGGTAAACCCGTAGTACCTCCAAAATGATTGAGCTCGTTGGAGCCCCAACCCGACATATAGATATTATTACAGTAATCCACCAAAAGAGCAGTAGGCGATATGTCTGGACCGCCATTGCCGGTACCAAAAGCCGTCGACCACACCACCCCATCCAAAGATGGTGTAATTTTGGTTAAGAACTGTCCACCATTCAAGGTGAAATACTGCGCATTTGTTATCCAGCTGCCTCCCTGAGCATCGGTTTGGCCAAAAACATAAGGGACATCATCCCTATCTCCTTTTACCAAATAGGCCTGATCATAACCTCCGCGTCCCAAATATGTACCATGCAACAGATAATTACCATTAGAAGAAATATGAGCAATAAAGCCATCTACACCTCCCGACAAGGTATCTTGCAAGCAGTTAAAGGATGTTGGGAAATTGGTTGACTTCGTTCCGCCGCAAATGTAAGGGGTTTGATCAGCTGTCAGCATCATACTATAACCTGCGTCATCACCTGTCCCACCAATATAAGTACTCCAAATCATCTGAGACAAGTCCTGCGTCAACTTAAAAAGGCAAACATCCTGACCACCCGAATTGGTGTCGCAGAAAGCATTTGAAGTCACAGGAAAATCCGTTGACCAAGTTGAAGAAACGACATAGACATTGCTATTTTCGTCCACCAAGATTTCGCCTCTATTGTCATCTGCATAATTCTTTTGCAGCCCAGAGGCAACGTTTACACCATCATTGCTTGATCCTCCTACGAAAGTAGAAGCTAACAATTGAGAACCATCGGCACTTAACTTTGAAACAAAAATATCGGAGCCATACGGAAAACGCAACGAAGTGGACAAAACTATCGATGAGCCGCCGTTAAAAGATGTGTCAAAAGCATTTGGTGTAACTGGAAAATCAGAAGATGCAGTCGTGCCAAATATATACAACTCATCATTGTCATTCACATAAAGACTATGCGGAATGTCACTATACGAGCCTCCCAAATAGGTGGCATAGTGCAAAAACTGTCCACTGGAATCAAACTTAGAAATAGAAACATCCGTTGTTCCCGACTCAGAACCCTGGCAGTAATCCACCTGATAAGCGCCCAGAGTTGTAGGATAGCCTATTCCAAAAGTAATACCACCGCCGTAAAGATTGCCACGGGAGTCGTACGTTGCGGTATAACCCCAATTGTCAGCCACAGAACCAGAGTATGAAGAGAAAACGACGACAGGATCGATTATCAATGTTTTATTATGGTCATAATCTCCCAGAGCATAAGAAACCACGTTATCCTTCAAAACATATTTACAATCAATAAAAGCGGTATCTTCGTTATCCTGAATTTGATACGCAACAGGTGCTAACTCAACAATTCTTGAGACAGCAGTTTTAACAACAAGCGTATTTGAAGACAAAGAAACCGATTTTACGCCATCGTAACGAAGTTTGATTTGAGAAACATCGGCTTTAGGATCGGCAATAAACTCGTACTTCAAATAACCATTTCGTTGATAATAACGAACGGAAATCCCATCATACACCTCCCCTGCGTAAATAGAAGAAGAAGGATACACATAGGAGCACCAAGTTGAAATATTCTTGGATAGGAAATAATTATAAAAATGAAAAAATGAATCTACCGGCTGATAGGATAAAGAATGACTATTCAGTAGAGAGACCTTATACGCAGCAGCATTAAATTTAGAAACAGCATTGTTATTACCTTCATTTTTTTTATGATGGAAAGCCTCGAGTTGTTCAGGGTTAACAGCTGCCACAACAAAACCATCGTTTACAAAAAACACGGAGCCAGCATCAATAATGGACTTAAAACATACATCCTTATGCCATTGGCCTTTATTAGGAATGAATTCCGATTTATTTGTTCCAGGAGGCACATTATTTTCTGCATAAAGAGATAAGCAGAAAAATAGCAGCAATAATATGTACGTCAAACGATTCATAATCGGTGGCAAAGATAAAAAAAAAGGGGCTACCTAACGGTAGTCCCTTTCTGAACGAGAATAGTAATAATTATCTTTTGACGATTCTAAAGATAGCAGCGCGATGTTCTTCACGGCTAGGATCCTGAATGTTTTGTTTGTTTTGAGGATCGTTAACTGTGTAGGTAGCGGTTTCAATTTGACCTTGAGCAACGCCCTTGTTAATGAACATTTCTCTAACAGCGTTAGCACGTCTTTGAGCGAGGTCACGGTTGTGTTCTTCTGAACCAAGGTCGCAGGTATAACCTTCAACGATAAGTTTCAAAGAAGGGTTCTTTTTCAAAATTGAAACAGTTTTATTGATGTTGTCATTCTGATCAGCGATTTTAGGAATGTCTTTGTCAAGATCAAATAATATCTTTGTCTTTGCCAAAACATCACTCAATTCGCGAATGGCAGCTTTATCTTCTTCAGTGAGTTCATCATCATCATTATCCAATTGATCACAAACAGGAACGATATAGATATATTGAGGATCTTGTTTGATGATAATAGGTTCATTTGATTTCTTCTTGAGTTCTTCAAGAATTTCTTTTTCAACTTGTTTTCTTGATTTTTCAACTGGGTTAGCACAAGCCTTGATGTGGAAACCGAGTTTCAAACCAACTTGAAGTTGATCCCACTTTGTACGAATATCAGAATACTTAGGTTCACTATTCTTCATAGTTTCGAGGATGTTAGAGCTGAGTGTACCATTGAAAGTAGGAGTACCTTTATCCATTGAGAACATTTCAGTCTTTTCCTTTGGAAGAATATCCAAGAAGTTGAATGAGCAGTATGCACCTAAATAAAGGTCACAAATTCTGCTTATGCGAACGATACCACCGAAATCAGCTTCAGCACCGAAAGACATTTTAAGTTTAGCTTTGTTACCATTGCCATTATAAACGCCATCGTTGAAGTGATTAGGCATCATATCATTGTCAGCCATATTATAATCTTGACCAACGCCTTCTTCAACACCGTAAGTTTCGATTGTACCTTGGCCTTTGTATTTGTTAAGAGCGTAGAATGGGAAATAACCATAAACGCCTAAACCAGCATAGATACCACTACGACCATCGAATTTCCATTCGAATTGTGCCATCAAAGGAACTTTAACAGCCCAAATAGATTGTTTTTCGATAAGGCCTTTGCCATTATAATAAAGATCATAAAATGTTTGTTCATTATTGAACTCAGCATCAGGATAGTTAGGAATAACACCCTTTTTAGAGAATTCAGCCTTTGCACCTACATGGTTAGCTTCAGCACCAATGCTCAATCCCCAATGTTCATTGAAGAAATATGCATAGTGAAGAGAAAGCAATTCACTTACAGAGTAATGTTGTTTAATATCAATTCTTCTATAAATGTTATTTGTAAATGCACCACCAGTATAAATGTTGATACGGTGAGGGCAGAAGGTAGAAGTTTCAACGTTTTCAGTTTTTACCAAAGCGCTGTCGGTATTATTTTCAGTCTGTACCTCTTGAGCGAAAGCAGTGGCACACATTGCGAAAATAAGACTGATTACTAATAAATTCTTTTTCATAATATATTCTATTTTTTTATTCTAACATTATATCAAAATTCTTATGGGAAGTGGGAAGCCCACTTCCCTAAGAATTCAGATTTATTTTACGATTACGAATTTAACAGTCTTGACATCGTTTGTACCAGTGATGATACGTCCGAAGTATGTACCTTGAGCGGTGAAACCAGAGATCTTGTTGATTGGTTTCAGGTTAGTCATATGGCTAACTTGAGCACCAAGAGCATTGTAGATGTCGAGAGTTGCGCCTTCAAGTTCTTCAGCAGTCAAATCAAGTTCAAGAGTAATTTCTTGTTGAACCTTAGCAGGTACAGGGTAAACCTTAACAGCTGCGAGAGAAGCGAATGCTTGTTCACAAGTAACGTAAGTTACGAGATTGCCATTAGCATCGATTTCTGTAAGTTCAACAGAGTAGTAACCATTCAAACCACCGACTTCTTGATAGTTCTTGTAAGTAGCACCAGGGATGAGTTCACCATTTCTGTACCATTGGAAAGATACGAAGGTGTGACCACCGTTGGTTTCAGGATTTGTGTTGATGATAACAACGTCGTCCCATCTGATGTCCATGAGAGGAGCAGTAGCACCAGCGAAACCTGTTACAGGAACACGTAATACGATATCATATGTACAACCGCCGATTACGAATTGAACGAAGTGATCACCTGGTTCAGTTGGAACAGCGAATGTAGCAGTGTTGTTAACGATAGTACCTTGAGCGATTACAGTACCGTTTTCAACGATAGCATATTGATCAGTGTAAGAAGAGATAACATTGAAGTTGATTGTCATATTATCATCGTCACAAGAAGCTGCGAACAATGTTTCAGCGAAATCAACTGAAGTTACATATACAGTAGCCATAGTTTCAGCACCGATGTTGTCATTTGAACAACCGTGACCGCTAGCCAACATTGTAAGTCTGTAAGCTGTAGTTACATCAGGTTGTACGTAGAATGAGAATACGTCAGTAGCAGAAGCGTGGTATGGCAAGATTTCACCTGTCATCATATTTTCAATGTCGAAACTGTAAGGAGCACCACCTGTGAACTCGATAGTGAGGAGACCAGCTTGATCAGCATCATTAGCGCAGATAGTGTCGTTACCAAGGAAGTGAGCTGTAGGAGTAGCGTATACAGTTACATGTTGTTGAACAGCAGTTGAGTCAGCGAGATGACAACCGCTACCCATGTTACCTACGAATGTAGGATAGTATACATAGCTACCAGCAGAAGCAGGAGTATCGAATGAGTTACCACCGAGACCACCAGAAACTTGTGAGTTAACACCATTGTGAGATACCATCCATTGGATAGAACCTGCAGTGTTACCGCTGAAGTCAGATGTACCACCAACAATGTTAGCAGACAATTCCACAGTTTCGCCGAAGCACATTTCAGGATAACGTACTACGATGTCAGTCCAAGTAGGATTGTTGAGAACGTGAACAGTATTGATGTTAGAAGCAACTGGTTGACAGTTGTAACCTGATGGAGTAACGTAAACGATGTAGTTGTAGTTACCAACAGTGTTCAAAGTTTCAGTGATTTGGTTGCTACCATTGTTAACGTTAGCATTTACTTGAACGTTGTTACCATTAGCCATCCATGTGTAGGTCATAGGACCATAGATTGAGCTATTGAGAGCACCGTTGTTTGTATTTGAGTAGTTGTTAACAGTAGCAGTCATTGTGATAGAACCACCTTCACAGATATCGAGGCCGTTGATAGAAGTCAAAGTAACTTCAGGTTGTTCAGCTACGAGAACTGTTACAGGAGCAGACCATTGTGATACACAACCAAGGTTTTCATTTTGAGAAACTCTCAATGTGTAGTTGTAAGTACCAGGAGTATTCAATTGTTGTACGAATGTGCTAGCAACTGCGCCAGGAACTTCAGTACCATTGATTGCCCATTGATATGTGTAATCAGAAGCGATATTGTTGTTTACGTTAATGTTAGCAACAGACAATGTTGTAGAACCGCCAGCACACATTGCAGTGTGGTTAGCTGTGATAGTTACAACAGGATCAGCAACTACGTGTACAGGAACTACGAGAGTAGCTGTATCGTCGCAAGAAGCAGCTGAGTTAGCTGAAGAAACGATTACCATTACGTTAACGTTACCAACAGTGTTCAAAGTACGTGTGATAGATTGAGTGTTAGACATTACTCTTACACCATTTACATACCATTCGTAGTCATAAGCAGCATTTACAGGAGCAACATTTGCTGTGAAAGTTACTTCACCACCTTCGCATACGTAAGCGCGGTTAGCAGTGATATTAACTGAAGGAACAGCATTGATGTTAACTTGATGTGCTTCAGATGTGCTTGCACAACCAGAGTTGTCATTTCTTGAGATAGAAACTTCAACGAAGTATGGGTTAGAAAGTGCATCGTTAGCAGCAAGTGCTGGGAATGTGAATTGAGGAGTAGCTGTTGTAGCTGAACCAGCAGCAGCACCGAACCAACGCCATGTGTAGGTGAATGGAGCACCGCTTACATATTGACCAGCTGTTGTATCAACAGAAGCATTCAATACGAGTTGACCGTTTTCACAGATTGTGAAGTTGCCATTGATATCACCACCAAGGATTGAAACTTGAGGAGCTTGAGCTACGTTAGCTTGAACAGCGTCAGCAGTATATGAGCAACCAGAAATTGCACTGTGAACAGTAACATCGTAGAAGTATGTACCACCGTAAGTAAGAGGATCAGTTGTGTAAGTGTTAGATGTACCTACAGTTTGACCATTCATATGCCATTCATAAGTAACAGCGTCGCCAGCGATAGCATTTGGAACGTTAGCAGTCAAAGTAACGAAACCACCTTCGCATACATTAGCGTTACCAGTGATGTATGGAGCATAATGTTCAACAACGGTGAACGGATTTATAGTATTGTTAGATTGAGCGATGCAATCAACGCCAGTTTGACGAACTACAACATTGTATATATTGTTGTTTGCGAGTTCAACGTTAGCAACATTGTATGTACGATCTGTAGCGCCAGGGATTACAACACCATTTACTAACCATTGATATGAAGGTTCGCCATAACCACCTGTTACGTTAGCGATCAATTGTGTAGAACCACCTTCACAGATTGTAGCGTCGAAACCAGGAGTTACAACAACTGCAACTTGAGGATCAGCAACAACTGAGAAGTTAACAATGTTAGAAGTTGTTTCACAACCGTAAGGAGATGTTACAACAACTCTGTATGCATAGTTACCAGCAACTGCATTGCTTACAGTGTAAGAAGGAGTAGTTGCGAGAGGAGCATCAGTGTCATTTGTCAAGTTGTTGTACCAAGCGTAGGTATAGAGACCATTCATTGCAGGAACACCAGCATTTGTAACTTCAGCAGTGAAAGTAGCATTGCCACCTTCGCAGATGATACTGTTAGAAACGTTAGCAACTACAACTGGATCTGGAACAACTGTGATAGCTTGATCAGCAGTTTGAACACAACCAGGATATGAAGAAACGATTACAGTATAGTTGTAAGCAGTTTCACGTGCAGGAAGAGTAACTGTGAGGGCTTGAGCGTTTTCGCCAGCGATTTCAACATTGTCACGCAACCATGTGTAGTTATAAGTTACATTAGCAGGAGTTACATTAGCGATAAGTGTAGTTGTACCATTGTCACAAAGAGTTGTGTTACCAGCAACTTCGATAGCAACTGTAGGAACTGCGAGAACATTAACAACGAGGTTAGCAGATACTGCAGTGTTGCAACCTGAGTTAGGATATGTTACAACAGCATTATACGTGTTAACACCGAGAGCAGGAGTTAATGTAATTACATTCAAATTACCAGCGATTTCGATACCATTGTTCAACCAAGAGATTGTAGGTGTACCGTAATCAACAGTATTCGTATCTGTGAGGGTCAAAGTAATTTGAGCACCTTCGCAAACGATAGGATTGTTAACTGTTACAACTGGAGCAGCTGGAGCTGGGTTAACATGAATTGTGATAGCGTCAACAGCAACACAACCAGAAGTAGCTTGTGAAGCAGTTACTGAGAATGTGTAGTCACCAGCAGCTGTAGGAGCAAATGTATAAACAGAACCTTGGAAACCATTGTTCCATGTATAGTTTACATCAGCATTGTTCCAGCCAGTAGCTTCTGCTGTAATAACTGTTGTACCATTTTGACAAATAGTTGTTTCGGTAGCAGTGAGTTGCAATTGTGGAGCTTCTTGTACGAATACATTAACAGCGTCAGATGTTGTTGTACAACCGTGAGTTGTTACGTCAACCTTATATGAACCAGCAACGCTAGTTTCATAAGAACTGTTAGTAGCACCAGCGATAACAACGTTATCCTTGTACCATTGATATGTTGCGCCAGCAACATTAGGAGTTACATTTGCATACAATGTTGTAGAACCAGTGCCGCAGATTACAGTGTTACCAGAGATAACAACTTGTTCAGGAGCAGAGTAAACATTGATTGTTACAGGTTCAGAAGCTTCAGCAGATTCGCAGTTTTGATCATTGATAGCCTTAGCTTGGAATGTGTAAGCACCTTCAACTGGGAAGTTAACTGTCAAAACAGGTCTATTTTCACCAGGAATTTCTACACCATTCTGATACCAAATATATGCATAAGCATCACCATCAGCATTGAATGTAACTTGTTGACCTTCACAAATGCTATCTACAGAAGCAGTAACATGAACTTGTGCAGGACGTGGAGTTACAACGATAGTTACATTACCAACAGCAGAACATGTACCGTTTGTTGAGTTAACAGTAGCGGTTACAGTGTAAGTTGTAGTTGTTGCAGGTTGAACGTCAACTGTGGTGGAAGTGCTGTTGTTAGCATTTGCATCCCACAAGTAAGATACGTTGCCTTGCCAACCATCTTGATTAGCATACAATGTTGTATGTTCACCTTCACAAATAGCAGTTTCACTAGCAGTGATGAAGAGATCTGTACCCAATGCGGTAACATTGAAGTTTTCAGAAGTCATTTCACAACCTTCTGGAGTAACTACGGTTACATTATAAGAACCAGCAGGTACATCGATAGAAGAAGCGTGAGAACCTGTTGACCAAGTAATTGTACCTTCAACATCTGAGTAAACTGTCAAAGTAGTAGTGCTGTTTTCGCAAATGATATTGTTACCAGTAACTGTAACAGTACTTGGAGCTGGGTTAACAATTACATCAGCGTGAACAGCAGACATAAGTGATTGACAACCGGATGCAGGTAATGTTACGATAGCTGTATAAACATTAGTTGTAACTTGGTTGTCGTTTGTGTAAACATTTTCACTGAATGTGCTTTGGTTAGCGCCAACGATTTCAATACCATTTCTGAACCAAGTGTAAACAGCGCCTTCAGCATTAGCAGGAGTGATAGTTGCAGCAAGATTAACTTGAGCACCATTACATACTGTATCAACACCTTGACCATTTACGGTGATAGCAGTTACAACAGGAAGTGGATTAACCGTGATAGTAATTTCATCGAAGTTGCTACATTCAGCATCAACTTGAGTTGCAACAACACCCAAAGTAGTAGTAGCTGCAAGTGTAGTTGTATAGGTTGCTGAGTTAGCACCTGGGATCAAAGAATTGTAATTGCGAGTTACATAAGTATATGTATAATTACCGTTTGCATCGAAACCAGTAGCTACAGAATCAACACGTGAACGAACTTCGTACCATTGATAAACCATATTGTTTACATTAGGATTAACAAGGTTTGCGGTAAGAGTAACTTCACCGTTTTCACAGATTTCAGTTTCGGTAGCAGTAATGTTAACGATAGGACGAGCGTAAACATATACATCAAATTCAGCAGACATAGATGCACAACCAGCAGGAACACCTTCGCGTTCAACATTTACAGTGAATCTGTAAGGCTCTGTACGAGCATACCAGTATTCAGCGTAGAATCTATTGTCACCAAGGTTGTAAGCCATATTGTCTCTAATCATACCGCTTTCATACCATGTGTAGTGGAGTGCACCAACACCAGCACCGATAGTATCAACATTTGCAATCAAGAAGATAGAATCAGTTTCGCAAACATGTTGATCACCAGTGATAACAACGGTTGGGTTAGGATAAACTGTAAGAGCAGCAGCAGAAACTGGAAGAGATTGACAACCTGCTTCTGGACGTGTCAAAACAGCAGTATAAACGAATTGTTGAGTATTGTTGTCAACAGTTACAGGAGAATCATAGATAGTAGCTGCAGTAGCACCTTCCATCAAGATACCATTTCTGTACCATGTGTAAACGTCACCAACCTTGTTACCATCTTCTGGAGTAGCAGTAACAGCGATTTGTGCGCCTTGACATACAGTATAGTCAGACAATGTTACATTAGCAATAACAGGATCAGGGTTAACAACAACAACGAGTTCGTTGCTAATAGCGTGACAAAGTGATGTCAATTGATCAACTGTGAATGTGTAAGTGTGTGTACCAAATGCAGGAACAAGTGTATAAGATGTTTCAGTAGCAGTTGGGATAACAGTACCATTGTCATACCAGTGGAATTCTAATTGATCAGCATTCCAGTCATTCAAGTTAGCAGTAAGAGTGATTTCACCACCTTCGCAAATGTTAGTTTCAGTAGCAGCGATGTTAACAACAGGAACAGCATTTACATAAACTTGAGTTTCAGCAGTAGCTGTACAACCATATTCATTTACCAAAGAAACGCTGAAGTTATAAGCATAATCTCTGTAAGGTTTTGTAAGAGTAGCAACTTCATTGTGAGTACCTGTATAAGTAGCACCAACAAGAGCAGCATTATCTTCGAACCAATTGAATGTGTAATTTGTTGTAGGAGCTGGATTAACATTTGCAGTCATTACAATGTTACCATTATCTTCAACGCATACGATAGGATCGGTTTCGATAGCCAATGTTGGATTAGGATTAACTGTAATCACCATTGGAGTAGCAAATACGTTAGATTCGCAACCTTCACCAGCTTGTCTTACAGATACAGTGTATGAATAAGTAGTTGGATAGTAGTTTTCAGCATGTGGAGTTTCAGTGTAAGTAGCTTGAGTAGCGCCTTCGATAACTTGACCGTTGCGGTACCAAGTATAAACTTCACCACCAGCAACACCACCAGAAATATGAGCAGTCATAGTAACTGAGCGACCGTCACAAAGTGTAGAAACACCATTAAGATCATTTGTAATTTCAGTAACGATAGGATCAGCAACAACGTGAACATTAACTGCATTGCTTGTAGCAGCACAGAGAGATGTCAATTGATCAACTGTGAAAGTATAAACGTGTTCGCCAAGAGCAGGAACTACAGTGTAAGTAAGTTCAGTAGCAGTTGGGATTACAACGCCATTGTCAAGCCAATGATAAACTAATTCATCAGCATTCCAATCGTTCAAGTTAGCGGTCAAAGTAATTTCACCACCAACACAGAGAGTAGTATCGGTAGAAACGATGTTAACTACAGGAGCAGCATTTACTAATACGCTAGTAGCAGCTTCAGCGGTACAACCGTAAGCATTTACCAAAGAAACGCTGAAGTTGTAAGCATAATCCCTGTAATTTTTGTGCAATGTTGCAACTTCATTGTGAGCACCTGTGAAAGTAGCACCAACGAGAGCAGCATTATCTTCAAACCAATTGAATGTGTAATCTGTTGTAGGAGCAGGAGTGATGTTTGCAGTCATTACGATATTATCAGCAACTTCTGAGCAAACGATAGGATCTGTAGCGATTTCCAAAGAAGGATTTGGATTAACAGTAAGTGTATCTGCTACGTAAACAGTTGATTCACAACCAGAAGCAGTTTGTTTTACAGAAACTTGATATACATAAGTAGTAGGATAGTTATTTTCAGCGTGTGGAGTTTCTGTCAATACAGGACCATTAGCGCCTTCTACAACTTCACCATTGCGGTACCAAGTATAAACTTCACCACCTTGAACACCACCAGCAGTAGTAGCAGTGAAAGTAACTGAACGACCATCACAAAGTGTTCTGCTTGCAGGAAGATCAGACTCAACATTTGCGATAACAGGATCAGCATTTACAGATACGTGAATTGTATCATAAGCAACACAAGTTTGAGTGTTTGCATTATAAACGTCGTTATAGAGCAAGTGGATAACGCGAACGATATAGTTAACATCAGCTTCAGGAGCAAATGTTTCAAATTCGTGAGTAGCACCTGCGATCAAGTGGTTTTGATGAACACGGTTGGTGTACCATTGATAAGTCAACATAGGATCGTTGTAGTTATCGAGGTTAGCACGCAATGCAACTTCGCCACCTTGACAGATTTCAGTTTCGCTAGCAGTAATGTTAACAACTGGTTTGTTATAAACATTAACTTCAAATGGATCAGAAATGCGTGAACAACCATTACCATAAGATACTTCAACAGTAAATGAATAAGGATTGTCGTAGTTTGGACGCCACATTTCAACATAGTTGTTGTCGAAACCTGCAGCATTATTTCTGAGGTGACCATGTTCGTACCAAGTATAAGTAGGAGTAAGATCAGCAACACCATCAACCCAAGCAGTCAAATAAACGTTAGGAGTAGCATTGTCGAAATAACATACGTTGTGGTTACCTTCGATAACAACGATAGGATTACGTCTTACGTGAACAGTATTAGAAGCAACTTGAGTAGCTTCGCAACCCTCAACGCCGAAGTCGATCCAGCATTCGAAAGTATAAGAAGTAGAGTCCTCATCATAGATACCAACTTGTTTCTGGAAGTAAGGACCAGTTACGAGAGGTTTCAAGAAACCATTTTCTTTCCATACATAGCGGAGAGTAGTATCAACATATTGACGACCTGTTTCATCTTCTAAGTAAGCAACAACTTCAATGGTAGCGCCTTCGCAAACGTAAACGTCTTCGTCGCTTTGACCATTTGTTGTAAGAACAACAGCCTTAACAACTGGGTTGAAGATATGTGCAGTAGAATCACCATAAGCAACACAATCAGTATAAGTATTAGTAACTTTAACTTTGAAAGTTGTTGGATCGTGTGTGACATATGAAGAGTATACAGGAGAAGTACCTGAAGGAATCAAATGTTCAGCACCATCATAAACCTCGTACCATTGATATACAAGGTGTTCCATGTTATAGTCACCAATGTGAGCAGTAGCGGTTACGAGCCCACCTCTACATACAGTGTCAATATCAAGTGTTACAGCAACATTAATATTGTCGCCAACATATACGTAATAAGGATCACTTGTAGCAACACAACCATTTGCATTTGTAGTTTGAGCTGTGAAGATATAAGGATATTCACGAGCATGCAAGTTAGTTGTCAAAGTAGTACCTGTGGAAGTAAATGTTGCATATTCACCAACTGGAGAGTCATTAACAGCACCATTAGCAACAGTGTAGTTATAAACACGCCATTCATAGTTATAATCAGCACCTTGTGCAAGAGTGTTCAAAGTATCATTAATGTTAGCATAAAGTGTAATAGTGCTATCATTACAGATGAAAGGATCACCTGTGATTTGAACTGATGGGTTAGCCAATACGGTAACATCAACAGTTGTATCAGATACTGCTGAACGACAACCTTCTGCATTAACAGCAACAACATTGTATGACCAAACGCCAGCAGGTTTGTCTAATGTGATAACTGACATGTTATTGCCAGCGATTTCCATACCATTTTCAAACCATACGTAAGAAACAGCATCAGCTGCTGTAGCTGTCAATGTAAATTGAGTACCAGCACATACAGTGTCTTCAACAACAGCCAAAGCAGTTACTACAGGAGCAGGATTAACAGTTACATAAACAGAGTCAACGCGGGAGCATGAACCCATAGATGAAGTAACTTTATACCATGCAGATTCTGTAGGAGTAACAGTAGTCATATTTGCATAAGCACCATTTGACCATTCGTAGTTAACATTACCAACGTAACGATCTTCTTGTGCATTCAAAACAACAGACTCACCAGCACAAACGATAGCTGGAGTAGCAGCTACTTGAACTTGAGAACCGAATTCATAAACTGTGAATGTTTCAACAACAGCACAACCATTTGCTGTAGAAGCAGTTACTGCATAAACGCCAGCAGGAACAACTGCAACAGAATCTTCTGTACCTTCACTCCACTTATAAGAGATGTTAGTACCTTCTGCATGAGCAGTAAGTTTGGATGTTGAGTCTGCACAAACTACATTGTTACCAGTAACCGTTAACAAAGTAGGAGCAGTAACAACAGTAACATCAGCAGTAGAAGTAGAAATTGCTGAAATACAACCAGTTGTACCAACAGCCTTAGCTGCAAAATGATGTGTACCAGGCATTACAACATTATAAGTAAGGTTAGCGAGATTTTCACCAGGGATTTCAACGCCATCCATATACCAAATGTAAGAAACAGCACCAGTAACATTAGCTGTAACGTTAATTTGTTCGCCTGCACAGATTGGAGATTCAGCAACAGTAACTGCAGGAGCAGCCAAAGCAGCATTTACAGTAATTGTAATATCAGCAGTAGCTTCGCATGTACCATCTGTAGCATAAGCAGTATAAGTAGTAGTGGCATCAGGAGTAACTTCAGCAACATTGGATGTTGAAATTACATTTGTACCTTCCATCCATTTATAAGTAACATTACCTGTCCAACCTTCTTCAGATGCAGTCAACGTTACATTGTCGCCAGCACAGATAGACATTGCGCTTGCAGCAACTTGAAGATTTGCACCAAATGAAGTAACATTGAAAGGATCAGAAACAGCAGTACAACCATTAGCACTGGTAGCGGTTACAGTATAAACACCTTCACCAACTTTAACAGTATCCGTAGTAGAACCTGTACTCCAAGCATAAGAGTCAGCACCAGCTGCACTTGCAGTAAGAACGGTTTGTGCACCTGAGCAGATTACATTATTACCAGTGATAGTCAACATTGTAGGAGCAGCTTCTACATTGAAAGTATCAGCAGCTTCTTTAGTTGCACAAGGATAATTTTCGTAAGATGCAACAACGCGAACAGCATGAACACCTACACCATCGAAGTTAGCAGCGTAAGTAGCACCTGTAACACCATTGATCAATTGACCATCGATGTACCAAGCATAAGTTGCAGCACCGAAAGCAGTATTTTCGTCAGTAACAGAGAGAACATTTTGAGCACCAGCACAAACATTTTCATTTGCAGCAGCAACAGCAATGTTCTTCAAAGTTTCTGCAGTAAGAGATTCGAAAGTATGAAGAGTTACAACACCCGGAGTAATAGGGTTGCAGCTGAAATCAGTGTAAACTGGAAGTACACCATATTCAACAGCATCAGCAGCACCTGTAACTACATAAGTATTTACATAAGTAATAGCAGTGTCAGTAGAACCAACCTTGAACCATTTGTATTTATAAGGTTGTTGATCACCATTTGTATAAGCAGTAGCAGTAAGTGTAGTAGTAGCTGCAGACTCGCAGAAGAGATCAGCAACAACATTTACAACAGGAGTAGTTGCAACAGAAAAATAATGAACTGGTGAATACATAGATTCACAGCCATTACGATTAATCTGAACATCGAACTCATAAACCAAAGTGTCAGTCAAACCTGGAAGGTTAGCGACATTAAAGCTGTAAGAAGCTTCTGTAGCGCCAACGATGTATTGACCGTTGCGTCTCCATTGATAGGAAACAGGAGAGAGGTTCGTACCATCAAGCTGAGCGGTCAGCGTGACGATGTCGTTTTGGCAAGCGTGTGTTGGACCAGCGATGTTTACAGCGATCTCCGGTGTTACAGTAAGTAACACAGCATTCGAACGATACGTGTAAGCATGAGAACCACCGTCAGTGGTATACACTTCACAGGAGATGGTGTAGGTACCGGCATTGTAAGCGGCTGCAGTAAAGGTTGTGCCTACAGAATCTGTAGGTTGGCCATTTACAAACCAACGATTGCCTGTAACCGTTTCACCCGTAGCCAATCCAGTATATGATACTCCAAAGGTCTTGGAGTTCACCGGACAGCTAACACAGTAACTCTGTGGTTGAGACGGTGAGATGGTCACAACAACAGCATCCATTGAAAACGAATGTGTTGGAGCGATCCAACTGCGCAGCGGCATATTCGCATTTAGATAATGCGGAGCTTCGCCACGAGCTTGGCTAGTCCCTAAGTAGAGGACTACCATAAGCAGAAAAATCATAAATTTTTTCATCGTTTTGAATTTAATTATTACTATTGTTTATTTATTATTATATTTTTTTTGCATAAAAAATCCCTATATAAGTCAAAAAAAACACGAGAAGGTCGGCGCTTGCCGATGTCTAACTCAGTGATTATTAGCTTCTTTACATTGTTATCTAACATATTACAATTCACTTTATAAACAACTTGCAAAAATACAAAAAAATCAATACCTTGTCAAT
Source organism: Bacteroidales bacterium (assembly GCA_024400875.1). Taxonomy (GTDB): domain Bacteria; phylum Bacteroidota; class Bacteroidia; order Bacteroidales; family WCHB1-69; genus F23-D06. Next base: position 92,522 of record JAKSMB010000007.1, read on the forward strand.
TTAAATAGTTTTTTTTTGTAAAAAATCACTTAGAATTACGCTCTGATAAGAAGGTCTATAACAGCAGCTCTTGTATAAATCGAGAATAAAAACACTAACAGGAATATCTAGATCTATTATTCAAAGTCTAGATATTCCTTAAAAAAAGACGACATTGAACCCAAACAATTATCACACAGTATTTTAACAAAAACAAATCCACACAGGGGTGATATTTCAAAATTTCAGCACTACGACCGGACGGGTGTCGAATATCGAAACCTCAGTGAGATATCGATCATGATTTGCAGCTAGTTCTAGACATATATAAACCAATGGCCGTTGACCGTTGGCCATTGACCTTGGCTGCGCAAAAAAACAAAAACTAATTTCTGATAATTTCCGGATTGGATCGTGGGCATCTCCGATCGA
>JAKSMB010000008.1 GCA_024400875.1 Bacteroidales bacterium
AAGAATATAATTTCATGAACAACATCCGTGATTTCATCCACGATGGCAAGTTGGATTCCGCGCTTTCTTTATGTAAAGGTAATGACACCCCATCTGCTCGTTTGGTGGGCAAGGGTTTGAGTCGAATCGGTCGTCCGTTGGACGATATCCGCACTGCTGTTGAAAACGAAGGCAGCATCGAAGTTGGTCGTCTTGAAAAGGGTGTATCCTCCTTGGCAACCATAGCAGCTGTTGCTCCTATGTTGGGTTTCTTAGGTACCGTAGTAGGTATGGTATCTGCTTTCCACAACATGGCTGCTGACCCAAACAACTTCAACATCGGCACATTGTCATCCGGTATCTACACCGCTATGATCACCACCGTTGCCGGTTTGATTGTTGGTGTTATCGCCTTGGTATTCCACAACTTGGTAGTTTCCAAGATTTCAAACGTCGTATATATGCTTGAAGTACGTACGACCGAGTTCATGGATCTCCTTCACGAAAACGTCTAAAAGTTCAGAGCCATGGCTATCAAGATGCAAAACAAAGTCGACACGACATTCAGCGCCACGTCCATGTCCGACCTGGTGTTCTTGCTGTTGATTTTCTTTATGCTAACCTCCACGATGGTATCTCCGAATGCCATCAACCTTATTCTTCCGAAGAGCACGTCCGACAAGCAGCTCGTATCCAAGAATATAGAGGTTTACATCAACGCAGATCTGCAATATTTTGTCAACCCAGAGGGTTCTGCTGCACAGCCAATAGCGTACGAAGAGTTGCTTCCGGCATTGCAGGACGCTGCGGGCAAAGACAATTCCGACAACAAGTCCATCATATTACGTGCCGACAAGAGCGTTCCCGTTGAGAACGTTGTAGCATTGATGGACGTACTCAACGAACTGAATGAATCCTACCCAGAAGAGAGTAGATATAAAATGGTGCTTGCCACCGAAGGTAAATAATGTTAGAAACGAACGAGAATAGAAAAGATATGCTGATTTCAGCGGGTACCACAGTAGTCGCGATAGCTTTGATCATCGTGTTGCTGTTGGTATTCGGCTTGAAGTCACAGACTCCACCACCTCCTCCGAAAAAGACATTCTACGTAGAGTTGGATGCCATGGTCGGCGGCGGCGGTGGAGGGGGTGCAGACGTACCTCAGAAGACAACCTCGCGCGCCAACACGTCCCCGAACTATGCCACCCAGAATGCGCAGGACGCTCCGGCCGTTTCACACGCTCCCAAGACCAGCACCACGCAGCAAGAGGCTCCCACTCCGAAGGTTAACCAGAGTGCGATCTTCAAAGGTGGTAAAGGTGGCAGCGGCAGCGGTGGCGGTTCAGGTTCCGGCATCGGAACGGGTAGCGGCTCCGGCTTAGGTCCAGGCGAAGGTAGCGGTTCCGGCGGCGGCATCGGCTACGGCACCGGATCTCGCGGACTGGTGAACACCATCAACACCGACGTTACCGAAGAAGGACAAGTGTGCGTTGAAGTACACGTCATGCCCGACGGCTCCGTAAGCGAAGCTCGCGTCATCAACAACTCCAGATTCAAAACGACCATCTCCAATGCCATGATTCAGGAGCAATGCAAGGCTAAGGCAAAACAGGCCCGCTACAAGCCCGGCAAAGAAGAACTCCGAGTCATCATATTCAAATAGAAACAATACGTTTACTTTCTTTTCCATACATTCTTACAAAGACGATGTCCGCATCGTCTTTCTTATTTAAAAACATAAAATATGTATCAAGCACTGCTCGAAGAAATATTCCACGCATACCCGATGTACCACAAAGTAGGCTCTTCCGCCTACAAAGAAGGATTGGAAAACATCGAAGCCCTTCTGAAAATCGTGGGCAATCCTGAAAAAAAGCTGAAAGCCATCCATATCGCCGGCACCAACGGCAAGGGTTCCGTGGCACATCTGATGAGTTCCTACTGCCAGGAACGTCATCTCAAAACCGGACTCTTCACCTCTCCGCACCTGGTCGACTTTCGCGAACGCATCCGTATTGATGGAGAGATGGTTAGCGAGGAGCAGATTCTTGAGTTCTTCAAGCTCTATAAACCGCAGATTGATGAGTTGCAGCCCTCCTTCTTTGAGATCACCACTGCCTTGGCTTTCTGGCATTTTGCGACACAGAAGGTTGACATAGCCGTTATTGAAGTGGGACTCGGTGGCCGATTGGACGCCACGAACGTCATCCGACCATTATTATCCATCATCACCAACATCACCTTGGAACACACGCACTTGTTAGGCGACAGCATAGCTAAGATTGCGATGGAAAAGGGCGGCATCATCAAGAAAGAGACACCCGTTATAGTAGGCGAATTCCATCCGGAAAGCTATCCCGTATTCACCGACCTTGCCGACAAGCACAACGCTCCCCTATTCTTAGCTGAAGAAAACTACACCATCGAAGGTGATCTGAACGACTGCACCATCTACGACGTGATGGGCAACGTGATGTATGAGCACGTCAACCTGCCACTATCTGGTGAATATCAGCGCAAAAATCTGAAAACCGTCCTGCAGGCCATCGACGTATTAGAGGAATTGTTACCCTACGACAAAGACGTTACGGTGGCGGCCATTGAAAACGTCATCCAGAACACGGGATTCACAGGACGTTGGCAAATCCTTCGTCAAGAGCCACTAACCATTTGCGACGTCGGTCATAACGTTGGCGGCTTAACACTGACGATGAAACAATTAAGCGCACTTCCCTGTCGCAAACTACGTATGGTATTCGGTATGGTTGCCGACAAAGACATCGACAACATCTTGCCATTGCTTCCCAAAGATGCAAAATACTACGTTTGTCAAGCCAACATTGAGCGAGCGCTATCTTGTGAAGAATTAACCACCAAACTACGATGTTACAACTTAGACGCTACGGAGGTGGGCACTGTTGAGCAAGCCATCCGCTCCGCCAACGGAGATGCCGCACCCGACGACATACTCTTCATCGGAGGCAGTTGTTTCGTTGTAGGCGAAGCACTGGGATTGAGACAACAAGCGTAGTCAAAAAGCTTTGGACAAAAAGCCTAATGCTTTAAGCTTTTTTGTATCTTTGCAAGCTTTTTTAAAATGAACTAAAAATAGAATCGATACAATGAAACGTCATTTCTTAACTATCGCAACATTAGGTCTTTTCTGCACCGCATTTGCACAGAACGACAACGCCGTTTTGTTAAAAGTGGGCAAAGAGTCCATCACCAAGAGCGAATTCATTCAAGCTTACCAGAAAAACAATCTTCTTTCTGAATCTACAGAAAAAGATTTGAGAGAATACCTTGACCTTTTCATCAACTACCGAATGAAAGTTCAAGAGGCTCAAGCACTTCAGCTGGACACAGCACAAGCTTTCCAGAAAGAATTATCCGCCTATAAAAGCCAGTCGGCACAACAATATATGGTAGACACCGAGGTCAGCGACAAGCTTTTGGAAGAAGCTTTCGAGCATTCCAAGCAACACGTCAGAGCCTCTCACATTTTAATCCGATGCGCTGAAAACGCAAGTCCTAAAGACACACTGGCAGCATACCGCAAGATTCAAAACATCCGCGAGATGATTGTCAACGGCTTAGATTTCAACGAAGCCGCATACCGTTATTCAGAAGACGAATCTGCCAAAGGCATGACCAACCCTCAAACGGGAAGATTCATTCCAGGCAACAAAGGCGAGCTTGGCTATTTCTCTGTTATGGAGATGATTTATCCTTTCGAAGTGGCTGCATACAACACTCCTGTTGGTCAGGTTTCCCTACCTTTCCGTACACAATTCGGCTATCATCTGGTTTACGTTCAGGAAAAAGTACCTGCTATCAATAAAGTATTTGTTTCCCAGATTTTCATCACCGACACCACCGCGTTAACTGTTGGCATGAAACCTGAAATACAATCCAAAATCGACCTCATCAAGAGCGAATATAAGAAAGGCGTTTCCTTTGCCGAATTGGCCAGCAAATATTCCGAAGACAAAGCTACACAAAGTGAAGCTGGCGTTATGGCCCCATTCGCTCCAAACCGTCGCCCAGGCAACTACGTTTCAGCAGCCATCTATTTGAAGAACGGTGAGATTTCCGAAGCTGTGCCTACCAACATCGGCTGGCACATCCTCAAGCTCGACTCTATCCAATACGCTACCACCAACGAAGAAACCAAGTTTTTATTAAAGAACAAGTTATCTCGCGATAGTCGTTCCAAGAAGAGCAAAGATGTTTTGATTGCGAAACTGAAAAAAGAATACAATTTTGAAGAAAGCGGAAAGAATGCAGCGATGAAATTCTTCGCAAAAAACCTTCCGGCTTCCTATTTCCAATCCACCACCCTATCCATTGATTCCCTCAAGGGTATCAAGAAGTTGAAACCGATGTTCAGTTTTGCAAACGAGAAATACACCGCCCTCGACTTCGGCGCATTCATCTCCCGTTATCAAGGCACACAACTCAAAGGTACTGTTGAGCAATTCCTGAACACCATCTACCCTAACTTCGTAAATGAAAGAATTCTTCGCTACGAAAGACAGAATCTCGAGAACAAGTATCCAGAATACCGCGAACTGATTACCGAATTCCACGACGGCATGTTGCTTTATGAAATCAACTCCGAAAAAGTATGGAATGCGGCTATCAAAGACACTATCGGACTTGAAAAGTTCTACGAAACCATTAAGACACAATATCCGGTTGACGAACCTAACGACACTATCCAGTACAAGCCGATGAGCGAAATTCGCGCCATTGTTGTCAGCAAGTACCAAGACTATCTGGAACAGGAATGGATCAAAACATTACGTGAGAAGTATCCTGTTGTCGTAAACGAAGAAGTATTTGCAACCATTTTAAAGAAATAACGTGAAAAGAGTAATCTTTTTCCTATTTGCACTGCTACTTTGTCTTGCTTCCTGCCAGAAGAAAGACAAAGTGGTTGCGCAAGTATATTACCATAAGCTCTATCAGTCCGATGTGCTGAAAAGTATGCCATCGGGACTTTCCGTTTCCGACAGTCTTGCGATGTTCAACGACATTGTTGACGACTGGATCAAAGAGCAGATTGTGCTTCACGAAGCCGAAAAAAAACTTCCGCTCAAGAGCAAGAACTTCCAGCAAGAAATGGAGGCTTATCGTAACAGTCTCCTCATCAACAAATATTACGATTTAATCGTATCAAAAAACAAAGACATTCAGCCATCAGAAGAGGCTGTAAAACAATTCTTGAATAGCTTTGACAACCGATATACCGTTGACAAAGAAATTGTAAAAGTGAACTTTGTAAAGCTGTCCAAAGGCTCCAAACTCATCGAGCCAGTCAAGGCTATCCTTTTTGACAAAGAAAAACGTCAAACCGAGAAGGACGTGCTGATCAAGATGCTCAGCGACTCCATCGAGTACCTCATCGACGATGAAGCGTGGCTATATCTGGATGATATCCAGAATGAAGTTTCCTTCGAAATCGAGAAAGGCGATATTGAGGGGCATAAATGCCTTGAAAAGGAAGTTGGCGACAACCATTTCCTATTGGTCATCTTAGACTACAAAAATCAACGTTCCGTAAGCGAAACCGAGGAAGAGATGGCAGCCGCAAGGATGATGATTCTTAACCAATGTAAAAAAGAGCTCATCGAACAACACATTAACAAGTTGTACGAAAAAGCTCTTAAAGAGGGAAGCATCATTCGATAGACACTTCCCATATTTTTCAAAATCCAACGACTTATTTGTCGATATGAACATCCAACTGATTGAACGGTATTTGGATACCTTCGCGGTTGAATGCGTTATACACTTGCTCATTTAAGTCAAAGAGCACGGTCCAATAGTCTTCTGGTTTACACCAAACATACAGCACCATATTCACTGCGCTATCGCCCATTGAATCTACCACAGCCATCGGGGCCTTAGGTTCCTTCAACACAGCAGCGTGCTCATCGCTCACCTTCAACAATACCGTACGAGCTTTCTCCACCGACTCGCCATACGCAATACCCACGTTGACAGCAACGCGACGCATAGGCACATTATAGTTGGTCAACGACTTGGTAGCCAATTCCGTATTCGGTACGATCACCGTACGATTATCCGGGGTACGCAACGTAGTACTGAAGATCTGGATAGTTTCAACAGTTCCAGCATAAGAGCCCTGCTCAATATAGTCGCCCACGCGGAAAGGACGGAGCAAGAGGATGATGACACCACCTGCAAAGTTTTGAAGTGTACCTTGCAAAGCCATACCGACAGCCAGACCTGCAGCACCCAAGATAGCTACAAAAGAGGTCATCTTAATGCCCACGATGCCCATAACGGTTAACGCAAGCACCACCTTCAACGTAATGTTGATCAATGAATTCAAGAATTGCTGAAGAGAGGCATCTACCTGATGACGTTGATACGTTTTGTGTAGTACCTTATCCAACAATTTGATAAGTTTCAAGCCCACATACAGGACTACAATAGCGATTAAGATCTGAGGGATGTTTTTAAACAACACATCCGTGCTAAATTTTTTAGCAGCTTCAATTAATTGTTCCATAAGTGATAGTTAGTTTATTTAGAATTATTGGTGTCCGATAAAACTTTTTTTTGAGGGCAAAAAATAAGGGCTGATTTCTGTTTTAGAAGTCAGCCCTTTGTGTTATTTTTGCTGTGCTCCAAAATTAAAAATAACATGGGCAAAAGTACACATTTTAGCGGACAGCCGCTCTATGGTCAGGTGATAAAATTGCTTGACAAGTCAAAAATCTTTCAAATAAGCCGCGAGAACGGCGGAGAGCGCTACACGAAACGCTTCAACATCTGGGTTCACCTGGTGGTGATGCTGTATGCCGTAATCATGAGGTTCGACTCGTTGAGAGAAATAACCGCATCCCTGCAGGCGGAGGCACGCAAACTGAACCATCTCGGTCTGACCTTCAGAATCGGCCGCAGCACGCTGGCGGATGCCAACAAACGACGCTCGGAACACATTTTCGAGGAAATCTACCGCCAACTGTACGGCAGATACAGGGATGTGCTTTCATCGGACAGCCGAAGCCGCAAAACGCCGAAATGGATGAAGAGACTCCAGATCATAGACTCCACGACCATCACCCTCTTCTCCAACCTGATTTTCAAGGGTGTCGGAAGGCATCCCAAGACTGGGAAGAAGAAGGGCGGGATCAAGGTGCATACGGTCATCCATGCCAACGAGGGAGTGCCCTCCGACATAAAGTTCACATCCGCAGCCACCAATGACTCCTTCATGCTCAAGCCGGCGGCACTGAACAAGGGGGACATCATGGCGATGGACCGCGCATACATCGATTACGAGAAGTTCGAACAGCTTTCCGAACGAGGCGTGGTTTATGTCACGAAGATGAAGAAGTCGCTCAAGTACAAGATACTGAATGACACCGCGTACCAGACACCCGACGGACTCACGGAGGTGAGGGTGCAGGAAGTGGTCTTCACAAAGAAGCTGAAAGACGGAAAGACACTCGAACACCACGCACGCATCGTCACCTATGTGGACGAAGTGAAGCACAAACTCATATCCCTGCTCACAAACGACAAGGACTTCGATCCGGAAGAAATCGTGGCCATTTACCGCAAAAGATGGGAAATAGAGCTGCTCTTCAAGCAGATGAAGCAGAACTTCCCTCTGAAATACTTCTATGGCGAAAGTGCCAATGCCATTAAAATACAGATCTGGGTGACGCTCATCGCAAACCTGCTGCTAATGGTCATGCAGAAAGGACTGAAACGCCAATGGAGCTTCTCCGGCCTGGCGACAATGGTGAGAATCACGCTTATGTACTATGTTGACTTCTACAGTCTTTTCAACAACCCCGAGAAAGACTGGGAGTATGTCCTTGCTGAAGCTTCTGAAATGCCTCCGGAACTGACTCTTTTTGATTGAGGGGGGCTTGTCTTTGGACCTGCACACAACCCATTGCTAAAAATCAATGGGTTAGTAATCCTTTTTCCCCATTTTCAGTTTTTATCGGACAGCAATATTTGTAAACTAAAAGCGGTCTGAAGGTTATGCCCTCAGACCGCTTTTAGTTTATATCGATCTATAAAACTATTGTTTTACAACCTTTTGAACAGCTGTTTTACCATCCTTGAAGGCAACCTTCACGAAGTAAACGCCAGCACTATATTGAGACATATCCAAGTAATTAACACCTGCCATACAAGTTGTAGTTTGGAGAATGCGACCTTGGAAATCGAATACGGTAGCAGCTACAGCATCTTCATCCAAATTCACGGTCAACACATTTTGTACAGGGTTAGGATAAACAGAAACCGTTGAGTTTGTCATTTCTTCTACAGAAAGACCGGTGCTATATACGTAATAGTAAAGACATACATATTGAAGTACGTGGTCAGCATCCAAAGTATACCACTGTTCAGAAACACGCATGTGTACATCTGAGAAACCTTCTGGCAAGCCCAATTCAGGGATGTAATAAGGCATAGCAATATTCTCAGAAGATGTATTTACATCATAATCGTAGAGTTTTCTGTCGGTATAGTTATTTGAAGCGTCCAATCTGCTGTGTTCACTGCAGTTACCTGCTACATCATACAAATAAACATCTTTATCATTATAATCCCAGCCGTAGCCATTATAATAATAGCATCTAACTTCAGCAAGTTTACCGTTAGCGCCATATTCATAAACCAGTTTCATAGAAGAATCCACAGTTTCGAAACCTTGGCAATAAATTTCAGCAGCAAGACGGTTTTGTGCATCATACTTATATTCACAAGTTTCGAACAAGAATTGATAGTCGCCCATATAACCTGTATGGCTAACGATGTGGCCATCTTGATAAACATAGTCGTATACACCACCTTGTGTAAAGGTTTCCGTACCCATAGAGTTGTAGTTTCTACGGTGGGTCATATTATTGTTTGCATCATAGTCATATTCCACGATGTAAACATTTTTCCAAATGCCATTCAAATATTGATGACCAGAAACGCGGATCACATTATTGTTAGCATCATAATAGATAGAATCGCGAACCTTTTCGCTGCCGATGGAGTCGATCACGCAATTGATACGTGCTTGAGCATCGTAAGTAAAAGATTTGCGTTCATAGCCATCATCAGAAACACGAGCGCACAAGTAGTGTGAGAATGTTTGAGGTGCAAACACATATTGTTCAGCGAGCGCTTGTTTTTTCATAAGAGTACGATCAACATTTATCGTACGGGAGTTCTGTGCGAACACGATGGTTGCGCAGCAGATAGATAAAATAAGGAGTAGATTTTTTTTCATATTATTTAAGATTTAAAATGTACATTTCGAAACAAAGTGGTCCATCACGATAGCAGCAGCCACGCCAGCGTTAAGCGACTCAGCAGACGGGCGCGGTGTTGTTCCACGAGGGATGGTAATCTTATTTGTAATGAGATGATGGATTTCGGGTCTAATGCCATGGGATTCACTTCCGATGACGATGCAGTCGTTGGGTTGGTAATCGAACGTATAGACAGAAGAGCCATCCAGGAACGTGCCGAGCACACGATGAGACTTACCATATTCGGAGAGGAAGTCAACGAGGTCAAGGTAACGAACATCCACGTGGCAGAAAGATCCCATTGTTGACTGTATCGTTTTGGGGTTATAGAGGTCCACGCAATCGTGGGAGCACACCACTTGAAAGATACCGAACCAGTCGGCAGTACGAAGAATAGTCCCCAAATTACCGGGATCTGCGATACGATCGAGTACGATGACGGGGGCATTTTCGTCCAAAGGGGAAGATTCTTGTTTTTTTCGCACAACGGCCAAAAGATCTGGGGATGTGCTCATTGTGGAGAGGCGTTCCATCTCAGAAGGCGTTGCGATAGTGACAGGGACTTTCGCGAGCATCTGCTTATTAGCTTCCACAGAAGATTCCGTAGCGAACAATTCTTCTACGATATAATCAGATTGCAATAACATTTCCACGCATTTGCGACCCTCAACCAGAAACAACTGTTGAGCATCACGAAACTTCTTGAGGTGAAGTTTGCGAATGTCGGAAATCCTACTTTTACTGATCATAGGAAAGATCTTCAAATTCGTAAAACAGTCTCTTATATTCCTCTCTTATGGGGATAGCGAGATGTGTATGGCGATCAAAGCCCGCCACCACGCTAAAGCAGGTAGACTTTATCATATTCGTTTTCACATCACGCAGTTGTTGCATCATTTTCAAGCTCTTGTTACCCACAGAAAGCACCTGTGTTTCGCAAACGATGTCGTCGTGATACTCAATACCCTGCTTAAAATCGAGTTCAATATGAACAAGAACCAAGTCTAACTCACTCCAATTGATTGGAGTGCGAAAGACTTGTTCAAAGTAGCAGCTTCTTCCGTAATCGAAATAATTACATTGGACACCATTGTTCACGTGAACAAAAGGATCCAGATCATTCATTCGTATTTGAATGGGAACCGAGCAACGATACGGCCGTGGCTGCAATATGTTTTTCTCAGAAGGCATGGCCTTCCAATATTACATAGCGTTGATTTTCTTCATCAAACCTGACTTGAGGTTTGCAGCTTTATTTTTGTGAATCATACCCTTCTTGGCAAGCTTGTCGATCATAGCAGTCATTGCTGACAACTTCTGCATAGCTTCGTTCTTATCGTTGATAGCGCGAACATCTCTCAAAGCGTTACGCATAGTTTTTGAATAATAACGGTTAGCTTGTCTTTTTCTTTCGTTTGCTCTAATTCTTTTTACAGATGACTTATGATTTGCCATTTCTAACTTTGATTTTTAATAATTTACTTTTCTATTTTTAAGGGCGGCAAAAGTACATTTTTTTTATTTATGTTCTATCACCTTTATAATTTTATTTATCAACATTATCAACATCTTCATTGTCCGGCGTCATTTTATGTCTTTTCACAAGTCTTTTTGCAGCCTTTTCCAGCGTTGATTCCGACTTTTCTGGCATCTCAATGCGACGGACATAGATATCGCGTTGTGGAAATGGGATTTCCACATTATTCTTATTTAACGTATTATATATCACTTCCTTAACTTTTCCAACAAAGGAAGCTTTCTCTTCCACGAGTACCCAGCAGATGACGAAAAGATCGACGCTGCTTTCACCAAAATCGGAGAAAGTAACCGTAAATCCCTGTTTCACATCCACCACATACTTTCCTGCAGCATTTTTCTGTTTCAGAGGTTCCAAGCCTTTGATAAGCATCTGTCTTACGCGGTCCACATTCACGCCATAGGCCACGCCGATTGGTATTTTCACCATCACATAGCCGTGGTTGCGTGTCAAGTTTTTGAAGTTTTTGCTGAAAAGTGCCGCATTTTGAAAAGCAATCACGCAACCATCCAGCGTTACGATTTGTGTGCTTTGATAGTTGATGCTTTCCACCTTGCCCTGCACGCCATCGCACTCGATGTAGTCGCCCACGCGCAAACGTCCCGTCATCAGGGAAAGTCCGTATACAAAGTTTTCGAGGAGATCCTTCATTGCAAAACCGAGACCCGTAGCCAAACCTGCCATCACGATGGAGATACCCTTACTTGGTATTTGCAGCATCACCAGAGAGGCCACCAAGAATGATCCCCACACGAATATCGAGATGAGATTATTAGCCAGCGTCATATTAACCACGCCGTTAGTTTCCTTTTTACTATGTTTCTTCAGCATCTTGTAGAAAGCTCGAATGGCATAATTGAGGTAACGGAACACAAAATACAATGCCAAGACCAAGCACAACTTAAACACAGAGAGTTGGATGACGCCGGGCTTATCCACGAAGTTCGTCATAAAGATCTTTTTACAGATAGAAGTCATCTCAAACGTATTCGCTGCCCAATAGAAGCAAAGTAATACGGAAGCCACGCCTGCTACTGGCAACAATGCCTGGCGCATAAAGTCGAAAAACCAAGTTTGTGCGATGTACTCGCCCTTCTCCATTTTCGGACGGGTCTTCTTCAGCAGCGACTGAGCGTCCTGGTGATTCTTAATTTTCACGTTCCGATCCGAGGCGATTTTCCTGATAAGGTAGCGAGATTCGTACCATTGAGAGATATCGAAGCAGCAAGTGATGGTTTGTATAGCCGCCAATTGGAAAGTCCACCAGATCATAATCTGAACGGCCATAAGCACAAAGCCTGTCCAAGCAGCCACGCAAGAAACGACCATCGTTATCAAAGAGATCATCGAGTAGATCATATCACTTGTGGGCAATTTGGCGAGCTTGCTGCGCAAGACAAAAGCCTGCCAAATAGTAAATATTAATAGTATCGGCGGGTAAATCAAATTCACAAGATTATTCGGAATAAGGATCATCCTGAACACGATTACGACCAAAGCCATCACCATAAATGGGAAATAGGCACGAACGCCAGCTCTAATTTGAGCATCACTCAAGCGAATCAGCAGAGAAACCAGAATCACCTCCAGCAGCCAAGCATATGTAATCATCAATCCGATGGCCATTTTGATGAAATTCTGATACGTAAAGAAGCGGGCTATCGTAATAGACACCACGAAGATAACCACGCCGCACGCCAAGGTAAAGAGCGGGCGTTTTTTCTTAGAGATAACGCGTTCACGGACCCTTTTCGGCAGCAGCCAGCGAACGATCACATAGCTGAGGATGCTTGCCACCAAGATATAGAACACCATGAAAATGCTCACGCCCACGATAACAGGACCACGCCATTCCGACTTCATAGCCAACGGTTTATACTTATCATCCACATCTTTACGAGCATTCATCAAATGCCATTTGAAACGTTTCAGCGTCTTAAAATAATTATTGTCGCCATTCACGAAGATGTTTTTCTGGATCATTTCATAGCGTTCCAAGGCGTAGGCGTTAAGTTTGCCCACGCGTTCAGTCACCCGTTTGTAATGTTCCTCGTCGCGCGTAATCACCACTAACATTTCCTGATACAGATCACGCAAAGCTGTTGCATATTCCAAGCAGGCCTCGCGGTCCTGCATTCCCTGTGCATCTAGGATAAAGGGATTCGATTTTGACGTATCGGTAATCAGTTTTGGCAGTAGCGCACGTATAGAATCGGGGATTTTCGCCAGTTCACCATTCGGCAGCACCCTTGGTGGGATATTTCGCAGTGCATTGATAAGCTGATCATAGCGATCAATCTCCGCGCTTACCTTATTCTTTATTTTATCATAAGGCATATGATGTTCACGCAAGCTACGATATTGTTCCGTCGCAGCCTGGCAAGCGTATGCCATATCGAACGTAAAATCGGAGTTTTGCGAATAGAGCATCAACGCAATCTGGTTGCTGCGTTGCATCATCGAAATCAAGTTCTTATGCTGTTCGAGATTTCTCTTTTGGAAACGTGCCATTCGGGCTTGTTGCTCATTGTAACTTTGAGCCAGTTCGGCCCGCAAGACACCCAATGTCTGTGCCAGGTCCTTCTCCTTGAGCACTGCTTGTGCCTGAAAAACAGTAAATAAGCCCAAGATAGCAAGTAATAACAGTCGTTTCATATTCCTTAGATTCAAAAATTGAGGCTGCAAAAATAATAATAAAGTAAAAGAGGACAAAAATTTCTTACTTTTGCGCCCCCTTAAAAGAGGGCATAATAATAATGAAACCTTATAAAATATTTTTATTCATCATACTGGTAATCACCGCATTAGGTGCAATATGCTACTTCTTTCCTAAAGAAGGGATCAACATCGGCAAAAAGGAAATTCATTTCCCAAGCATCGAGGATGTACTGGTAGGGCAATCGCAGCCTGTCGCCCCTGAAATCAAGGAACTGGATTCTGTAGAGTTGAAACAGCTCAACGATCTTAAAGACACGTTGCAGCAATACAAAGTAGCCTTAACCGAACAGACGGGGCACTTTTACCTTCCGAACGACGACATCACCTTCTTCGACAAGATGTTTGCCCGCATGGCGCAGGCCAAGGGAAACGAGGAGGTGGTACGTATACTGCACTATGGCGACTCCCAGATCGAGATGGATCGTATTTCAGGCAACATCAGAACCTTCTTCCAACGCACCTTTGGCGGTGGTGGTCCTGGCTTAGTTCCTGTTATCCAAACCATTCCATCATTTGCAGTCAGTCAATATGCTTCCGGAGCGCTCACCTTATACTCCTCCTACGGCGATGGGGCGCGCTGCAACGGGAATTACGGTGTGATGGCCAAATGTTACCGATTAGGCGGCGGAGCCACCTTTGGGGCCAACGCCTCCCAGCACAAGAGTGCCGACAGTCGCGTAAAGCGCTTTTCAAACATCACATTGCTGTACAACGACCACACCGGCAATTTTTCTGCAACCCTGAAAAACCGCAAAGGAGGATACAACGAGACCATCTCCCACGGACTCACGGGTATACACACTTGCCACTGGCATATGGACACCGTTTCCACCTCCGTACAGATCACTATGCAAGGTTCTGCTGACATCTACGGTATCATGCTCGACCACGGCTATGGCGTTGCCGTTGACAACATTCCTCTTCGAGGATCTTCCGGCAATCAATTCACCATGATCAACGACACGTTATTGCGCAGCTGTTACCAGCAAATGAACGTAGGAATGATCATTTTGCAATTCGGTGGCAACTCCGTACCGGTCATCTACAACGACAAATCCTTGAACAACTATCTGACCTCAATAGAAAAGCAGATCAAACGCATCAAACAGGTATACCCTAATGCAACCTTACTATTTATCGGACCTTCTGATATGAGCACACGCAAGGGTGGATCGTTACGCACCTATCCATTGCTCCCTCAACTCATTGACGGTTTGCGCAACGTTGCACTTCGCAACCACGTTGCATATTGGGACTTGTATGAAGTAATGGGTGGTGAGAACTCTATGATTGCGTGGGTTCAGAATGGCTTAGCCGGTCCCGACTACATCCATTTCACGCCTGCCGGTGCCACCAAGGTTGGCAAGATCTTAGCCGACAATTTCTCCAAGATGTACGATTTCTATCTAACCCGTCAGAAGATGCCACAACAACAATTCGACACTTTATGGAACAAATCCGCAAAATAGCCGTATTGATCTTCCTTTCGTGGGCTACGTTTTGTGCATACGGGCAGGACGACCTCACCCGCGCGGACTCCATTCCCGCTATTCCAACATTCACGGACACTTTGGCAGTAGACACCATCGTCACAGATCTTCAAGCTGACACCACCGACATTGAAAGCGACGAAGAGGAAACCTACATAAACCTGTTGGTAGACACGCTATACAGATCTCCAAATAGTATAGAACTCAACCAATTTTTCACTCGCATGGATGAAGTCATGCGCACTAAGAGTGGCAACATACACATCGTACACATCGGCGGCTCGCACGTGCAGGCGGGCACGATGACCAATCGCATACGTAAGCACTTGCTGGAGGAATACGGGCAGGAGCCTGCCGAACGCGGGTTCATATTCCCCTATTCTGCCGCCAACAACTGCAACAATCCCTTCGACTACAAAGTCACGAAAAAAGCTCCCTTCAACCTCATACGCAATGTTTACGCGAACCACACATTTCCATTAGGTGGCAGCGGCATCGCCGTATGGTGTGCAGATGAGCCCAACTGGATAGGTATCCTACTCAAAGACAACGATTTTCTATATACAGCCGACACCATAGTATTATGGGGGAGCACCCGAGGATATCCCATTGACCCCATCTTACAATACGACACTGTTTATCAGTTTCCAGACTCCATTGACAGTGAAAACGGGCATTTCTTCTTTTACCCCACACATCCTTTGCGAGAGTTCACCTTTCACTTCCCGTGCAGCAAGGGCGACACTTTCATTGTCAACGGCATACAGATCCTAAATGCAAACCCTGGCATCACGGTATCATCCATCGGTGTAAACGGCGCACAGGTCACCTCGTACCTGAGATGCAAGAACTTTGAACGGGACATGGCATTCATCAAGCCCGACCTGGTCATCTTCGGCATCGGCGTAAACGATGCCTTCGGCTCTAGCTTTGATACAATTGCATTTCAAAACAACTACCTCCAGTTAGTCAACAAGATACGATCATCAAATCCTGAATGTGCATTCATTTTTCTCACCAACAACGACACTTGGAAGAAAGGACGCAAAGGCAAATACTACGTAAACCCTACGGGTCCGGCCGTACAGGATGCAATGTATCGTTTAGCCAACGCCACAGGCGGAGCGGTATGGGATCAATTTGAAGTGATGGGTGGCTTACGATCTATGGAAACCTGGCGTAAAAAAGGACTGGCACAAAAAGACCACGTCCATTTCACGGCAGCCGGGTACAACCTGATTGGAGACTTTTTTTACAACGCACTTATTCGAGAAATAAAAACGAACTATAATGACGCTCAACAACCTTAAGATATTCTTAGCCAACGTATTCTCCTTCAACGAGCAATACCCGTTGCTTTTCACCCAATTCAACTTCTGGGTTTTCTTGGCACTGGTTATGGCCATATTCTCGCTTCTACATAGCAAGCGACTGTTGCGCAACACCTTTTTATTCCTCGCCAGCGTATTCTTCTACTACAAAACATCTGGTCTTTTCGTACTTATTCTGATCTTTGATATGTTCTTAGATTACTTCTTAGGAATCTTTATGGACAAATCCAAGCGTCAGGGAGCCAAGAAGTTTCATCTTATCTTTGGTGTCGTCATCAACTTATTGGTACTCTTCTATTTCAAATACGCCTACTTCTTCACCGATGCCTACAACACCATTGTCAATAGCCAATACGAAGTCATCAACTGGCTGGCGCAATGGACCAACGATCTCTCTGGCAAAGACTACTTCGATGCCTCCAAGATTCTCCTTCCGGTAGGTATTTCCTTCTACACCTTCCAGAACATCAGCTATTTGGTAGATGTATACAAAGGGAAAATCAAGCACGTGGGCAACATCTTGGACTTCGGCTTCTATGTCAGTTTCTTCCCTCAATTAGTAGCCGGTCCGATTGTTCGTGCCGATCAATTTGTACCACAATTATATAAGAAGTTCTTCCTCAGTCGCCGTCAATTCGGCATTGCGATGTTTTGGATATTGAATGGTTTAGCTAAGAAGTTGATAATGAGCGACTACTTAGCCGTCAATTTTGTGGACCGCGTTTTCAACAATCCGTCCTTATACACCGCCTTCGAAAACCTGTCAGCATTATTCATTTATTCGTTGCAGGTATATGCCGACTTCTCGGGTTATACAGACATTGCCATTGGCGTAGCGATGCTGATGGGTTTCTACCTGCCCAAGAACTTCAACTCGCCATACAAAGCTGATTCCCCAAGCAACTTCTGGAAGAGATGGCATATTTCTCTGTCCAAGTGGCTGCAAGACTACCTCTACATCCCACTGGGCGGTAATCGTAACGCCACCTTTGGCACCTATTTCTGCATCTTACTGATCGCCTCTGTTATCATTTTGTTGACTAAAAGTGTGGTCATCACCAGTGTAATAGCATCCATTGCCGTTATCGTACTGATTGTCTCATTAGCTTCCCAAAAAGCCAGACTAAAGATCAGCACCAACATCAACATGCTGAACACGATGTTGTTAGGCGGTCTATGGCATGGTGCAAGCTGGAACTTTATGATTTGGGGTGGTTTGAATGGTGTTGGTATCTTAGGTTTTAAGATCTGGAGACATCTGAAACAATGGTTACGCAGTTTGGTATCTGGCATCATCTTCGGGGCCTTTTTCGCCTGCAACTGGTTCTGGCCAAGTCCGGTGCTGATGATCTTCACCGTTTGGTCGGGCGTATTCTTCGGTGGCACCTTGATCCGCTGCATCTATTCCAGCATCTTCCCTAACAAAGATATTCAATGGTTGAACTACAGTTGGAACGTATTTATGACCTTCGTATTCATCTCCTTCACACGATTGTTCTTCCGTTCAGGGTCAAACCTCGATCCAGCCATTGCCAATGAAACCGCATGGAACACCGCAAAGTCGATGGTAAACAGCATTGGCGGCCACTGGAACATCCCAGCCATCCCCGAGATTTTGAGCAACTACTGGCCTGTATTCATACTTTTTGTCATAGGTATGATCATCCACTGGCTGCCCGAACATTTTAAACGCTGGTATCGTGTCAATTTCGCACTCATGCCGTTATGGTTGATGGCGTTGGTGACGGTTGTTGCCGTATTCTTCCTCTATCAATTCGTTACCGCAGACCTGCAGCCGTTCATCTACTTCCAGTTCTAGAGTGGCAGAGTTACAGAGTGGCCAAGAGCTAAAAGCCAATGGCTAACGGCTAACGGCTAACGTCCAATGGTTAAAAAAAACGCCGTACACTTCCTATTTATCCCCTTTTTTTATATCTTTGCCCGATTTGAAATACTATGGTAAAGAACAGTTGTAAGTTATTAATACTCTTATTTTTAGCTTCCTCCGTGAATCTTTATGCTGCGGATGTTATGTCTTCATTTTTGCCAAAAGTGGAGACCATCACACGTGTAACCGACACTATACCAGCAAAAGAGAAGGCGACGAAGGCTAAAAAAACAAATTCAAAAGCAAAGAAAGTAACCTTCGAAAACTTTGACCAAAGTTATGAACGAGCTATGCGTTACTACAAGAACGGCTCGTACCTTTCTGCGGCCGGTCTTTTCGAGGAGCTCTACCCTCTTTCCTTAGGTACGCCGCGTGCCGACACCATCCTATACTTGTTCGCTCACAGTTATTATATGAACAAGGACTACAGCATGGCGGCTTTCCATTTTCACGACTACGTCAAACGTTTCCCAAA
The DNA here is from genome assembly GCA_024400875.1 of Bacteroidales bacterium. Lineage (GTDB taxonomy): Bacteria > Bacteroidota > Bacteroidia > Bacteroidales > WCHB1-69 > F23-D06. Next base: position 18,721 of record JAKSMB010000008.1, read on the forward strand.
CACCGAGAGGACTGAAGACGCCTTTTACTATTGTGTGTCTGCCATTTACAACACTTCTCCCGACTATTATCTGGATCAATCCAGCACGCAATATGCCATTGATGAGATCAAGGCATTCATCCAAGCTTATCCAGACAACAAGCACATCGAAGAATGTAATGAAATGCTGGATGCTTTGCGTTTGAAGTTAGCCCGTAAAGACCTTGAAATCTTAATATTGTACTACAACACCGATCATTACGAAGCTTGTCAGATTGCTGCCAAGAACTTCTTCAACGAATATTCTTACTCACCTTTAATGTCCGAGGCGGTTTACTACCTGGTGCTCAACAATTATGAATACGCACGTAAGAGTGTGGAAGGCAAGAAGTTGGAGCGTTACAAAGCCTGCCAGGAAGCCTGCTTGAAGATGGAGCTCAGCTACAGCGATTCCAAGTATTACAAAGAAACCAGCAAAATCGCACAGGACGTTGCTAAACAATTAGAAAAATATAATAAACAAAACTAACATAATAGAATGAAAGCTGCAGATTACAAAAAATTGAAGACAGACGTCTTCGCTAAGACCAAAGACATCAGACAATTTGATAAAGAGACTGGCAACTACTACAAGAGCATTGCCATTATGTCGAAGAGAGCTGATCAAATTGCTGCTGACTTAAAGCAAGAATTTCTGGAAAGTTCACAGCAATATGCATCTAGTGCAGATTCAGCTGAGGAAGCATACGAAAACCGTGAGCAGATCGAATTGTCAAAGTTCTACGAACAATTGCCAAAGCCTACGCAATTGGCATTATATGAATTTGAAAACGGTCAAGTTTATTTCAGAGATCCAGAAGAAGACTAACATTCGATGGTAGCAGAACTTACAGGTAAACATATAGTCATCGGCATCACAGGAGGCATTGCCGCATACAAGACGATGTTCTTGATTCGTCAATTCAAGAGCAGTGGTTGTGACGTACGAGTGGTAGCCACACGCAGCGCCTTAGAGTTTGTCACGCCCTTGACGATTGAGACCTTGTCGCAGAACAAGTTATATGTCGACCTGTTTGAACCGACGGCACAACGGGACGTGCAGCACATCAGTATGGCCGATTGGGCCGATTGTGTGATCATCGCCCCTGCCACCGCCAACATCATTGGAAAATACGCACACGGCATTGCCGACGATGCCCTGTCAACCTTGCTTTTAGCTACACGCAAGCCCATCTTCATCGCACCGGCGATGAACAACCAGATGTATGCAGAGCCCACCGTACAGCACAACATAGAGCTGTTGCGACAAAAAGGGGTGCACATCATCGAACCGCAATGTGGTTTCCTAGCCTGTGGAACTACGGGTACCGGAAGGATGGAAGAACCAGAGAATATCTTTACTATAGTACAAAATCATTTCAAATCACAACAACTATTCTCTGGCAAGCGCGTGATGATCACCGCTGGTCCGACCTACGAGCCTATTGATCCTGTACGTTTTATAGGAAATCATTCCTCCGGACTTATGGGTTATGCTTTAGCAGAGGCAGCTGCCGAGATGGGAGCTGATGTCACTTTGGTGTCTGGTCCAACCTCATTGACCATCAACCACCCGATGGTGAAACGCATCGATGTGATGACTGCCGAGCAGATGTATGAGCAATGTATGGCTATTGCCAGTGAGCAAGATGTCATGATATTGGCCGCCGCAGTAGCCGACTACACGCCAAAAGAAGTTGCATCAGAAAAGATCAAGAAAAAAACAGACAATCTTGACATTCAGTTAGTCAAGACCAAAGACATCTTGGCATCCATCGGCAAACAGAAGCAGGATCATCAATTTTTAGTCGGTTTTGCATTAGAAACACAAAACGAAAAGGTAAATGCATTGCAAAAGTTGCATAATAAAAACGCGGACCTCATCGTTTTAAACTCGCTGCGCACCAAAGGCGCCGGATTCCGCACCCCCACAAACCAGGTGGTGATGATTACCCGAGACGAGCAAACCTTTGAAAGCGAGCTCAAGAGTAAGCGAGAAATCGCATACGACATCCTTCAGGTTGTCAACCAATTAACGAACCCTCAAGACGTGCAAGAATGAAAAGGATTCTATACTTATGCCTTTTAATGGTTCTGGGTTCCTGCCTTTATGCGCAGGATTTTCAATGTTCCATTTCCGTCAATGCCAACCAAGTGACGGGTGGTTCAAACCAGCAACGTTACAACGATCTTCAACAAAAACTTTATCAGTTTGTACACGATCGCAAATGGTGCCAATACACATTGAAGACCAACGAGCGCATTGAATGTGCCATCCAGATAAACCTCACAAAGGTATCCGGTGATGTTATGGAAGGAACGATGACCGTCATCTTACAACGTCCTGTATATAAGGCAAGTTATAAGACCACATTGCTAAACTTCCAAGACAAGAACATCCAGTTCACCTACGCCGATGGTGATCCGTTGGAGTATTCCGACAATGCAAACATTTCGCAGTTCACCTCCCTTTTGGCATATTATTTGAACCTATTTCTTGCCGTTGAGTTCGACAGTTTCTCTATGAATGGAGGAGCGCCGTACTACAACAAGATGCAAACCATCGTCAACTTCAACCAGTCGGCCAAAGAAAAAGGCTGGAGTGTTGCCGACAATGGTCAAAGCAACCGTTACTGGATCACCGAAAACCTTACCAACAGCACATACAGCAAGTTGCACGATTTCTTCTACCAATACCATCGTTTAGGTCTTGACGTCATGAACGAAACTCCGGATGCCGGACGCGCCGTCATCTTGGAAAGTTTGAAGTTGTTACAACAGGTACATGCTCAGAAATCAAATCTTGCGTTGGTAAAAGTCATCTGCTCCACCAAGGCTGACGAAATCGTCAACATCTTCAAAGAGGGTATGCCTAATGAAAAGACGCAGGTCATCAACATCATGAAGCAGATCGACCCGACCAACTCGTCACGATACGATGCCATCAACTCCACAAGCAAATAAAGACTGATGCTCCGCAACCTGCAAATCGAAAACTATGCCCTGATACATTCCCTTGACATCTCTTTCGACAAGGGTTTCACGGCTATTACTGGTGAAACAGGTGCGGGAAAATCCATCCTCTTGGGTGCACTTTCTCTATTGATGGGCAATCGTGCCGACACGGATGTTCTCAACGACAAAAGCAGGAAGTGCTATGTTGAAGGCACTTTTGATATCGGCACACTTTCCTTGCAATCATTCTTTGAGGAAAACGACCTCGACTATCAGGACTGCACCACGATCAGACGAGAAATCAACGAACACGGAAAATCGCGTGCCTTCATCAACGACACTCCCGTAAACCTAACCATACTCCGCACATTCGCATCACAGTTATTGGACATCCATTCTCAGCATCAGAACCTTATGCTGCAAGATTCGGGTTTCCGCTTGGGTATCTTAGACCAATATGCTCAGAATGGCAAATTGCTTCAGCACTATCAGCAGGAATATGCCAAACTGAAGAAGCTGGAAGTTGAATATGCCAAGCTGAAAAAAGAATGTACGGATGCGGCCTTGCAACAAGAGTTCAACCTGTTCACTGTAAATGAACTTGAGCAGGCCAACTTAGTTACAGATGAGCAAGAAGATGCTGAGCAGAAAATTCAGTTGTTGAGTCATGCAGAAGAAATCAAGACCCACCTGTTTGCTGCTTCGAAAATGTTATCTGAAAACGATGGCGAGAACATCATACAGCAACTGAAAGCTGTACAAACCGAATGCAATGCCCTCTGCAATTTGGGAACAATCTTCGAAGAATTGAAATCCAGACTTCAGACGGTATCCATTGAATTACAAGACATCGCCTACGAGATTTCCAAACAAGAGAACGAAATCGAGGTAAACCCGCAAGAGTTAGAACGACTAAACGAACGTATCGATTTAATATACAGTTTAGAGCACAAATATCAAGTTGAGAGCATTGCTGCACTGCAAGAACTAACCGAAAAGCTGAAAGAAGAAGTCAGCGCTTACAGCGATAATAAAGAAAAGCTCAACGAGATAGAGGCATCACTGCAAAAGCAACGTAGCGATGTCGCGGCATTAGCACATAAGCTTAGCGAATCCAGAAAGCAGGTTGTTGGTTCATTCTGCCAGGAGATAGAACAACGTCTGGGCACATTGGGCATGCTCAACAGCCGGTTTGAGATTAGTTTCAAGGAGAGCACCGATCTGCAGTCACAAGGCATCGACAGCATCCTTTTCCTGTTTTCCGCCAACAAAGGCGTTGCCCCTGCAGACCTGAGCAAGGTTGCCTCCGGCGGTGAAATGTCGCGATTAATGTTGGCATTGAAATCCATCATCACCGACAGCACCTTACTGCCGACCGTTATCTTTGATGAGATCGACACCGGCATTTCCGGTGAGACTGCCAGTAGAGTAGCCACCGTAATGGGTGCATTATCCGAGCATCATCAGGTGATCGCCATCACGCATTTACCTCAAATAGCAGCGCGTGGCGACCAGCACTTGTTTGTATACAAAGAGACATCCGGCGAGAAAACGGTTTCCAACATCCGAACTTTGGGCAATGACGAACGTATTGACGCACTTGCCGCAATGTTGAGTGGCAGTACTATCACAGAAGCAGCCCGCAGCACGGCAAAAGAATTGATGAAGAATTAATACATTATATAATTATAGTAAACGAGAATAGAAATTAAAAAGACAAGAATATGAAACGTACTGCAATACTTTTAATATCCATCTGTATGCTTGTTTTATCAGCGCAAGCACAACGTAATAAATCGCAACAGATAAGTCGTTTCCTGTATATGTCATCCATCGGCTATTCCGGTGGTGTTGGAAACATTGAATTGCTGGATTATCACAACGATGCCTTTCTTCCCATCCATTACGACGAGAATAGCATCTTGAAAACTATCCGTAACAACAATTTCAACATTGATGTAAATCAACTTTTTGCCTATCAGTTCAACAACTATTTCTATATGGGTATCGGTGCTGGCATCAGTTTCTGGCATTACACGGCATTCGTGCCATTGTACCTCAACCTAAGTGTAAATATGATGGATAGCAAGATTGCTCCAACAGCATATCTGAATTTGGGTTATTCATTCAAATGGTACATTTCCTCACAACCGGAAGTCATGACGCGTGTAGTACACGGTGCCACTACCGGTCCAATGGGTGAATTTGGTTTAGGTGTACGCATCAAGTTAAACGACAAGTTAGGTCTTCTGTTAGCAGGCAATTACAAAGTTCAACATTCATCCATCAACTACACCATTCCTGATGCAGCTGCTGGTGATTTCTCGGCTTTCTACACCAATGCTTCACAGAATCTCTTGTACCACTTTGCAGGAATCCGCTTAGGTTTGCAATATTAATATTTCACATCTATGAAAGAGAATCTCACCTATACGGAAGCTTTCGAGCAGCTCCAATCTATCGTAAAGCAGATGGAAAATGCAGACATCAATGTTGATGATTTGGCTGAGAACATCAAGACAGCCACCAAGCTCATCAAGATCTGCAAGGACAAGCTGACCAAGACCGAAGAAGAAGTGAATAAAACCATTGCCGAGTTATCCTAAGATGTCCACTTTTGAACTGATCGATCAAGAAATCGAAGCCTACTGCGAGTCGCACACCTCACCGGAGAGCGACCTGCTATACCGTTTGAATCGTCAGACACACCTTGAGACGATCAATCCCCGGATGCTATCCGGGCAGCAGCAGGGACTACTTTTAGCATTTATCTCCAAGATGATGCGACCTCGTTACATTTTAGAAGTTGGAACCTTCACCGGATATTCAGCCTTATGTTTGGCAGAAGGATTGACCAGTGATGGCGAGTTGCATACCATCGAGAACAACATCGAATTTGAGGATCGCATTTGCCAATATTTTGAACGTTCACCACTCGGCCCCAAAATCAAATTACACATTGGCGATGCCAAAGAAGTTATCAGTCAGTTAGACTACACGTGGGATTTAGTCTTTATCGATGCAGAGAAAGAAGACTATCAAGCCTACTACGACCTTGTTTTACCGAAAGTTCGAAAAGGAGGTTTCATATTGGTTGACAACGTATTATGGAACGGGAAAGTCACCAAGGATGTAGCCCACAACGACAAAGACACCAAAGCCATCTTAGCTTTCAACGAATTCATTCAACAGGACGAACGAGTACGGAACCTGCTATTACCTTTCAGAGATGGCATAATGATTATTGAAAAACAGTAAGCTATGCGTATTGACATACTCACCCTTTTCCCGGAAATGTTTGACGGAGTGCTTGGAAGTTCCATTCTAAAGAGAGCCATCAACAAGCAGTTTCTGGAAGTACACACGCACGACATCCGCGACTACACCACCGACAAGCATCGCAAGGCCGATGACTATCCATTTGGGGGTGGTGCTGGAATGGTGATGATGATTGAGCCCATCTCACGTTTGATAGAGAAATTGAAGAGCGAACGCGAATATGACGCCATTTATCTGATGGCTCCAGATGGGCAGCAATTCAACCAGCAGAAGGCCAATGCAATGTCCATGCTCAACAACATTATGATTTTATGCGGCCATTACAAAGGCGTTGACGAACGCGTGCGAGACCTGTATATTACGGAAGACTTAAGCATTGGCGACTACGTTCTTTCGGGTGGTGAGTTGGCGGCGATGGTCATCACCGACGCATTGGCACGTATCATCCCTGGCGTGATTGGCGACAGCACCTCTGCTCTTTCCGACTCCTTCCAGGATGGATTACTATCCGCCCCCGTTTACACACGTCCTGCCGACTTCAGAGGCCATCGTGTCCCTGACGTGCTACTATCGGGCAACGACAAGCTTATCGCAGAGTGGACGCTTAACCAACAATTGGAACGAACCAAGGCTCGTCGTCCAGATCTTTTAGGATCGCAAGAATAAATATGACCCAGTTTAAGAAACTTTTCATCACAGACAGTGTTCCTTTCAACATCTTCTATGCCCTTTTATGCATAGCTATGGTATCATTAGCCTTCACCAATTGGCTGATGCTTCCCGTTGCCGTCCTGATGCTTTTGAACTGGATTATAGAGTGGAATTGGAAAGAAAAATGGCAGAACGTAAAAAGTCAGAAAGCCATCCCCGCATTCATCTGTTTTCTCATCATCTGCCTACACCCTATCATTGGATTCTTCCTATCCAGCAACAAAACAGGAGCAATGGCCAACTTCGATTGTAGTCTATGGTTTCTACTTGCTCCCCTGACTCTGTTAACCTACAAGCCGGAGCACCTTAACCGGCAACGTATCCGTTTTATATTTTGGGGTTTCTGCCTCGCCATCCTCATACATATTATATACATATTTGGAGTAGCCCTAGGGAAATATGCTCATACGCACAATAGCATCTACTTCTACTACTCCTCACTATCCATACTTAAGCACCCCTCCTACGTTGCATTATACATCATCACAGCCTTTCTTTTCCTTCTCGATCAACTTATCCGTTATCATAAATCCTACTCTCGCCTATTTTGCATCTGCATATTTATTACTTTAGGCATCTATGCTATAGCCATCCTTCAGCTTCAATCCAAAGCAGGAATACTATCCTTTCTTTTAGCGTTAACCATCTGGTTCTTCGTCCATTTCTTCACAAAAAAAAGTCGCATCATTCCAGGTGCCATTATCCTACTACTGGCTTTCGGATCATTAATATTTATATATAAGACAGGATGGATTGTAAAGAATCGAATATCCGAAACCATTGAACAGATAGAGAATCACAAAGACAACCCATACGGTCGCAACAGCAGTGAGATACGATTAACCCTTTGGCATTCATCGTCCGAGGTCATAAAGAAAACCCTTCCTTGGGGTGTAGGTACGGGCGATGCCGGAGATGCTCTTCGTCTGAACTCTCTCACACACAATTACAGGAACGTCATTGGAGGTCACTACAACGCACATTGCCAATATCTTCAGTCGTTGTTAGAAACTGGCATTATCGGACTTCTCCTCTTGCTTACCTATTGTTCATATCCTCTTATCGAGGGTTTACGTCGACACAATCTACTACTTTGCACTTTTGCGCTACTCGTACTTCTGAACATTGCCGTAGAATGCATGTTCAATGTTCGATCCGGTGTTGATTTCATTGCCCTCACCTTCGTGCTCTGTTTTCTAAACACACGTCGTTCCTAACACCTCCTTATCTTCAACGTTGAAATCGTCTTCAACGCCACCTTTCTGTACCACCACAAGTGCGCACATTGGCCACCCATTCTCTTTTTTAAAAATAATAAATATTTTTTAACTATTTGTTGATTTTATTAAGAATAATTTATATTTTTGCAAACAGCAAAACAAACGATACAAAAAGCAATTGAAATATCAGTTATCTATTACAAGTCAATATTTTAAAGTAAAAGAGAAATGCGAAAACGAGATTTAAAGAAAAGCAAAAATTCAAAGGGAGCATTCAGGCTCCCTTTTTTATTTACCATTTTTTTAACAATTATCTGTTATTCACTGCTGACACCTGCTGCGACAGGACAAGACCTTCACCACATTCGATTGCATGCACAAAGTTTTCCCGCCCGCTGTCAGGCCGACGGCATTATCGAATGCACGCTCAGCGATACGGCAGGCCTATTCTTAGAACAGATCCGATATACTTACACGCCTCTTTCAGGCATCGATTCCATTGTTGAAACCACACTTCCCCGAATCGAGCACCTGCGGCCGGGCGACTACCGCATCAGCGTCAGTGCACTTTACCGTACAGGTTTAGGTCACGGAGACGCCTACCAGATCGTTTCCGACACTATCAACAGGATCACCGTTGGCAGTCTTTACCAGATCCCCACCTGCGGCGTACAGCGAAACATCTACTCCAGCACAGCGCCTTATGGAACCGTGCCGTCGCTTCGCTGTGCACCAACCGGAAAGATACAATTGCTGCTGCAAAAGGGAACATTCCCCTACACTGTCAGCATTTGGAAAATCGAGGGCAGCGACACCCTTCCATACCGCACCATCGTTTACGACACCAACCAAAATGCTGGCACCAGTCCCCTTGCCGCCAACTATCAGCACTATTACACCATCGACAGCTTAGAAGTTGGACAATACCAACTGCTTTGCCACGACGGCTGCGGTTACTACATGCCGTTGCTCTATGCAGAAGTTCCCTCCGCAGCACTGCTCAGCGACGTTCATCGTTTCCATCTAAGGAACAGTTCCTTTGACCCTCGGAGCCACAACCTCATCGTTTTCAAGGAAACGCTTGCAGGCAATCTATTAGTCAACAACCCCTCCTATTACTATTACAACTCCGAGGAGCCTATGTTCGAGTATCGTTTCGTCAACCCAACCCTAACCAACACCCGCGACACCACCCCTTGGCGTCCCCTTCCTCCATTCAGCGCAACGCAACCAGTCTATCTTACCGACACTTTGTCGATACTCAGCTGTTACGGCGAAGCGTGGATGAAACAGATAACACTCCAATATCGCCCCATAGTTTGTCCCGACACCATTTGGTCATCCACCTACACCATCTATCCGCAAGGTGGCAACCTACATCGAGAATTTCCCAACTACTATACCATCGGTGGCACTCATAGTTGGTTCGATTACTGTTACCGGCACAATGCAACTCCAGGATATTTGAAAATCAACAGAGACATTCTCTTCATTCACGAGATGAACGAAGTCTTCTCTTATCTTACAGACAGTTTAAACCAGAACAACAACCATTTCTACACCGAAGCCGGAGGGATTTCTAGCACGGCCACTGGTATGAGGTACCATTCTTATATCACACACCCCATCCGCTATCGGGTCATCGACTGCACCACCTCTGAGGTAATCGTACAGGACACGCTTTCCACACTCAGTCACGGCTGGAAATACTATTACACCAAAGATGCGAGTCGCAACGGGCACACCTTATGCGCAGAAATCACCGATTACAACGGCTGTCCACTATACGCCGCCACCTTCACAACCATACTCGACTCCACATACACTGCACCCGACACCACGCTCACCAAATATGTTTGGCGTGCTTTTTCCGAAAACGACAACAGATGTTCTGACAGCAAACGGAGCGCAATACTTTCCATCATCTCAACCGAGTACGACCTTGGTGGAAACCGCTTCTCCTATTCCGGCGACACTTTGTATCTTATTGAAAGTCCGGAATCCAACCGATACAACTTCAGGGCCTATTCCGACAGAAAGGAACACTTCATCATCGAGCGCGACCGCCTTGACAACCTTGCTGAGATCGGATACTATCGTATGCGATATCCCAACTCAACCGCGTACTATCCAGCCATACGATTAAATGCCAGAAATCTTCCTTCCGGCAGATACGTTTGGGTAGTCGTACACCCGTGCGATCGTCCCAACGACACCATTGTACAGGACATTGTCTTCCCCGAGTCACCCGTTATACTTGAGGCTCCGAGATACCAGTTCATCCAGGAGTGCACACAACTAAAGATCGTTCCTATTGCGGGGCGATATGAAGTTGGCGGCACCGAAACACAAACCTTCTTCCAAGCGCACATCAGCGACACCCTGACGCATTCCCTCAACTCGGTACAGCTCGGCGACACCATCGCACTCGGTGTTCCGGGGAGTTATCTGTTAAGTATGTACGCCTTGCCACTCAACAACGCCTCCCTCTTAGGCAGCAACCCTTGCTACATCACCGACACGATCATCACCTGGGATGCACGAACCATAGAGTACGACTACATCATCTCCTACGTATGCAACGCCGAAGACACCATTGGGTTTGTGCGTGCACGCGGCCAATATGGGTTGCGCCCACATACCTACACGTTATACGACGCTCCAAACGGGACGGGCAATATCCTCGGTCAAAACGACACTGGCGACTTCAACCATCTGCCCATCCATTTTGGACAACAGCTATCCATCGATATGCGAGATCGATGCAACGCGCATTTCCTCACCAACTTCATTGTTTCAGATATGGAACACATTCGGAAAGCCTGGATGGAGAACAACAGTCCTACTGCAACCTTATACGAAGGCGACACCTGCCATCTCTACAGTATTTCAATGGGCGATGTCAACTATCACTGGACCGGCCCCAACGACTTCCAAGAAGAAACCCAACGTCCGACCTTCCGCATTCCCAACGGCCCGTTGGCTGCCGGCACCTACACCGTAGCCATTGAAGGTAGCGGCTGCTCCTCCGCACGCGACAGCGTTCAGTTGCTTGTAATCCAAGCACCTTCCGTAAAACTCCAACGCGACACCATTGTCTGCCCCAACACCGAAGTGCCCATCTATGCCACCGTCACCGGCGACAGCACCATCACCTATACCCTCGTCAAAGATGCCTTCGGCAGACGGGACACCTTCCTTTTTGCCGACAGGCATCCGGGGCAGACAGACACCCTGCGCACCCTCATCACAGACGACAACACACGCTTCTACATCAGCAAAGTACAGGACAGGCAACGCGCCTATTTCGCCACATCAGACACTGTCCACGTCCGCCTGATCAGCGAGCAACAGACGCTAACCCTGCACAGCACCAGCGACACCATTTGTCGAGGCAACGACGCCACCTTGACCGCCAGCGTCAACATCCTTCCGCCATACATAGTCCAATGGAGCGACTTTGCTGACGGCACTGTCATCCAAAACGACACCATCGGCGCCATCGGTTCCGCATCACGATTGCAACTCAACAACATCGAGCAAGAAAAGACGTACACCGTCAGGGCTATTGCCAGCAACAATTGCCCGCAGCGCAACGGCATTTTCCAAGAAGTGGCAATGAGCAATCAAACAGTTACGGTTTCCAGCAACCGAGGAATACGTTTTCACGACAGCGGAGGCGCGTCAGCAACTTACGGGGCATCCGAAAACAGCATCATCACCTTCACGAACGCCGACAGTTCCGCAACGCTATCCTTACAATTCGAGTATTTCAACTGCAGCGACGCCAGTGGACTCGACAGCAGCGATGTGCTTTATATCTTCGACGGAGCAAGCACTGACGGTTCCCCTTTGCGTACCCTACGCGGACGACTTAACGGAGAGGACTTACCTCAGCTCATAAGCAGCAGCGGATCATTCACTTGCTGGTTCATCTCCAACCATTCTTATACAGAAGAACCGGGCACCTACGAAGGCTGGTCTGCCGTGTTACATAGCACGGACGTAGGATCAGGTACTGCCATAACAGAAGCCACCAGCGTTTCGGCCATCCGCATCAAAGGCGCGTCTTCCAGCGAAACGCGCGTCATTGAAATTATGGAAAGCGAGCTACCGTATGATTGGGACGGGTTGTTATTCACGCACGCCGACACCCTTATTGAACGCTTGACCAACCTGAGCGGGTGCGACAGCACGATCATCCGGATATTAAAAGTCAAATCATTGGCGCCGTGTCCCACAGCCATTGACTATGATGGAAACGAATACAACTCCATTAGAATTGGCGCCTACTGTTGGACGCAGACCAATCTCACCTCAAAGCACTACAGCGACGGTAGAGCGATCATCGACGCATCGGGATACTTTGCCGATATTCATCCCGACAGCACATTAAACATCCAAACATTCGGACGTTTGTACGACTGGTATGCCAGTGTTGATACCTCCACACTTACTTTAACACCTTCCGGGCATCGACAAGGAATATGTCCTTCCGGTTGGTATTTGCCAACAGCAGAACAATACGAAACCTTAAATGAGTTAGGCAGCTTCGCCCTACGTTCTTCAGAATTCTGGCTTGATGGCGGTGGCAACAACAGCTCCGGTTTCACCTCTTTGCCTGCAGGATTTTACTGTGGTGAACATCAACGCTTTGAAAATCTGCTTGGAGAAGCCTACTTTTGGGCGGATTCTGAAACCGATTTCTCCGAAAACAGCATATACGTTTTCGGAAATGCATATTGTAACTCATTGCAAAAGATACTTTCAGACCAACATAATAGGTACTCTATTCGCTGTATTTTTGATGAATAGCAATTAATTATATTTTTTTACCAACCACCTATTGTTGAATATCAATTTTTTTTGTACTTTTGCCGCCCAATTCAAAAAAGAATATTAACAATAAATAAGATAGAACAATGTCAAGAGTTTGTCAAATTACAGGTAAGAAGGCAATCGTTGGTAATAACGTTTCACACTCCAACATCAAAACTAAAAGAAAATTCAACCCAAATTTGCATACTAAGAAATTTTATGTTCCAGAATTAGATGAATGGATTTATCTTAAGGTTTCTGCACACGGTATGCGTAACATCAACAAGAAAGGCATCTATCAATGCCTCGTTGAAGCATCAGAAAAGGGTATCTTATAATTAAAGCCTTATCAAAGATCTAAGCTGCTGTAGCATTATCATTACAGCAGCTTTTTTTTTATCATTCACACAATAAAAGCATCTTTTATCCGTATACCTCCTGGCTAAAAACATTCGATTTTGAAAAAACCGCTGGTCATCTTATTATTCATGCTTTGTTTTGCTCAGCTTTTGTTTGGGCAAAAAGCTATTGTCAAAGGCGCTTTGACAGATGAAAGTGGCTATCCTATCGAAAACGTGATCATACGGATCATCAACCACGATTTACAGACCATTTCAGACAGTTACGGTCACTACACTCTACACGTACCCGAAAACCAGAATATCAAAATCTACTTCCAGCACATCAGCCATCAAGATACGATCATTGAGGTACTCTTGAAGGCCAAAGAGACGCAAACCATCAACATCACACTGCCAGCCATTGGCAACCGTTTGGACCAAGTCAACATCAACTGGGAGGCCGACAACGGATACATTCGTGTAAATCCCAAGTTATCCTTTCAGCTTCCATCACCCACGGGAGGTATGGAATCGCTTATCAAGATGTTGCCAGGTGCCTCTTCTTCCAATGAACTGAGCGCACAGTACAACGTACGTGGTGGCAACTACGATGAAAACCTCATCTACGTCAACGACATAGAGATCTACAGACCTTTCTTGATCCGAAATGCCCAGCAAGAGGGCTTAGGATTTGTGAACACCGACTTGGCGGGCAACGTCAACTTCTCTGCAGGTGGCTTTGACACCCAATACGGCGACAAGATGTCTTCCGTAATGGATGTCCAATACAAAGATCCTCAACAATATGGAGGCTCCATTTCCGGAAGTATCCTCGGAGCCTCCGCGCACGCTGAAGGATTAGTTGACAGCTGTTTCTCCTACTTAGTAGGTATCCGCTACAAATCCACGAAATACTTGCTCAACTCGTTGGAGACCACTGGCGACTACAAACCGAAGTTTTTGGATGCACAAATGCTGCTCAAATGGGATGTCACCCGAAAATTCAGCATCAGTCTATTAGGCAACTTCGCACATAACAGCTACATCTACCAACCAACGAACAGACAAACCGACTTTGGTTCCACCACTGACGTAAAGCGTCTCACCATCTATTTCGACGGACAAGAAGTTGACCGCTACCAAAACTACCTTGGAGGACTCACCTTCACTTTCAGACCCACCAAAAAGGATATCATCCGATTGATTTTCGCCTCCTATTATGCCAAAGAGAGCGAGACCTACGACATCCAAGGGCAATATTGGCTCAGCGACATTGAGCCAGACTTGGGCAATAGTGAAGGGAACATTGGCCAGGAAGTTTCCATTCGAGGCTACGGCACATACCTCGACCACGCCCGCAACTATCTTACCTCCATTGTATCCTCCGCCAACCTTCTTGGCGAGCACAGACTGCCGTACAACAACACACTCAAATGGGGATTGAAGGCGCAAAACGAGATCATACACGACAACATCAACGAATGGAGAATGCAGGATTCTTCCGGCTATACACTACCAGCCATCCCTACCGTTCCTGGCGAGGCAGTGCCCTTCGACGATCCATCCCGAGTGCTTGCCTTCGACGAAAATAGCATTCTAAACACCTACAACGAACTCAACACGCTGCGTTTCACTGGATATGTACAAGATCAGTACAAGATCGGCGGTGACAGCGCTCATTATATTCTCAACGCCGGGGTACGTTTTCATTATTGGACATTCAGCAAAAAAGAAGTCAACATTTCCCCGCGTGCATCATTCATTTACGACCCACATTGGAAACGCGATTGGACCTTCAGTCTGCGCACAGGTCTTTACTACCAGCCGGCATTCTACAGAGAAATGCGTCGTCCTGACGGAACATTGAACGACAGTTTACGTTCACAACGCTCAGTACACATCGTGGCCGGAACCGAATATAACTTTTTGCTTTGGCGCCGACCGTTCAAGTTTACGGCAGAAGCATACTACAAATATATGGATAGGCTCATCTCCTACAAGCTTGACAACGTCCGCATCATCTACAGCGGAGAGAATGATGCTAAAGGTTACGCCACCGGATTAGACATGAAGATCAGCGGAGAATTCATCAAAGGACTTGAATCCTGGTTTGCTCTATCCTTGATGAAAACAGAAGAGGACTTGCTGAACGACTTTTACATTGACGACGACGGCAACCGTGTTGAGCCTGGTTATGTACCTCGTCCAACCGACCAACGCGTTGCTTTCAACATATTCTTCCAAGACCACATCCCAGGTTATCCGCAATTCCGCGTACACCTCAACTTCGTATTTGCCAGTGGTCTGGTGTACAGCGCTCCCAACGCAGAGGCCTATCAGCGCATTCGCAGTCACTCTTGGTATCGCCGCGTTGACCTTGGCTTCTCCTTTATGTTCCTGGAACAGAGTCGTGACCGTATGCGCAACAAGTCCCCATTCATACGCAGCATCAAGAATGCAGGCATCTACGTAGAGGTATTCAACCTATTAGGTATCAACAACACCTCATCATACCTTTGGGTTTCAGATATTTACAATCAATACTACCCAGTGCCAAACTACCTGACGGGACGTCTTGTAAACGTCAAGTTTGCCGTTGAGTGGTAGGCCTTAAAATATTCCGGCTGTCATCCCTTTTTCGTTATTGTTTTTTTCATACTTTTGCCGCGCTCAATCGGTGAAGGATGTTATACATCCTGAGAGGGAAACAGGTGTGAATCCTGTACAGTACCCGCTGCTGTGAGTTTCCATTGTTTTTAGGCGCATTTGCCACTGTCGAAAGACGGGAAGGCCACCTAAAAGAAACGAGTCAGAAAACCTGCCATTGACGTGATAAGAACCGCTTCGGGAGATAGGTGGGTTTATGCACAGCCACGTTGTTGGCTCATACTTCATTTCTCTTCCGACGCATTTGCAAAATGATTAAGAAACGACAGAATGCGTATTAAAACATTGAACTTCAAACTCATAAGCATCCTTCTCGGATGTCTTATTACGATATGCGCCTGCGATCACCGCCCACCAGAGCCTCCACCACCACCGGTAAATGCGCAAGCTGACGGCATCTACGTTTTGAATGAAGGTCTCTTCCAGATGAACAACAGCACGTTGAGTTACTACGAATTCACCAACAACAAAGTCACAGAAGACCTCTTTCTTGAAAAGAACCATCGCGGACTTGGTGACGTGGGCAACGACCTGCAGATCTACGGCAGCAAGATGTACGCTGTCGTCAACAACTCCAACCGTGTGGAGGTGATGACCAAGGATGCCACTTCCATCAAAGCCATCGACCTCAGCGGCAAGCAGCCTCGCAAGATCGCTTTCCACGCCGGCAAGGCATATGTCAGCTGCTTCGACGGCGACGTTGTCCGCATCGACACCACCAGCTTGGAAGTGGATGGCACCGTACACAGCGGCAGCAATCCCGAAGGTCTCTGCGTCTGCAACGGCAAACTCTACGTGGCCAACTCCGGTGGTCTGAACGCCCCCAACTACGGCACCACCATCTCCGTCATCAACCTCAACACCTTTGCTGTAGAAAAAGGAATCACCGTATCTGCCAACCCTTGTATCGTTCAAAGCTACAACAACCAATATGTATATGTATGCTCACGTGGCAACTACGGCAACATCCCGTACAGTTTCCAGAAAATCGACGCCAACAGCGACGTCGTGGTCAAAGATTACCAACTAGAGGTTCTCAATATGGCTATCTACGACCATTATGCCTACCTCTACAACTACGACTACAGTTCCTCTGCATCTTGGATTAAAGTGTTGGATCTCAACACCGATATGATCACCAAAGAGAACTTTATCACCGACGGTACCAACATCCAAACGCCCTACGGCATCACCGTCAATGCTCTCAACGGAGACGTCTATATAGCCGATGCCTACAACTTCACCGTCAATGGCGACGTCTATTGTTTCGACAAAGATGGTAAAAAGAAATTCTCCTTTGCGGCAGGTCTGAACCCTGGCAACCTGCTTATCAAAAACTGATAATTAATAACCCCAAAATATGAGAAAGATTCTATCTATTTTAATCATCGCAATTGCGGCTATCAGCGTATCTGCGCAGGCCGACTTCTCACACCAAAATGGAGGCACGAACTTCCAACCGGGCGTTCGATCCACCACAAACACCATCAATGCCAGCGACATCAACTATTGGGTAGGCGAAGGCAGCAATCAACTTATCGCTGCTTTCTACTTCTGCGACGACTCCGCACCTGTAGGCTTCGCTTACGGTTACCGTTGGAATGGCACAAAAACCGTTCACGACTTGCTGGATGACCTTGCCGCTGCCGACAGCCGTTTCAGCTACACCGAAACAAGCGGTTTCATCAACTTCATCTGGTACATTGACGACAACTACGGATTTGTAAATCAAAACGATGGATACGTTATGTACACCATCGACGGCAACTACTGTAGCGGTCTGAGCGACAACCTGGTCAACAACGGCCTTTTCGAGTTACAAGAGTGGTCATACGACTGCTACGACTACAGCAACGCACAGATGTTGTTTGTTGACGACCCCAACGGCACCCCTGAGCCTCCAGTTGTTGTTCCCGACACCACCTTCTGTGGCATCGTAGGCACCGAGGGATGTACAGCTATCCATTTCGACAACCCGTACATCTTGGGCTGGGCAACGGGCTGCACCATCACACGTGGCTATCAAGACATTGCCAACCCAACCACGCTCGTAACCTACGGTGAAGAAAGCGTCGGCATCGGACCTTCCAGCGAATCCACTTTGGATGCAGTTAGTTTAGGCGACGGTGGCATCGCCGTGCTCACCTTCGGTATGCCCATCCAGAATGGCGAAGGTTTCGACTTTGCCGTTTTCGAAAACGCGCTCAACGACACCTTCCTGGAGTTGGCTTTCGTGGAAGTAAGCTCCGACGGCATACACTTCGTTCGCTTCCCGGCAACCTCCAACACGCAAGACACCCTGCAAATCAACAACGGCGGATCTGTTGATGCTACCCAGATCGACAATCTGGCCGGCAAATACCGCGTTGGTTGGGGTACACCTTTCGATTTGGAACAGTTGGCCGACAGCGCCAACCTTGACATCAACAACATCACCCACGTGAAGCTGATTGACGTTGTGGGTTCCATCGATCCTCAGTTCGGCACCCGCGACCAATACGGTCAGATCATCAACGACCCCTACCCTACAGACTTCTATTCCAGCGGTTTCGACCTCACTGGCGTAGCCGTCCTCAACGGTTGGACACCTGGCACTGGCATCAACGACCACGTGGCAACACAAAAACTACAGGCATATCCAAACCCAACCACGGACAATGTTCGTCTTAACACCGCTAACGCTGAGATTTCCGTTTTCGACGTTTATGGTAAGTTGCTCTTCACGGAGATGAACAGCAATACCATCAACCTCGCCAACTATCCTGCTGGCGTTTATATCCTCAAGGTTTCACAACAACAAATTAAGGTTGTAAAACAATAACACATCACCACTTTTATTCATTTTACACGAGAAGCGTCCTCCTGGACGCTTTTTTCTTTTTCATCTAACAAAAACGCGATGAAAGATTTGAGTCTATCATCGCGTTGAAAGTCATTTTACAACTCCTTTTGGGAATACATCGCATTCCACCAGGAAGGGTCGTCTTGCAGCCATCGATTGAACCAAGCAACCATAGAATTGATCCATTGCTGACGTTTAGTAAAGTCCATAATGCCATGATTTTCACCTTCCACCATAATGAATGCAGTAGGAATGCCCAACAACTTAAGGGCCGTATACATTTGGATAGATTCGCCGATAGGCACATTGGTATCTGCAGTGCCGTGTGTGAAGAGAATAGGTTTGTGAATCTTATCCGCATTGTAAAGCGGTGAGCGATCCACATACAGATCCTTTCGATTCCAAGGATATGAATTAGCTGCGCTGACCTCGCTGTAGCTATATCCCCAGTAGCCCTCGCCCCAATAGCTGGTATGGTCGGAGATACCGGCGTGGCTGATACCCGTAGCGAAAAGATCCGTCTTGGTAAGCAGCAATTGGGTCATAAATCCGCCGTAAGATGCACTCACACAACCGATTTTATCTTTATTCACCCAAGTATTCTGTGCGAACCACTCGGTAGCCTCAATAATATCCTCTGCAATGCCCTCACCCATTGTGTTAACGTGACGTGCGCCCCAATCCTGACCGAAGCCAGAAGCACCGCCCGGGTTGACAACGAGAACAACATAACCATTGGCATTCCAATAGTGAGCAGGATAGTGAGTGCCACCACCAAAGCGACGAGCCGTAGGGCTACAACCGCCATAGTAATGTACGATGACCGGATATTTCTTGGCAGCATCAAAGTCAGCAGGCAAGTAATAATGGCCTGAGATAGGATATCCGTTGCGGCTCTGGAACTGGAAACCTTCACAAGTGCCGAGAGCGATTTGGGCCATACGGTCGGCATTGAGATCTTCCAACATCGTAAGTTTTCCCTTTTTGCCCAAAGAAAGTTGATATAGACGATCTGAAATGCAAGCGCCAGTGCCATAGCAAAGCATAGTGGAGCCATTGGCAGCCAACGCGCAAGATCCGATCACCTCAATAGGAATATTCATTTTAGCAATAGCATAATCAGAGAGATCCAGCGAATAAAGGCTCACTGAATCTTTGTTTTCAGCCGTGAAGAAACAGAGGCCATTATTAGAAAGATACACACTCTTAATTGACGGATTAAAGTTCCTGGTCAACGACTTCACATTCTTAGTGTCAACATCAAAGAGAAACAACTGATGTTCAAACTGGTTAGGGATCAGATTGTCGGGTAAGGTACAACCGATGCGATCAAAGGCTTCTGCACTACCCGTAACCAGCAACTTGTTAGTTCCTGGTATATATTCAATGCCGCTAATAAAGCCATCTTCTGCAATCAGCGTATCTACAGACAAGGTTTGCAGATCCATACGGCAAACGGTTGTCAGCGTAGTCGGGCGCTTTGTAAGGCGATCGTGACTGAAACCGAAGATCATATATCTTCCATCTTGGGAGATATCGTACACCCAAACATTCTTGTTACCATAGGTCAGTGGTTGCAGCACACCGGTAGCAAGATCCAACTTTGACAATTTCGAACGGTTACGGAAACCCGGTTGGCGATCATCTGGAACGAGGATTTCATACACGCCCTTTTCCTTTTCAGGGCCTTTAACCTCCTGGCTGATGATAACATAATCTTCTGCAGGGGACATCGTAACGCTTCCTTCTGGAAGATCATCACAAAGCAGTTCCTCCTTATTGTTCGAAGGGTCAACCGCATACAGGCGGCGTTTTCCATCCTCATTACGAATCGACATATAACGATCATTCTTAGGCATCCACCCGTTGTACTCGCGCATAGAAACAACGCGTCCCGTGGCACATTCCGTCACCTCTGCCCCATAGTGACTAGAGCCATCCGGATTAAACCAGGATTTGCTCACTCTCATATACTTACCATTGGAAGACAATGATACGCCAGCATAATGACGCATCTCCATATTATCGGCCATTGAGAACGGGCGTTTCGCAGCAGCGTCTGTTGATGCCAGGGTCACATTCAAAGAGTCCTTTGTTTTGAGCTCGACAGCAAGAGCAGCCGTATCAGCCACATACTTAATATACACCCTATATTGACCAGGTTGATAGGATTGTTCATCTCTAACCTCCTTATCATTAACATACACCTTGTACAATTTCGGGCCATTCACTTCCACGTTCACTTTGGCATAGCCTTTCACCACAAAATCGAAGCCCGCCAGGTATAGATTTGCGGCAAGCGTATCGCTGGACGTTGGGGCTTGCGACAGACTGAGCCACGGAGCCTTCCACAGATTTGTAGTGGCAACGTGTGTTTCCAACAGCATTTTAGGGGAATATTTCTTTTGTGCAGCGTCCACACTATCAATCAGCACAGGATTCTGCACGCGGAACGGGCCGCAGTGGCGCACTTGTTCAACCTTCACCGATTGTGCCATAACGAAGGTTGTCACCAAAATCAATAAAGTAGTAAAAAGTGATTTCATATTATTGAGTTTTAATTTATTTAGTCATTAGATAACACAGGCGTTATACGTAGAGACGCACCATTGTTGTGATTCTACAATGGTGCGTCTCTTCCTGTAATCAGATATCAATTATATTAATATTCATTAAATCAGTTGCGGCATCTACATTACCAGCAGTGAGCCCTTAGCATTCAATTCACGGCCAAATCGGTTGGTGTAATAAATAGCATAGTTATATATCACATTTCTATGAAGTTTACCCTTCACGCGACCATCCCATTTGAAATATTTGTCATTGGAGCTATACACCAAATTGCCCTGACGATCGTAAATGTATACCGTGCACTGGCCAATGTCATCGTGATTTGTCAACTGGAAGTAGTCGTTCAAGCCATCCTGATGGCTTGGTGTAATGGCATTCGGCAGATACAGTGTGAACTCACATTGAGGGATACCAAAGTTGGCAGATGCCTCACAATCGCCTTCGGAAACTGTCACGGAATAGTTACCGGTTTGAGTGGCAACAATCGTTGGGGTTGTCTCACCCGTACTCCAATGGTATTCTGCCAAGGCGGTATTTGCGACAAGGGTCAGTTCGCCATCTTCACAGAAATCACCATTGTCGGCTGTAATCTTAACCTCCGGGGAAAAGATATCCAGATGGAGGGTCACCAAGCTATCGCAGCCATTTTGATCAATCAAAGTCTGGTGATATTCACCGGATTCAATATAGCGATGATCATTCCAGGTATATTCGAAGCAAGCGCGTTCCTCAAATTCGGTTTTAACCGTATCTCGAATCGTAAGATAGAGTGTTACCAAGCTATCGCAGCCCAACGCGTTATCATAATGTTGCGACATCTCAAGCGTTCTCGGTGAGAGCGTGCTATCCTGATCCACCATAAAGCCATAGTGGTTATAGTCTGTACGTTGGCAGATGGTATCGTAAAGATTCGTTTCCACGGAAGGATTAACTGTTATCAAAACCGTATCAGTATAATAATCAGGGGCACAGTGGCGGGAGTCTGTGCCACGAGCCACATAGAGACCCGAATTTTCAGGCATCAGATTAGCCACAAAAGGTTGAGTACCGATATTGGTGCCATTAAAGAAATAAGTCAGATTCTCAATGTAGGAGGAATCCAAGCTAAAATGGATCGTATCGCCTTGGCAATAGGTCGTCTCCATCGTGTTCGTATTCCATTCTATAGTACTGGCGTTAGCGTAATTGCTAAAATAACCGATAGAACAATCGTCGTAACCACTGGATGGCTGATGGTAATCGGTCACGCCGAAATGGAAATCGCCCAAAGAGTTGGTGATACGAATAGTTTGAGCCGTATTCAAGGCCGAGATTTCCTTTCTACAATACTTGTACACCGTACTACCCACCACGGATTGCCAATCCGAGTTACTCAGATAAGCGTTTGAGCCATTAATCGTAAAGCCGCCTGTATTAGCCGCCTTTGTGATCAGGTTCAGATAAATGTGTTTCGTATGGGAAGAGCCATTCACTGAAGGTTGTGGACGGTAGGTAACTTCACGGGAGCCTGTACATTCCAAGTTTGGAAGCAGCGTACCACCCAGTTCCTTGCCCGCACCTGTCACCTGAAAGATAAAAATAGGTTGTGTTGACTCTATAAAGATAGCATTATTATTATCAAACTGACGTTGAATAATCTCGCCACGATCGGCATTTGCATAAACATTCTGACCATTGATGCTGATGGAGGTACCATCATGAAGCACGTGAAAGAACAGGTAGTCGCACAAACCGCTATGTTGATAGGTGCCCGTTCCGCTATAGGTATTAGAAGCTGCAGGAGGTGAAGGTACAGCTATATGGAATTTCCCTGCCAAAGCTTCCGGAACAATCTGCTCTGCAATAAGATCCTGATTACCACCATTAGGGGTTGCTGAATCGTCTGACACATCCACCACCACTGGTTTTGTAGAGGTGACCGTAGTGCCCGCCAGATGGTTTTCAGCAGACTGGGAGTTAGAAGCGAAGCTATAAACCTGTCCCTTGTTAAGCGTCACCGTAAACGGCACGTTTGCCTGATGGGTTCCTGGCCAAAGAGTTACCGAAGGGGTAATCGTGACTTGAGTATTATTTTCTGTTGCGATAACCTCTACACTGTTACGCGCATCAGCGTATGCGCTGGCGTTCACATATCGAGTTTGCATCGGGATAAAGAATGCTGTGCCGTATGCATTTTGACCTTTCAGAGAGTAAATTTCACTATTATTATTCTGCACCGCAATATACGCGTTGATTTTTTCAGTTGAGCGTATGCAGATACCGTAATTCGACGTCGTATTTTGCACACACTCAAAGCCGTTCAAGGCGCTTTCGCTACTGCCTATCAACTCGTAGGCCTGTGAGGAGTTGGCAGGAACGGTAAACGTAGTAACCGTCGTATTCGTTGCGGGCTTCGTAACGGTGACGGTCGCTGCCTGTCCAAACGTAGAAACGCACAACTTCACCGGACGTCCCGGGTGGGAATGTGTAAGGTGTGGCATCGCAAACCAGAACACCGTATCCACCTGTGCAAACGCTTGCATTGACACCATCAAAAAGACACCAACAACTAGTATTTTCAAGTATTTCATCGTATAGTATAAAAAACGCAATTTAATTAATTTTAGAGGGCGCAAATATAGCAAAAAACAATTATCCTATACAAAAAATCGGCCACTTCCAGTCATTTTTTGTATTGAAAAATTGTTATTTTTGCGCATTAAATGGAAAAATTGGTAAATTAGTTTAAGAAAATTATAAATCATTAAATAACAATTACTTATGACAATGCAAGAAAAAATTAACGAGTTATTATCGCTACGCGAAAAGGCTCGTTTAGGCGGCGGTCAGGACAAAATCGACAAGCAACACGCCAAGGGCAAATACTCCGCCCGCGAACGCTTGCTGATGTTCCTTGACGAAGGCAGTTTCGAAGAATTCGACATGTTCCTCACACACCGTTGTGTTGATTTCGGTCTCGAGAATGATCACCCACTGGGTGACGGCGTAATCACCGGCTACGGTACTGTCAATGGTCGCTTAGTTTACGTTTACTCCCAAGACTTCACCGTATTCGGCGGCTCCCTTTCCGAAACGGTTGCACAAAAAATCAACAAAGTTCAAGACCAAGCTATGAAGGTTGGCGCTCCACTCATCGGTTTCAACGACTCCGGTGGCGCACGTATCCAAGAAGGTGTTGCCAGCTTGGCAGGTTATTCTTCCATCTTCCAACGCAACGTATTGGCTTCTGGTGTTGTTCCACAAATCTCCGTCATTTTCGGACCTTGCGCGGGTGGTGCCGTATATTCACCGGCATTGACCGACTTCATTATGATGGCTAAGAACACCAGCTATATGTTCGTAACCGGTCCAAAGGTTGTGAAGACCGTGACCAACGAAGATGTAACGACTGAAGACCTCGGTGGTGCATCTGTTCACGCTCGTAAGTCAGGTGTTGCACACTTCGCAGTAAACACTGAAGAAGAAGGTATCGCCCTGTTGCGCGAGCTCATCAGCTATCTTCCATCCAACAATATGGAAGAACCTCCATACGTTCCAACCAACGACCCTATCAACCGTCTGGAAGATTCTTTGAACTCCATCATTCCTGATAATCCAAACTTGCCATACGACGTGAAGAACGTCATCGGCGCCATCGTGGACGACGGTAAATTCCTGGAAATCCAATCCTCCTTCGCCCAGAACCTGGTTATCGGTTTCGCACGTATGAACGGTATGACCATCGGTATCGTTGCCAACCAACCTAAGTATTTGGCTGGCGTATTGGATATCAACTCCTCTCGTAAGGGTGGTCGTTTCATCCGTTTCTGTGATGCGTTCAACATCCCATTGCTCACCTTGGTTGACGTACCTGGCTTCTTGCCTGGCACCGGCCAAGAGTATGGCGGCTTGATCGTTCACGGTGCTAAGTTGCTCTATGCATACGCAGAAAGTACCGTACCAAAAGTTACCATCATCTTGCGTAAAGACTATGGTGGCGCATACTGTGTGATGAGTCCAAAGACTCTCCGTGGCGACATCAACTACGCTTGGCCATCTGCTGAAATCGCCGTTATGGGCGGTAGCGGTGCTGCTGAGATCCTTTACGGTTCACAGATGAAGAAAATCGAAAACGACGCTGAACGCAAGGCATTCCTCGACGCCAAGGTTGAAGATTACCGCGAAAAGTTCGCCAACCCATACGTTGCTGCGAAACGTGGTTTCTTGGACGACGTCATCGAACCTCGCAACACCCGTTTCAGAGTCATCCGTGCTTTCGAGTCTCTCAAGAACAAACGCCAGGAAAATCCGGCTAAGAAACACGACAACCTCCCAATGTAATAACCGCTAAGTAAACAATATGAAATATCTTAATAAAGTATTCATCTTTGTTGCAGCGCTATTCCTTGCAAGAGGTGCTTTCGCACAGTCTACCATCGACCTGCGTTTCAACGAGATGTTGATCCATAACGTTGACAACTACAACGACGAATATGGTCGTTGTGTGCCTTGGATCGAAATTTTCAACACGGCCTACAACACCGTCAACATTGGTGGTTGCTATATGACCGACGACACCACGGGTCTGGCATCTGTAGGCAAGAAAGGTGGCGAAATCCCAGCACATTGGTATCGCATTCCAAAAACGGATGCGAAGACCGCTATGGGACAACGCACCTATCTGGTATTCTACCTGGATGCACAGCCTTTATACGGCACATTCCACACCAATTTCGACCCTCGTACTTCCAAAACCAACTACATTGCCCTCATTACTTCCGACGGCAAGCAGTTGATCGACCTCTTCACCTATCCGGAATCATTGAAAAGCGATTCGATACACTCTTTCGGTCTTGCCCAAGACGGTATTGCGGGTGCAAAGATGCTGGATCATTTCACTCCGGGTTGCTCCAACGAAACCGTCATCAAGATATCCAAGCAAGAAAAGCTGAAGAACGACGACCCTTATGGCATCGGTCTTGCGCTGATCTCTATGGCTGTCGTTTTCACGGCGTTGATTCTTATCTTCATTATGTTGAAGATCTTCGGTCACGTTGCAGCAAAGGCGCAGAACAAATCTTCCAACAAGAAAGCTGACGGATTCGTAAGCATCCCTACCGGTTCCAACAAGGCCATCGATGCAGAAACCGTTGCAGCCATCACCTTAGCCCTTGAAAAGAGCTTAGGCGGAAACGCATCCGACGAAGAGATTGCTGCCATCGCAATGGCATTGTATCTGCATCTCGACAGCGTTCACGATGAAGAAAGCGAAGTGGTAACCATCGACCATCCATCTGCGCACTACTCTCCTTGGTCACAAAAGAGTTTAATAATGAGAAGAATTCCTCAAAAAAAATAACAATCAAATATCGTAACAAATATGAAAAACTATAACTTTACAATTAATGGCAATAAATATTCCGTTGAAGTAGGAAATATTGAAAACAACATCGCTAACGTAACCGTTAACGGCACAGCATACGCTGTTGAAATGGACAATGTTGTAGCTCCAGCACAAAACACCAACAAGGTTGTCAACCCTACCCGTCCAGCAGAACCTGTTGTTGACAGAACCGTGGTTGCCGCTCCTGCTGCTGCCGCATCATCCTCTAAGGGTGGCTCATTGAAATCACCACTGCCAGGCACTATCCTCGACGTATTCGTAAACGTTGGCGACACCGTTAAAGCTGGTCAACGCGTAATCTTGTTGGAAGCCATGAAGATGGAAAACAACATCGACTCCGAATGTGACGGCGTTGTTAAGGAAATCAAGGTTAAACGCACCGATTCTGTAATGGAAGGCGACGTATTGATCGTTTTTGAATAATAGCATTGGAATATCAGCAAGTTTAATCTTTAACAAGAATTTAATATGTTTGAATTTTTCCAAGAAGGCCTTTTACAATTCCTGAGCTATTCCGGCTTTGGTAATGTAACGTGGGGTCATATCATTATGATCTGCATCGGCTTATTCTTCATCACCTTGGGTATCGTAAAAGAATTCGAACCTATGTTGCTCGTGCCTATCGGTTTCGGTATGATCATCGGCAACATCCCATTCACCGATGGTTTGCAAGTAGGTGTATATGAAAACGGTGCAGTACTCAACTACCTCTATTTTGGTGTGGTTAAAGGTTTCTACCCGCCATTGATATTCTTAGGCATTGGTGCTATGACCGACTTCTCCGCATTGATTTCAAATCCTAAGTTGATTTTGATCGGTGCTGCTGCTCAGTTCGGTATTTTCGCAGCATACGCTATCTCCCTGCTGTTGGGTTTCACCCCAATGGAAGCAGGTGCTATCGGCATCATCGGTGGTGCCGACGGTCCAACCGCCATCTTCTTGTCATCCAAGTTGGCTCCAAGTTTGATGGGTGCCATCGCCGTATCCGCTTATTCCTATATGGCATTGGTACCGGTTATCCAACCGCCAATCATGCGTTTGCTCACCACCAAGAAAGAACGTTTGATCCGCATGCGTCCACCAAGAGCGGTCTCCCACCGCGAAAAAGTGTTGTTCCCGATGTTGTGTATCCTCCTCACCGCATTCCTCGTGCCTACGGGTCTGCCATTGTTGGGTATGCTCTTCTTCGGTAACCTCCTCAAAGAAAGCGGCGTAACCAAACGTTTGGCCAACACCGCCTCTGGTCCGCTGATCGACATCGTTACCATCCTCATCGGTCTTACCGTTGGTGCATCCACACAAGCCACCAACTTCCTGAAGCCGACATCCATTTTGATCTTCGTCTTAGGTGCGTTCTCCTTCGTAGTAGCCACCTTTGCCGGTGTACTTTTCGTTAAGATCATGAACCTTTTCTTGAAAGAAGGCAACAAGATCAACCCGTTGATTGGAAATGCTGGTGTATCTGCCGTACCGGATGCTGCCCGCGTATCCTACGTGGAAGGTGCTAAATACGATAAGACCAACTTCCTGCTGATGCACGCTATGGGTCCTAACGTGGCCGGCGTTATCGGTAGTGCCGTTGCCGCAGGTATCCTGCTGAGCTTCTTGTACTAACACATTACCCCTATCCATAATAAAACGCCTGCACGTTGTGTGGGCGTTTTTTTTGTGCGGGAGGAAATATTCGTTCTCCAGAAATTACCATGATTTTTCTCCTGAAATTACCATGTTTTCTCCAGAAATTAACATGATT
This sequence comes from Bacteroidales bacterium, assembly GCA_024400875.1. Classification (GTDB taxonomy): domain Bacteria; phylum Bacteroidota; class Bacteroidia; order Bacteroidales; family WCHB1-69; genus F23-D06. The sequence goes on from JAKSMB010000008.1 coordinate 47,279, forward strand.
TTCTCCAGAAATCATGAGAAATTAGTTCATGTTTATGTCTTTGTTTTTGTTCACGTAGCATTCGGGCGGCCCGGCTCCTATCGTCGCCGTCGGGCTTTCCGCCCTAACTTCGCGCTTCGCGCTCGTAAATGGGCTGCAATCCCTGCCGCAACGCTCGCTGGCACACACCTTAATGCGGGGCGAGAACGATCCATCCTCCGTAGCACACCTCGACCGCGCCCCTACGTGCGAGGGGAACGCACCATCCGCTACAGATATTGTACCCCTAAAGGGGTTGCGGCGTGAACGTTAATGAGGGTCTGTTTTCGTCTTTTCTCCAGAAATTAACATGATTTTTCCCAGAAATTAACATGATTTCATTCAGAAATTATGAGAAATTAGTTTATGTTTTTGTAAAATTTCGTGCGTAAGCCAAAGTCAATGGCCAATGGTTAACGGTCAAGGTCAACGGTCAACCAGGGCTGTCAAAACAATACACCTAACGAGACTGGGCCACAACCTTCCGGGCAGCAGACTTGTTAACGACCACCATATAGAGGCCGCCTTTCGGCAATTGTACCGTCCAATGTTCTGGTGCCGACGTTGTGGCAACGATAGTGCGTCCCAAGACATCGTAAACCTCAACAGGGAGACCTTCAGCCCCCACAACTGTCAGCTGCTGATTGGCCGTCCAGACGCGCACATCTTGCAAATAGTCGTTCACCGCATCAACGATGGTGATATTAATCGTGACAATGGAGTCGCATCCGTCAGCAGTGGAGAGTGTTTGAACAACAGTAGCATCGTGGTCGTACACCACGCCATCGACTTCATAAGCATTCGTAGCCTGTATGGTGGTATCCGTCGCAACGGAGTGATTGATGGTCAGCAACAGTGTAATCACGGAGTCGCATCCAGAAGCGGTGGTCGTGGTATAGGAGGCTGCGGAGGAACTTTCGTAGTACCAGTTGCCCTGCCACTGTGCGCTATCGCAAGCCACCACGGTTTCTTGTCCGTAGGCGGTAACGGAGGCGAAGGATGCCGTGTAGGTCATATCCTCTTGCACCACCACAGTGCGAGGATTTTGGGTGTTGCCATCCTGCCAACGCACGAAGGTGAAGCAGTCGTACGGCTGAGCCAGCAGTGTGATCGTGGTACCCTCTTCAAAAGAGCCACCGCCCGTAACGGTTCCCATCTGAGCATTTTCAGCCACCGCGGAGATGGTATGTTGTGGCAGAGGAAGACCGTTCATCTCGATATCGTCGATATAGAGGTAGTAGCCGTGTTGCGTCGTATAATGGAGGGCCACGTACTTAGCCTCGGCGGGGATGGTGACGTGGAGAGAATCCCAGGTGCTGAGGGTCACGCTCTGCGTACGGAGCACGTGGGTGAAGCTGCTCGGGTTGTTGTCGGTAGTAGAATACACCACATCAAAGGTTTCGGCAATGCTGCTATAGCAGCTATAGCGCAGCGACATATCCACAACATTCGGGGCCGCCAGACGAGGGGATATGAGATACTGGTCGTACGTATTATCGGTTGACATACTGCAGAACTTGAAATAGGCCACCGTGCCCCACCAACTGGAAGAACTGTAGATGCCCATGTCGACTTCGTTGGATTGAGAAGCGCTGTAGGCCGTCCAACAACCCAGGCCATCGCTGAAGTCTTGTAACAGCGGGTAGGCATTCACCACGCAGTTGGAGAAATAAGCTGTATAGGTTGTAGAGGTGGATGCGGTCACCGTACGAGGGTTTTCCGTAGAGCCATCGTTCCAGTGGTCGAAGACATAGTCGCCAGTAGCCACGGCCAGCAAGGTACATTGTTCACCCTGTGCATAGCGTCCCCCACCCTGCACGGAACCTTGAGTAGTATCCGCTGCCTGTCCGGTGATTATCACATCGGTTGGACTGCTGAAGATAGCGCGGATCATGAAGGTCATATCAAGCATCTCGTTCCAGACCACACCATTAGGGGATGACCAGCTGCCATTTTGATTGCCGCAGTAGGAAGTCAGCGGTGCGGGGTAGTTGTTGTTGTTACAGTAGGCGATAATCCAGAGGGGCTTGGTGTTGTCCACCGGAACGGTTTGGGCAAAGCGCAGGCTTTCCCACGTATTGTTCCCTTCCAGATGGAATGTTTCCTGATAATATGGGGTCAGAGAAGGCGAATAGTTATCGCCATTATACAAGCGGATAGCGTAATCGCCCGCATTGGCGCCAAACACCTGTACGCAACGCAAGGAGCGGTTGGCGGGAAGATGCTGCGCTTCCACCTTGAGACCAAAATAGCGGTTTGTGGTTGTTGCCTCGAATGCATTTCCGCAGTAGGCAATCGTATCGCCCACCACGGGAACGATGTGTGCAGTAAGCGAAACATTGCCGTTGGCCCAGAAACGGCGTGGCTGCGTACGATCGCCGTCGTTCCAGCAATCGAAGCGGTAGCCATCCTGGGTGGTAACGGTAAGGGTTACCAAGTCGGAAAAGTTATTGTAGGAGCCCGCGCCCGACACGGTAGCATGGGCGTTGTCGTCGGTAGTCACGGTAACGACGGCTGTGTTGGCTTGTTGTCGTACAGCAGGTCGGATGCCCATCACGGCCACGTTATCGAGATTGAAGGAGGAAGAGGCGTTGGTGCCGATGCCACCCAATCCGGGATTGAGCGAGCCCACGGCAAAGTAGCCGTCACTCATGCCGCCCCATCCCCAATTGAAATGGAAACGATCCTGAGAGTCGTAACCATCGCACACGAAGCAGTGTCCACCTGAAAAGTCGTAGCCGGAATAGACCACGGGGCGAGCGCTATCCATCTCTTGACGGAGCATATTGCGCCAGTAGTCGTCGGTATTACCCGAGAGGCGGACGCCGAACACTTCCGGGCTGTAGTCGAAATATTGGCGGAGAGCGTTCTCCACGCAAGGGTAGTTGATGCCGGTGCGGGCAATGAGGTCAGCCGCGCTGCCACCACTGCTGGAGGGAGAGTAGTTGGTACAGATGGAGATGCCCACCTGATACATCAGCGTAGCCACCGCCTGCACTTGCTGGGCAGTACTGTACGCGTTCAGCGTCACGGGCATATTGGTCCAATCGTAAGTCGTATTTCCGAAGTCGGCACTCAGCGCACCGTAGGTAGGGTGCGTGTAACTGCGGGAGCCCCTACCCTGTTGTGGGTGATTCCAGTATTTCATCACCTGTGCCATGGCGGTAGCTACGCAACCCGTTGGCACGCGTTGTTGGGCGGCAGCATCCATCGGACAGGCGTTGTTGTAATACTGGCCCTGGCCCCACGTGGTGGTCAGCAACGGGGTAACAACCGTCACCAGACGATCGTTGGGAAGCGAACCCGACACATAGGCATTCCATTCAGCCGTAACCCGTTCGGAGCCGTGAACGTTGTGTTCGCGCATCTTGCTGACTTCCCAGGCATAGCCCTTGAGCCAGTTCATCATATTCGCAGGCAGGGAGTCGCCTATCAACGCATCTGTGGAGTAGCCCAGGATAGGCAGTGCGCAGTCGTTAGCAGCCACAATCACATAGCCGCCCTCCGGTTTGGCAAAAAGATACATCTCTGTAAGTCCCAGCGATTCGGTACGATCCACCATACCGGTCCACTTGCCTAAAGTATTCAAGGTCCAAAAATTCTTAGCCACCAATTGGGCTTTCTCGGCCGTCACCGGACCTGCCAGAATGCTGGTCACCACGGCTATCGTCAATGCTAAAGTCAGTAAAAGTTTTTTCATACGTGCGGATAACGAAAAACGTAAGAAAATATTACAAACATCATCGCTTTTATATAAATAGTATCTTTGCAAATAAAAAGAAACGCTACAAGCATCCACGATGAATCATACAACAGACATCACTTCAGGTCACAGCAAGTGCGCTTTAAGAGAAGATCCCAGATTTTTAACCGACCAAATCGTCACCTATATTGGCAACAAAAGGTCGTTGTTATCTTTTATTGGCCGATCGATAGACAGTGTCAAAAAAGAGCTCCATGTCAGCAAACTACGCATGCTTGATGTCTTTTCCGGTTCTGGAATTGTTTCAAGATATTTCAAGCAACACGCCACGCAGTTATATTCCAACGACCTTGAATCCTACTGCAACACCCTGAATCGTTGTTATCTGAGCAACAAATCAGAGATCAACTTTCATCAACTTGAGGACATCTACCAAGACGTATGCCATGAATTGTCAAAGGGTCTGCATCGAGGATTCATCAGCGAATTGTACGCACCCGCCGACGATGAGAACATCCAAGCCGGGGAACGCGTATTTTACACCACCCGTAACGCTATGTACATCGACACGTGCCGGCAGTTGCTTGAGCTAATAGAACAGCCCTACAAGACCTTGCTTTTAGCGCCGCTGTTGGTTGAGGCCTCCATACACAACAACACCTCCGGCGTGTTCAAAGGTTTTTACAAGAACACCCAAACCGGCATCGGCCAGTTTGGTGGCAACGGACGGAATGCACTCCAACGCATCATGGGCGACATTCAACTTCCGCTTCCCATTCTGAGCAACTTCGAATGTGAGGTCAACATTCTCCAAGAAGATGCAAACGACCTACACCGACTGATTCCAGAGGTGGACATCGCCTATTTAGACCCACCCTACAACCAGCATCCTTACGGATCCAACTACTTCATGCTCAACCTCATCAACAATTATCAGAGGCCAACCGAGATCAGCAAAGTATCTGGAATTCCAGAAGATTGGAACAAATCGGACTTCAACTCAAAAAAAATGGCACAAAAAACGCTGGAAAACCTATGTGCAAGTCTTCCAGCGAAATATTTAGTCATCTCCTTTAATTCCGAAGGTTTCATCTCCAAAGAAGAGATGATTCAAATGCTAAACCGAGTAGGAACGGTTAACACCCTTGAGATACAATACAACACGTTCAAGGGCTCTCGCAATCTTAACAACCGCGACATTCACGTCACCGAGTTCCTATTTATAGTTAAAAAGAACTAGTTCTATCGCATATCATTCACTTCAACGCCCGGATATTTGCTTTTATCGAAGGTGAAGTAAGTATCTGCCAATGTTGCATTGGTCTTAAATTGCTCGATATAATAGGTATACACCGTATTATCCTTTTCATACAAGGCTATGCGACCAATATGATTCGTATTCTTATTCACATAGATACGGATGCGATAGAATGATTGAGCAGTCTTCGGTGTCAGGTCCACGATAGCATACGAGATATTATTGATGAACTCATCGCGAATGAATTTGGCGCGGAACTTCTTATCCCAGTTTTTCAAGATAAGCTGCGGATTCATCATATTTTCATCGTCTTCCGGGTCATATTCATAGATGGAAACCTCATTGGTTGATTTCTGATAATTCCAGATATTCTTGCCATCGCAGAAGAAAGCCTGACCATTAAAAGAAGTGCGGTACTTGTTGCCTTTCAATGCGAAGTCGCCCTGTTGGGTATTTAAAGTTTTCCCCTCTTTTGTTGCTTTCAAAGTATAGTGAAACTGCATTGAGGAGTAGGTTTGATACTTTGCAGAAACCTTTTTCAGCAGTTCTGTAGCGCCGCCATCTGTATTTTGTGCAACAGCTGTCCAGCTAAACAATGCACAAATGATCATCATCAAAAGAGTCTTCGTCTTCATACTATTATATAATATATGTTAGTAATATTTCCGTGTTCGAGAAAACGCGGATGCTATGATTGTGCATCAGCGCATTTGTTTAAAGTTTGTTTTTAGAAAAGTCCTTTTGCCACCAGCATCTCGCGCAGTTGGGTTTCGCTTTTCACGAGCACCTCACGAGGTTTACTACCCTTTGCTGGTCCTACCACGCCAAATTCCTCCATCTGATCCATAATACGACCGGCGCGGTTATATCCCAGCTTCATACGACGTTGAATGAGAGAAGTTGACCCCTGCTGGGATTGAACTATCAGCTGAGCGGCCTCGACGAACAGCGGGTCTATGCGACCCGAGCTTGGCTCATTGTCGAAGTTATCCTCCACGTTACGGCCGCCCTCGTTACCTGTTTCAGGCACATCCGGGAGTTCAAACGGTTCGAACAGTGGGCTCACCTCTGCCTGTTCCTGAATAAAGTTTGCGATAGACTCGACCTCAGGAGTATCCACGAACGCACATTGCAGACGAACCAAGTCACTACCTGTAGAGATCAGCATATCGCCCTTACCGATGAGCTGGTTAGCACCCGTAGAATCCAAGATGGTACGGGAGTCGACAACCGACTGTACACGGAAGGCGATACGAGCTGGGAAGTTAGCCTTGATACTACCAGTGATGATGTTAACAGACGGGCGTTGCGTTGCGATCACCAAGTGGATACCGATAGCACGTGCCAGCTGGGCAAGACGAGCCAAAGGTGTTTCCACCTCACGACCTGCAGTCATAATCAAATCGCCGAACTCATCAATAATCAATACGATGTAAGGGAGGTAGCGGTGGCCACTTGCCGGAGAAAGTTCACGAGCGCAGAACTTCGCATTGTACTCCTTGATATTACGCATTTTGGCCATTTTCAGAAGGTCGTAACGGTCATCCATCTCTTTACAGAGAGCATTCAGCGTGCGCACCACTTTCTTCACATCCGTGATAATTGGTTCTACCTCATCGGGCAATTTTGCCAGGAAGTAATTCTCAATAGCCGAATAGAGTGTAAACTCCACCTTCTTGGGATCGATGAGCACCATCTTCATCTCCGTTGGATGTTTGGTATAAAGAAGCGAAGTGATGATAGCGTTCAAGCCTACAGACTTACCCTGACCGGTAGCACCAGCCACCAGCAAGTGCGGCATCTTCGCCAAATCGACCACAAACGGTTCATTGCTAATTGTCTTGCCCAATCCCACAGGAAGAGCAAAATTGTTGTTCTTGAATTTATCGGAGGTGATGATCTCCTTCATCGAAACCGTATTGGCATTTTTGTTTGGAACTTCAATACCGATGGTACCACGTCCAGGAATTGGGGCGATGATACGGATACCCAAAGCGGCGAGGCTTAATGCGATATCGTCTTCCAGGTTTTTAATCTTGCTGATACGGACGCCCTCTTCTGGCACGATTTCGTACAACGTAACCGTTGGGCCAACCGTTGCCGTAATCTTCTTGATAGGGATGCCGAAGCTCTTCAACGTAGACTCGATACGGGTTTTATTTTCAAGCAACTCGCGTCGCAATTGTTCTTCTGCTGCCTCTTTTGCAGGATAATCATTCAGGAGGTCAACAGATGGGAACTTATAATTTGAAAGATCCTTTTGTGGATCGTATGGCTCCATAGAACGCACCTCCTCAGCAGTAAGCGCGTGTTGTTGAGCTTCTTCGCCCTCTGGTCCTTCATCAACAAGCGTATCATTTTGTGGATCTTCCACAGCAAGTTCGTGGTTCACCAATTCAAACGGAACCTCATCAACGATAGGTTTGGGTTGTTCCAGCACCGGTTCCATTGTCTCTTCGCGTTTTGTTTTCGGCTCAGTCACGTCAAACTCGAAGACATTCTTATCTCTGTATTCTTTTGAAAGGCAACCGTGGTCAGAGATATACAGATCGTCGAGATCCTCGCGTGCCGGGGAGAAGTCCTCCGCCTCGTCCTCTTTGCGGCGACGTTTAGAGCGTTTCTCCTTTCTTCGCAGGCGTTCATCCTCTTCCTGATCTCGTTTAGGTAAATTGATGATCGAATCTTGAAGCTGGTCATACACAACGCCGAACGGGAATTTGAAGATGAAAAGAATAAAGATGAAGATCAGCAGAACAATCAGTCCCGTAACCAATTTTCCAAGGCTTTGCAACAGTCCTCCAGCGATATAGTTGCCGAACATACCTGAAACGAAATCGTTTTCACCGCCGTGGAAGAAAAGTCCGAAGAAAATAGACAGCCAAGCCATCACGAGCAGCATTCCATACGTAGCCTTCAGCAGCGGCAGCAAGCTCTTTCCCGTTATCATCTTCCAGCCATAGAGGAAGAAGAGGAAGGTAAAGCCTATCGAGAAAACGCCGAACAGGCGGGTCACGAAGAAGACGGAGAGATAAGCGCCCACGCCTCGTGCAAGATTTTCGGCATTCACCACTCTACCGCCATCCACGAAAGTAATATTGTTGTCGGCATGGAAATAGAACGAGCAGATAGACACCAATAGCAGCACTGCGAACGCCACGAAAAGGGTTCCGTACACCTGCAACGCACGGTTGGAAGCCAAGGATGCGAAGGAGAAAGAAGCACCTTGAGAAGACTTCTTCGTAGAAGACTTTTTAGGTGAAGACTTCTTTGAGCCGGATTTTTTTTTAGTGGTAGCCGCATAATTACGTTGTGTCACCGAAGCGTGGCGCGACGGCGTAGCATGGGGCTTGCGATTGGTGTGGGTTGATACTGCGCGATTTGTGGTCTTCATTGCAAAAAAATGATTAGGGAAAGTGCCTTCTTGTGAAGGCAACGACAAAAGTATACAATTTATTAAGGAATATTCCGTTATCTCATTTGTAATATGAACAACGCCGTGTTAGAAAAAATCAGGGCCATCGCATTATCCTGAGAAAACTAGAATGTATTTTTGCTGAAATTTTTTACGTACTATGAATCATCTTTTGTTATTGCAGGCTGCTGCAGCCGAAACAGTACCCGTCGTGGCCGATCAAGCTGCTGCGGTTCAGGAGACTTCCTACTTCCAACTCGTATTTGCCAAGAACAGTCTTTGGATCATCATACCATTGTTGTTGATGTTGGCATTTGCTATTTACTTGTTTGTTCAGAAATGGCTTGTACTCAACCGTGCATCCAAGGAAGAATATAATTTCATGAACAACATCCGTGATTTCATCCACGATGGCAAGTTGGATTCCGCGCTTTCTTTATGTAAAGGTAATGACACCCCATCTGCTCGTTTGGTGGGCAAGGGTTTGAGTCGAATCGGTCGTCCGTTGGACGATATCCGCACTGCTGTTGAAAACGAAGGCAGCATCGAAGTTGGTCGTCTTGAAAAGGGTGTATCCTCCTTGGCAACCATAGCAGCTGTTGCTCCTATGTTGGGTTTCTTAGGTACCGTAGTAGGTATGGTATCTGCTTTCCACAACATGGCTGCTGACCCAAACAACTTCAACATCGGCACATTGTCATCCGGTATCTACACCGCTATGATCACCACCGTTGCCGGTTTGATTGTTGGTGTTATCGCCTTGGTATTCCACAACTTGGTAGTTTCCAAGATTTCAAACGTCGTATATATGCTTGAAGTACGTACGACCGAGTTCATGGATCTCCTTCACGAAAACGTCTAAAAGTTCAGAGCCATGGCTATCAAGATGCAAAACAAAGTCGACACGACATTCAGCGCCACGTCCATGTCCGACCTGGTGTTCTTGCTGTTGATTTTCTTTATGCTAACCTCCACGATGGTATCTCCGAATGCCATCAACCTTATTCTTCCGAAGAGCACGTCCGACAAGCAGCTCGTATCCAAGAATATAGAGGTTTACATCAACGCAGATCTGCAATATTTTGTCAACCCAGAGGGTTCTGCTGCACAGCCAATAGCGTACGAAGAGTTGCTTCCGGCATTGCAGGACGCTGCGGGCAAAGACAATTCCGACAACAAGTCCATCATATTACGTGCCGACAAGAGCGTTCCCGTTGAGAACGTTGTAGCATTGATGGACGTACTCAACGAACTGAATGAATCCTACCCAGAAGAGAGTAGATATAAAATGGTGCTTGCCACCGAAGGTAAATAATGTTAGAAACGAACGAGAATAGAAAAGATATGCTGATTTCAGCGGGTACCACAGTAGTCGCGATAGCTTTGATCATCGTGTTGCTGTTGGTATTCGGCTTGAAGTCACAGACTCCACCACCTCCTCCGAAAAAGACATTCTACGTAGAGTTGGATGCCATGGTCGGCGGCGGCGGTGGAGGGGGTGCAGACGTACCTCAGAAGACAACCTCGCGCGCCAACACGTCCCCGAACTATGCCACCCAGAATGCGCAGGACGCTCCGGCCGTTTCACACGCTCCCAAGACCAGCACCACGCAGCAAGAGGCTCCCACTCCGAAGGTTAACCAGAGTGCGATCTTCAAAGGTGGTAAAGGTGGCAGCGGCAGCGGTGGCGGTTCAGGTTCCGGCATCGGAACGGGTAGCGGCTCCGGCTTAGGTCCAGGCGAAGGTAGCGGTTCCGGCGGCGGCATCGGCTACGGCACCGGATCTCGCGGACTGGTGAACACCATCAACACCGACGTTACCGAAGAAGGACAAGTGTGCGTTGAAGTACACGTCATGCCCGACGGCTCCGTAAGCGAAGCTCGCGTCATCAACAACTCCAGATTCAAAACGACCATCTCCAATGCCATGATTCAGGAGCAATGCAAGGCTAAGGCAAAACAGGCCCGCTACAAGCCCGGCAAAGAAGAACTCCGAGTCATCATATTCAAATAGAAACAATACGTTTACTTTCTTTTCCATACATTCTTACAAAGACGATGTCCGCATCGTCTTTCTTATTTAAAAACATAAAATATGTATCAAGCACTGCTCGAAGAAATATTCCACGCATACCCGATGTACCACAAAGTAGGCTCTTCCGCCTACAAAGAAGGATTGGAAAACATCGAAGCCCTTCTGAAAATCGTGGGCAATCCTGAAAAAAAGCTGAAAGCCATCCATATCGCCGGCACCAACGGCAAGGGTTCCGTGGCACATCTGATGAGTTCCTACTGCCAGGAACGTCATCTCAAAACCGGACTCTTCACCTCTCCGCACCTGGTCGACTTTCGCGAACGCATCCGTATTGATGGAGAGATGGTTAGCGAGGAGCAGATTCTTGAGTTCTTCAAGCTCTATAAACCGCAGATTGATGAGTTGCAGCCCTCCTTCTTTGAGATCACCACTGCCTTGGCTTTCTGGCATTTTGCGACACAGAAGGTTGACATAGCCGTTATTGAAGTGGGACTCGGTGGCCGATTGGACGCCACGAACGTCATCCGACCATTATTATCCATCATCACCAACATCACCTTGGAACACACGCACTTGTTAGGCGACAGCATAGCTAAGATTGCGATGGAAAAGGGCGGCATCATCAAGAAAGAGACACCCGTTATAGTAGGCGAATTCCATCCGGAAAGCTATCCCGTATTCACCGACCTTGCCGACAAGCACAACGCTCCCCTATTCTTAGCTGAAGAAAACTACACCATCGAAGGTGATCTGAACGACTGCACCATCTACGACGTGATGGGCAACGTGATGTATGAGCACGTCAACCTGCCACTATCTGGTGAATATCAGCGCAAAAATCTGAAAACCGTCCTGCAGGCCATCGACGTATTAGAGGAATTGTTACCCTACGACAAAGACGTTACGGTGGCGGCCATTGAAAACGTCATCCAGAACACGGGATTCACAGGACGTTGGCAAATCCTTCGTCAAGAGCCACTAACCATTTGCGACGTCGGTCATAACGTTGGCGGCTTAACACTGACGATGAAACAATTAAGCGCACTTCCCTGTCGCAAACTACGTATGGTATTCGGTATGGTTGCCGACAAAGACATCGACAACATCTTGCCATTGCTTCCCAAAGATGCAAAATACTACGTTTGTCAAGCCAACATTGAGCGAGCGCTATCTTGTGAAGAATTAACCACCAAACTACGATGTTACAACTTAGACGCTACGGAGGTGGGCACTGTTGAGCAAGCCATCCGCTCCGCCAACGGAGATGCCGCACCCGACGACATACTCTTCATCGGAGGCAGTTGTTTCGTTGTAGGCGAAGCACTGGGATTGAGACAACAAGCGTAGTCAAAAAGCTTTGGACAAAAAGCCTAATGCTTTAAGCTTTTTTGTATCTTTGCAAGCTTTTTTAAAATGAACTAAAAATAGAATCGATACAATGAAACGTCATTTCTTAACTATCGCAACATTAGGTCTTTTCTGCACCGCATTTGCACAGAACGACAACGCCGTTTTGTTAAAAGTGGGCAAAGAGTCCATCACCAAGAGCGAATTCATTCAAGCTTACCAGAAAAACAATCTTCTTTCTGAATCTACAGAAAAAGATTTGAGAGAATACCTTGACCTTTTCATCAACTACCGAATGAAAGTTCAAGAGGCTCAAGCACTTCAGCTGGACACAGCACAAGCTTTCCAGAAAGAATTATCCGCCTATAAAAGCCAGTCGGCACAACAATATATGGTAGACACCGAGGTCAGCGACAAGCTTTTGGAAGAAGCTTTCGAGCATTCCAAGCAACACGTCAGAGCCTCTCACATTTTAATCCGATGCGCTGAAAACGCAAGTCCTAAAGACACACTGGCAGCATACCGCAAGATTCAAAACATCCGCGAGATGATTGTCAACGGCTTAGATTTCAACGAAGCCGCATACCGTTATTCAGAAGACGAATCTGCCAAAGGCATGACCAACCCTCAAACGGGAAGATTCATTCCAGGCAACAAAGGCGAGCTTGGCTATTTCTCTGTTATGGAGATGATTTATCCTTTCGAAGTGGCTGCATACAACACTCCTGTTGGTCAGGTTTCCCTACCTTTCCGTACACAATTCGGCTATCATCTGGTTTACGTTCAGGAAAAAGTACCTGCTATCAATAAAGTATTTGTTTCCCAGATTTTCATCACCGACACCACCGCGTTAACTGTTGGCATGAAACCTGAAATACAATCCAAAATCGACCTCATCAAGAGCGAATATAAGAAAGGCGTTTCCTTTGCCGAATTGGCCAGCAAATATTCCGAAGACAAAGCTACACAAAGTGAAGCTGGCGTTATGGCCCCATTCGCTCCAAACCGTCGCCCAGGCAACTACGTTTCAGCAGCCATCTATTTGAAGAACGGTGAGATTTCCGAAGCTGTGCCTACCAACATCGGCTGGCACATCCTCAAGCTCGACTCTATCCAATACGCTACCACCAACGAAGAAACCAAGTTTTTATTAAAGAACAAGTTATCTCGCGATAGTCGTTCCAAGAAGAGCAAAGATGTTTTGATTGCGAAACTGAAAAAAGAATACAATTTTGAAGAAAGCGGAAAGAATGCAGCGATGAAATTCTTCGCAAAAAACCTTCCGGCTTCCTATTTCCAATCCACCACCCTATCCATTGATTCCCTCAAGGGTATCAAGAAGTTGAAACCGATGTTCAGTTTTGCAAACGAGAAATACACCGCCCTCGACTTCGGCGCATTCATCTCCCGTTATCAAGGCACACAACTCAAAGGTACTGTTGAGCAATTCCTGAACACCATCTACCCTAACTTCGTAAATGAAAGAATTCTTCGCTACGAAAGACAGAATCTCGAGAACAAGTATCCAGAATACCGCGAACTGATTACCGAATTCCACGACGGCATGTTGCTTTATGAAATCAACTCCGAAAAAGTATGGAATGCGGCTATCAAAGACACTATCGGACTTGAAAAGTTCTACGAAACCATTAAGACACAATATCCGGTTGACGAACCTAACGACACTATCCAGTACAAGCCGATGAGCGAAATTCGCGCCATTGTTGTCAGCAAGTACCAAGACTATCTGGAACAGGAATGGATCAAAACATTACGTGAGAAGTATCCTGTTGTCGTAAACGAAGAAGTATTTGCAACCATTTTAAAGAAATAACGTGAAAAGAGTAATCTTTTTCCTATTTGCACTGCTACTTTGTCTTGCTTCCTGCCAGAAGAAAGACAAAGTGGTTGCGCAAGTATATTACCATAAGCTCTATCAGTCCGATGTGCTGAAAAGTATGCCATCGGGACTTTCCGTTTCCGACAGTCTTGCGATGTTCAACGACATTGTTGACGACTGGATCAAAGAGCAGATTGTGCTTCACGAAGCCGAAAAAAAACTTCCGCTCAAGAGCAAGAACTTCCAGCAAGAAATGGAGGCTTATCGTAACAGTCTCCTCATCAACAAATATTACGATTTAATCGTATCAAAAAACAAAGACATTCAGCCATCAGAAGAGGCTGTAAAACAATTCTTGAATAGCTTTGACAACCGATATACCGTTGACAAAGAAATTGTAAAAGTGAACTTTGTAAAGCTGTCCAAAGGCTCCAAACTCATCGAGCCAGTCAAGGCTATCCTTTTTGACAAAGAAAAACGTCAAACCGAGAAGGACGTGCTGATCAAGATGCTCAGCGACTCCATCGAGTACCTCATCGACGATGAAGCGTGGCTATATCTGGATGATATCCAGAATGAAGTTTCCTTCGAAATCGAGAAAGGCGATATTGAGGGGCATAAATGCCTTGAAAAGGAAGTTGGCGACAACCATTTCCTATTGGTCATCTTAGACTACAAAAATCAACGTTCCGTAAGCGAAACCGAGGAAGAGATGGCAGCCGCAAGGATGATGATTCTTAACCAATGTAAAAAAGAGCTCATCGAACAACACATTAACAAGTTGTACGAAAAAGCTCTTAAAGAGGGAAGCATCATTCGATAGACACTTCCCATATTTTTCAAAATCCAACGACTTATTTGTCGATATGAACATCCAACTGATTGAACGGTATTTGGATACCTTCGCGGTTGAATGCGTTATACACTTGCTCATTTAAGTCAAAGAGCACGGTCCAATAGTCTTCTGGTTTACACCAAACATACAGCACCATATTCACTGCGCTATCGCCCATTGAATCTACCACAGCCATCGGGGCCTTAGGTTCCTTCAACACAGCAGCGTGCTCATCGCTCACCTTCAACAATACCGTACGAGCTTTCTCCACCGACTCGCCATACGCAATACCCACGTTGACAGCAACGCGACGCATAGGCACATTATAGTTGGTCAACGACTTGGTAGCCAATTCCGTATTCGGTACGATCACCGTACGATTATCCGGGGTACGCAACGTAGTACTGAAGATCTGGATAGTTTCAACAGTTCCAGCATAAGAGCCCTGCTCAATATAGTCGCCCACGCGGAAAGGACGGAGCAAGAGGATGATGACACCACCTGCAAAGTTTTGAAGTGTACCTTGCAAAGCCATACCGACAGCCAGACCTGCAGCACCCAAGATAGCTACAAAAGAGGTCATCTTAATGCCCACGATGCCCATAACGGTTAACGCAAGCACCACCTTCAACGTAATGTTGATCAATGAATTCAAGAATTGCTGAAGAGAGGCATCTACCTGATGACGTTGATACGTTTTGTGTAGTACCTTATCCAACAATTTGATAAGTTTCAAGCCCACATACAGGACTACAATAGCGATTAAGATCTGAGGGATGTTTTTAAACAACACATCCGTGCTAAATTTTTTAGCAGCTTCAATTAATTGTTCCATAAGTGATAGTTAGTTTATTTAGAATTATTGGTGTCCGATAAAACTTTTTTTTGAGGGCAAAAAATAAGGGCTGATTTC
>JAKSMB010000009.1 GCA_024400875.1 Bacteroidales bacterium
ATTGTATATATAACTAAAAGGTCGCTGTGTTTCCACAGCGACCTTTTTTCTTCCTCATCACGATCTCCACTGACATCAAATAAAAAACCCGTTGAAGGCACCTATTTAAGAGTACTCTCAACGGGTTCGTATATATACGAAAGAGGATGATTACTCACCCATACCAAGCATTTGTTTCAAGCCATTCTTAACATCTTCTGGAGCTTCATCCAATGGTTGAGCATCAGCTGGACGAAGGAAGCTGGAAGCTTTCACTTTCTTATCAGGTGTAACCGAACGTGCAATCTGTACCAATGTTACATTTTCACCATTGATTTCGGATGCAACTTCCATACTCAATGGATAACCTTTCAAACCAGGATAAGTAGTGAAGTTTACATTTTCACCAGTATTAAGTTCATCAGTAACCCATACAACGAGTTCTTTTTCTTCATCTGTTTCAAGATCAGTAACCTTAACGTTTACTTTTTTGCAGTTATAACCGCAAATAGCCTTTGTATCACCAGTTGGAGTATAATCAAACTTGCTCATTTGCAAAGCTTTTTCAATATCCGCTGCTTTTTGTTCAACGTAATATTTACCAATACCTGTGATACCAACAACGGTAGTTACGATTTTATAATCACCGTTTGTAATATTAATGTAATCAAAACCAGGTTGGCTCATCACCGTCTTTGTGTTGTTACCCATCAAAGTAACCTCTTGAACAGCGTCTGCCAATTCAGCAGCGATGTTAGGATCATCAGTACCTTCAGCGTGCATTTCAAAAACCACTTTACCTGCAAAAGGTTTTTGCGCATACATGGTCAGAGTGCCAAGCATCATAACGATGGCTAATAACAAAAAATTTGTCTTTTTCATTTTATTTTAGTTTTAAAGTTAATAATCAAAAAAGCTTGCAAAAATAGCAAAAATATAATACCAACGATTTTTCTATTTAGAGCCGTTAAGATACTCGTCATCCGTCAATGTTTCAAGAAAAGCCTTGATATCAGACAATTCAGCAGGAGTCAGATGTCGTCCACCCTCCTCCAACTTATGCATCAGCGGACTTACATACGGTGAGAATTGCAATCCTTCGTTATAAAATGTGAGCACCTCATCAATATTTGTGAAACGGCCATCGTGCATATAGGGAGCCGACACCATCACATTGCGGAGTGACGGAGCGCGATAAGCGCCTTTGTCCATCACATCTCCTGTAAAAGCATAGCGATCATGATCATCCATGCACACAGCATCCAAGCCATTATTATAAAACAGATTAGTTGTAAACAGTGGAGATCCATCACTGCCGTGGCAGTGAAAGCAATCGGCACCTTCCTCTGTTGTAAAGAGAATATATCCGTGTAATTCCTGAGGAGTGAGCTGTTCTCTTCCTTTTAAATATCTATCGAATTTAGAGTTTCCAGACACAAGCGAACGCACATATTGTGCTATAGCTTTCTGGATACGAACCATCGTGATTTCCTCAGATCCAAACGCAGCTTTGAACATTTCCGGGTAACGGCTATCGGCACGAATGGCAGCCAGTGCACGCGCTTCCGTGCCACACATTTCATCATCTGCCAGAATAGCCATCCTAACAATATCCTCTATAGATGAAGCATTTGCATTTGCTGCACACACGCTACCATTCCAGAAGTAGCCCTCATTATTGAACACCAGGTTGGTGAGCGGCATCACATTGTGAATAGTCCTTTTTCCTGTAGAACGACCTTTAGCGATTCCATCTGGGAAATGAGGATTGTCGTCTCCGATATCATAATTGTGCGAGCGGACGTGGCAATAGGCACACGACATCAGCGAATCCGGGTCGGAGCCCTGGTAGCCGCACAGATGTTCATCCTCAAAAAGGAGCTTTCCAAGAGCCACACCCTCCTCCGTCATCGGATTGTCGGCCGGTATATTCAATCGGGTTGGAAATCCAAATGGAATATCAATAACGTAAGGCGTTGGCTCTGTACGAGGTTTTCTACAAGACACCGTCAGCAATCCCGCCAACAAAAGCAGGCAAAAACCGGCAAGTTTTGTCTTATTCATCAAACAACGACATTTGCACGCTATTATCCTCACCCGAGCGGTTGTCGGATTGAATATCAATCTCTATATCCTTGAAACGTTCCTTGGCTACAGCCTCGTCCACGGTTTCAGGATCGCCTTCAGGTTCTTCGAACTCCTCTTCCGGCTCCTCTTCTGGTTCCTCGTATGGAAGAGGATCTACAAACTGCACCTTCTTAATGCTTGGGAACGCGATACGTTTACCGCGTGCACGGAAGCTCATCACTTCTACATATTCTGCGCAGGAAAGGATAACCTCTGTATCTTCCTCCGCCTTCTTTTCACGATAAACCACCTTGATCTGAGGAAGATAATCAATAGAGATGCCCACAATAGACGAAGCGCCGTCATCAGGAACAAATTCTATCTTCTTACGCATATCATCTGGTGCAAAACGCTTGATGTAATATTTATCCTCCTTCTTCTGATAATAAACCACTGTGATCAGGAGGTTTTTATTCCACTTACGAATCATGCCCAGATCATCCTCGAAGTGAGTGGACAATTCAAATCCCGTAATACGATAATTACCTGACTTATAAACGGTCAGAATCTTATCATCTTCCTTGAATGCGCCCAAGAGAATACCGCGTCCATCGTTATTAAGACGCATCACCGATTCCTCATAATACACATTGATAGCGCTCAACGTGGAGACGCCCTTTTGGCTAAGCGTAATGCTGGAAATCGGATAACGAGTCAACAGGTTACCTAAGGCGCTACGACCCTTTACCAAGAGTTGGCTGAAGTCGTAATCAAACTCACGTTTTTTGAGTTTAGCCTTTGGTTTAAGCTTCACACGAATCACCTCTGCCTCGCCATTCGGATTGGAAGTGAAATAGATGACCTTTGAACCCGGCTTACCTTTTGTAAGGTCATACATCTTATCGCGGGAGATACCACCCACTGCAAAACGCTTCACCATTGCTGGTCCATTGGTACCATTTAAATATACTACATTATATATATGTCTGTCATCTCCTCTTTTGAAGACCTCGACATTGATAATATTCTTTCCAAAGAAATGTTTGCCGGCCACCTTGCTAATAGAGAACTTTCCATCCTCGTGGAAGACAATGATCTCATCGATATCGGAGCAATCGCATACATACTCAACGCCCTCATCTTTCTTGAGAGAAGTTCCTACGAAGCCCTCTTTCTTGTCCACATACAACTTCTGGTTGGCAACAGCCACCGTTGACGCCACAATATTATCAAAACTCTTAAGTTCCGTAAGGCGTTCACGACCTGCGCCATATTTCTTCTTGAGCTGGCGGAAATAATTCACAGCATAATCCACCAAATGTTCCAGATGGTTACGAACCTCATCTATAGCCAGTTCGATGTCAGCAATATCCTGTTCAGCCTTCTTGATATCGAACTTAGAAATCTTACGCACCGGTTTTTCGCAGAGTGCCAACACATCCTCGCGAGTTATCTCCTGACGGAAAAGTTTACGATATGGATCAAAAGCACGTTCGATATTGTCGACCTGTGTATCCCAGGAAGGCACATCTTTTTCCAATTCCTTATAGATACGCTTCTCAAAGAATATCTTCTCAAGGGAGATCTTATGCCATTTATTATCCAGTTCGGCCAACTCAATCTCAAGTTCGCGACGAAGCAGGTTGAGCGTATTCTCCGTGTTAATCCTGAGGATTTCCTTCACATTGGTAAACACCGGTTTGCCATTCCAGATCACGCAAGCATTTGTGGAATAGGTGATTTCGCAATCTGTAAAAGCATACAAAGCATCGATGGTCTGATCAGGAGAGACACCTGGTTGCAAATGGAGATAAATTTCAACGTGTTCAGCCGTATTATCATCAATCTTCTTAATCTTCAACTTGCCCATTTCAACGGCAGCAGCAATAGAACTCTTCGATTCGGAAATCAGCTTTCCAGTCGTAGTACCAAATGGGATCTCCGTTATCACCAATGTCTTATTATCCACGATGCTGATTTTAGCTCTGTTGCGAACCTTACCACCCTGGGCGCCATCTGCATATCTGCTCACATCGGCGGTACCGCCTGTTGGAAAATCAGGATATATTTCAAAATCCTCGCCACGAAGGATATGGATAGAAGCATCTATCAATTCATTGAAATTGTGCGGAAGGATTTTTGTTGACATACCAACACCCACACCATCTACGCCTTGCGCAAGCAGCAACGGAAACTTCACTGGGAGAGCGATAGGTTCCTTGTTTCTACCATCGTAGGAGACTTGCCATTCCGTTGTTTTGTGATTGAAAACCACCTCTTGTGCAAACTTGGAAAGACGAGCCTCAATATAACGAGGTGCGGCCGCCGGGTCACCTGTCAAGATATTACCCCAGTTACCTTGCGTATCCACCACATAGTTCTTTTGTCCCATGGAAACCAAAGCAGAGTAGATGGACTGATCGCCGTGTGGGTGGTATTTCATCGTATTACCGACAATGTTTGCCACCTTATTGAAACGGCCATCTTCCAATTCATCCATAGAATGCAAGATGCGTCGTTGCACAGGCTTCAAGCCATCGTACACATCAGGAAAAGCACGGTCCAGGATTACATAGGAAGCATAATCCAGAAACCATTCTTTATACATCGACTGGACAAAAATGACCTTATGAAGATCTGACGTCTCATTTTCTGCTACAGGAACAATGTCTTCTTCTGGAACATCGTTCTTGGATTTGGTATCATCTGACATAGTTAGGTAGTGTGGTTTTTCGAATGGCTGCAAAGATACGACATTTTTTCCGTTTGCACAAAGTGAAAAAATTGTAAATTTGCCACGTTATTTTTAACAAAAACTAAAGTACAAACTCAACCAATCTCACACAACGCACTTCTAATTTTCAACCAACATGAACATCTACGACATCGCCGAGCATTTTGCAAATCAGACCACACGATCAATCTTTCTTACTGGGAAAGCAGGCACTGGCAAAACCACATTTCTGAGAAAAATCAAAGAGAACAGTCCCAAGCAGTTAGCCATCGTTGCACCCACGGGAGTAGCTGCGATCAATGCGGGTGGCGTGACCATACATTCCTTTTTCCAGCTACCATTCACACCCTTTGTTCCCACCGCCGAGGGACGTCGCAACCTGTTGTCAAAACTTAAGATGTCGGGTATCAAGCGCAAGGTGCTTCAAGAGCTCGAATTGTTGATTATTGACGAAATCAGTATGGTACGAGCCGACATAATGGACGAAATCGATGTTATCCTACGGCACTTCCGTTTCCGTTACAACGAGCCCTTTGGCGGAGTGCAGCTCATCTGCATCGGCGACCTATACCAGTTATCACCGGTTGCCATCCCTGAGGAATGGAGCGTATTAGCGTCCTACTACCCCACCCCGTACTTTTTTGACAGTCAGGTCATCACCAACCATCCTCTACAATATTTGGAATTCGACAAGGTCTTTCGGCAGAGCGACGTCACCTTCATTCAATTATTGAATGCCGTAAGAGACAACCGGCTCACAAGCAACGAGTCGGCCATCTTACAAAAATGCGTTCAGCCGGCATTTGATCTTGACAAGCACAAGGACCACATTCTCTTAACCACACACAACGCCAAAGCCGACCGCATCAACGACACGCAGATGGCGCGACTGAAAGGCAAGGAGCATCTGTTCCGTGCGCAGATCAAGGGCGAGTTCCCTGCAAAGAGCTTTCCCAACCACGAAGAACTGAAGCTCAAAGTGGGGGCAAAGGTGATGTTCATTGCCAACGACACCGACTTTCCGCGCAGATACTTCAATGGCAAGATCGGCACCATCAGCAACATCACCGACAAAAAGGAGATTTACGTTCACTGTGACGACCAAAAAGAAGACATCCTTGTAAAAACGGAAACTTGGGAAAACATCAAATACACTGTCAATCCCAAGACCAAACAAATTGAAGAAAAGCATCTTGGAGCATATATCCAATACCCACTCCGTTTAGCGTGGGCCATCACCATTCACAAAAGCCAAGGGCTCACTTTCGATAAAGCGGCAATCGACGTAGAATCGGCATTCACCTCCGGTCAAGTTTACGTTGCCCTAAGTCGTTGCCGAACATTAGAAGGTATGGTTTTGCTTAACGAACTACCCATACAAGCATTATATGTGGACCCCAATGTTACGCAATATTCCAACCAGAAGCCAAGCGCCGATGTTTTAGAGGACATCTTAACTGAGGCTAAATCACAATACAACACGGAGATACTCCTTTCCATCTTCAACTTCAACTTCGTATCCGGACTTTGTTCACAGGCCTACAATCTTATTTCGCAAGAACTTCCACTATTTGGATCAAATGCTATGAGCGATCTGAAACCCATACACGAATCTCTTCAGTCGCTGACCATTGTGGGAGCCAAATTCAGCCAGCAAATCATCCAGTTGACACAACAAAAAGATCATCAAATGCTGAAACAAAGGATAGCTTCTGCTTCCGATTACTTTGTAAAAGAGTTAGACAAGAACATTGACCCTTTGGAGGACTTACGCGTTCACGTGGATGATAAGGAGTTAGCCGCAGAATATGCGTTATCCATTGAAACACTTCACGATGCATTAGTAAAGAAAAGTTACATCATCAGCAACATTCGTAAAGATTACAGTAGCGAGCACTACTTCAAATTGAACAACCGTTTCAAGATCAAACCATTCAAGGTTAAATTCGCCAAAGATGGCAAAAAAACTGACGACGAAAAAGAATTATCCCAGAAGAAAGAGAAGAAAGAAAACACTCTTGAAATAACCTTGAGGCTTTACAATGAAGGCTTCTCAGATGAGGGCATTGCCGAGCAACGTGGTTTAGCAGTTTCCACCATTGAAGGTCATCTTGCAAAGCTGGTTGCCAAGGGCAAGATTGACATCGAAGACTTTGCATCCAAGGACCAAATAGACGCCGTTGCCGAATGCTTTAAAGAAGGCATTGAGATTTCAGAAGTATACGAACGCACCGGAGGCTGTTTAAGTTACAGTCTTCTACGTTTGATTCGAGACAAACAAAGCAAATAAGATAAGCACTATTTAAGATCCGTCATCACCTCTGGGTAATCGTTTGGATCATCATCGCAAGGATTCATCATCACATCCTCATCATCCTCACCGCCACGCACATCCTTCACATTGAGTTGAATGTTCACCATATTATTCCACACATTCTCTTCCACGTGATAGAGAATATCAAACGGCTTGTTATCTTTAATGATAGGTAATTTATCCTTACGATTGAATGCGATCACATCGATAGGCTGACAAGAGCGGTCAGGATAGAGCACGCGACATTTGAGGTGTTTATCACCAACAATGCGACCATTTCCTTCATCAACGATACCCGTAGATTGGAAAACAGGTTCTGGGTTACCAGGGCCAAATGGTGCGAAGCGTTTCAGATGATTGAGGAAATCGTGCGTAATCTCCGTCAAATCGAGTGGCATATCCACTGCTATTTCAGGAACCGTAAAGGTTTCGGTCAGATTCTCAATAACATATTGTTCAAATTTCTCCGAGAACTCTTCCAGATTTTCCTCCTTCATAGAAAGGCCTGCGGCAAACTTGTGACCACCAAAGTGTTCCAACAAATCAGAACAAGAATCAATACCATTATAAATATCGAATTCCTTCACTGAGCGTGCAGAACCGGTAATCAAGCCATCTGAAGATTTGGTAAGTACGATCGTCGGTTTGTAGAATTCTTCCACAAGGCGGGATGCCACGATACCGATGATACCCTTAAACCAGTTTGGATTATAGATGACAATACTTTTTCTATTGATATACTCGTGAGACTCCTTAATCATGTGGATAGCCTCTTCCGTAGCATTTCGATCTTGTTCCTTACGGAGGTCGTTCTGTCTATTGATCTGTTTACCAATTTCTACAGACTTATCCTCGTCTTCAACCAGGAACAATTTCACGGACTCGCGACCGGTATTCATTCTGCCGGCGGCATTAATACGTGGTCCCACATAGAACACAAGGTCTGATATTGAAATCACGCGAGTAAAAATGGTTTCCTCCTTAAACGGGTAATGGAGTTTAATACCAGCTTGGTCAAGGATAGACTTGATACCCATACGAGGGAACTTGTTGATAATCTCAAGTCCGAAATGGGCCAGGATTCTATTCTCACCTGTAATGGCCACGATATCAGATGCGATACTGATAGCCACCAAGTCGAGGCGAGAAAGCCACAACTGATCGGGCAACTGATACTTTTGGCAATAGCCTTGGATAAACTTAAAACCCACGCCACAGCCGGAGAGTTCCTTATACGGATAACCACAATCGCTGCGTTTAGGGTCGAGGATTGCGACAGCATTCGGCAATTCATCACCTTCCAAATGGTGATCGCAGATAATCACATCCACGCCATATTTATTAGCCAGGTCAACTTTATCGTTAGCCTTAATACCGCAGTCGAGAGAAATCAGCAAGTTAATGCCGTTATTACGGCAATATTCAATACCTTGGTCGGAGATGCCATACCCTTCCTTATAGCGGTCTGGGATATAGTATTCCACCAGTTTTTTATAATCAGATCCAATGATTTCGCAGATGAAAGAATAGAGCAACGCAACGGCAGAAGTGCCATCAACGTCATAGTCGCCATACACCAAGATTTTTTCATTCTCGAGGATAGCTTGAGATAAGCGTTCCACCGCCTTATCCATATCTTTCATCAAGAAAGGGTCGTGTAGTTTCTTTATATCAGGATTAAAAAAATCAGCGGCAGCTTCGGGAGAATCGATACCTCTCTGGATGAGCAAAGCGGCGAGCGGTTTCTCAATAGAAAGCTGCGCCGCGAGCTGAGTAGCAGCTGCGTCATCAGGAAGTTCTTTGCAAATCCACCGTTTATCCATAATTCATTTTTTAACGACCCGCAAAAATAAGTAATAATATTTACAAATGCAACCCTTTACGACCCTATAAAAATTAAATTTTCATTTTTTTATCGATATCATCCACGTAGAGTTTCATCTTCTTGTCTGTTTCGTACAAGTTTGAAACCGTTTTACAAGCATGGAGAACCGTTGCGTGATCTTTATTACCGCAATAAGCACCAATCAATGAGAGCGGTAGCTTCGTATATTTTTTAGCAAAATACATACTCAACTGACGCGCTTGAACAATCTCGCGCTTACGAGTATTCGCATTAATCGTGTCTGTTGGGATTTTGAAATAGTCGCAAATAATCTTCTGGATATACTCGATAGAGATCTCTTTCGCATTGGATTTCACATACTTATCCACCATTTCCTTTGCCAGATCAACGGTAATGTCGCGGTGATTCAGGGAAGCTTGTGCGAGGATGGCAATCATAGCCCCCTCCAGCTCACGAGTGTTCGAAGTAACACGCAACGCCAAGTAGTCGATAACCTCTTTCGGGAATTTGATACCATTGTTTTCCAACTTCTGGGTAATGATGGCGATACGAGTTTCCAGATCGGGGATCTGCAAATCGGCTGCCAAGCCCCATTTGAAACGGTTTAGCAGACGGGCTTCAAAACCAGCAATTTCCACTGGAGACTTATCTGCCGTGATGATAATTTGCTTATTGCGTTGATGCAACCAGTTGAAAATATGGAAAAACTGCTCCTGCGTCTTACCTTTGGTCCCGGAAATGAACTGGATATCATCCATAATAAGCACATCTACAGACTGATAGAACCACAGGAAATTGTTTGTATTGTTATTCTTCACTGCCTCCATATACTG
Source organism: Bacteroidales bacterium (assembly GCA_024400875.1). Taxonomy (GTDB): domain Bacteria; phylum Bacteroidota; class Bacteroidia; order Bacteroidales; family WCHB1-69; genus F23-D06. Next base: position 9,774 of record JAKSMB010000009.1, read on the forward strand.
CTGATAGAACATATCGGCAGAAACATAAACGACCGTCTTATCCGGATGGTTAATCTTCGTCTGAATACCAATAGCATTCACCAAATGGGTCTTACCCAAGCCAACTTCCGAGTAGATAAACAGAGGATTAAACGCCGTCACACCAGGATCCTTGGCAACGGCATAACCTGCTGAGCGAGCGAGGCGATTGCAATCACCTTCCACATAATTCTCGAAAGTGAGCGATTCCACCAAATTGGACGGGATCTTTTTCTTTTGAATGCCCGGCAAAACAAACGGATCCGGGATATCGCGATTGGCCGTATTGAAGACGTCGATCGGGGCTTGCGTAGGAGGGTTGCTGACTGCTGGACGATTGTGTGACGGGAGCGTGATGGTTTGCGATTGCGTTGGTTCAGGTTTGCGTTCCATCACAATCTGATATTTGAGTTTTCCCGAAGGTCCCAGTTCTCTATGAATCACCCTCTTCAAAACGTCAACATACTTTTCTTCAAGAAATTCATAGTAAAGATGACTCGGCAACTGCAGCACCAAAGCATCCGCTTCCAGGGCTACTGGAACGATCGGCACGAACCAGGTTTCAAAAGCCTGAGGTTCCACAATGTCCTTGATCGTATCCATACAATTGGCCCATACTTGCTTATAGTCACGCGTGATTTTCGTCATCATATACTCGTAAAGAATTATCTATTTTCCTATAATTTAACAAATTAACAATTTCAAATTGTCCATTTTTACGATTTGCAAAAATCAACAAAAAAAAGTTTAAAAAAAAGAGGTTTTAAACTTGTTTTTTAAAAAAATTATTCATAGGAAAATTGCAGATGATTTAAAACAAATATCAGTTATATCACTCTACGACAACACGTTTGACAAGACATTATACTTACCTACGTCCATCCATTCGTCTTGATCATGCAAATAGCCATTTATTTTAAATTTGTTAACAACTTTCAGATAAAAAGGCGTAAGCGACATCTTCTCAACAGAAGGGATGGCCTTAACCACTGCTCTATTTACAAGATGTATTCCGCTAAATGCCAAATCCATAGGGCATATTGGCTCAGACGACATATTAACATCTCCTGTAGCCACATTACGCCATCCGCAGAGGCGCATTGAATTTTGTTCAAAAACCAGATACCTGGACGTTTGACGCTGGCGCACGGCAAGAGTAACATCTGCTGCGGAAGTCAGATGTGCCTCTATCATCTTGCGGATATCGAGTGATGTCATTATATCCACATTATACAGCAAGAGCAATTCCGCATCCTCCAGCAAAGGTTCTGCGAATTTCAGTCCGCCCGCCGTATCACGCAGGTAAGCGCGTTCATCAGAGACACGGATGCGAGCCGGGAACGGATGTTGCCGAAGAAAGTCAATGATCTGATCCGCAAAATGATGCACATTCACGACAATGTCGGTAATGCCGGCATCAATAATGCGTTCGACAACGTGTTGCAGAAGCGTCTTGCCTTGATATACCACCAAGGCCTTGGGCTTAGAAGCGGTAAGTGGATAGAGTCGTGTGCCCAATCCTGCCGCGAAAACGAAGGCTGTAATCTTTTTATCCATAAGCAGAGCGCAAAAATAATATTTTTACTATTTTTGCGCCCCCAAACCAAACCTATTTTTAAATATGAAGAAATTATTCTCTATCTGTTTGATTTTCTGCGCCGTATTACTCACAGGATGTCAACCGAAAAATATCACGACCGTTTACTCAATTGGCTGTTTGGATTTCAATGTTAGCGCAAGTTCTGACGTCAATGGTTTCACAGAGTATATGAAATCCACCGTCGACTACAACCATACGCTTCAATTCACTGGACTCACAATCGAAGAAAACGACGCCCAAGCAAAGAACTATTTCAACGAGCAACTTGCCAAAATCGACGCAGACTCAGCCTGTTCATTTCTCTATGGCAACGAGTTCATCGTATACGGTATCAACAGATCAGACGAAGAGAGAACTAGAATTATTGGGAAAGTCACCTATTCCGGAAATGGCGTTGTAAGATAGTCAGCGCTATTTCATACTCACCTTTTCTTTTAGCATTGGTACGAAGACGAAATCGCCAAAGGTTTCTTCTTCATAGTTATTGTCATCTAATTTGACTAGGCGTTTCATCACCTGAGCGTCCTCTCCTACTGGGATAACCATCACCCCTCCCACCGTCAATTGTTTCATCAACGTTTCAGGTACAACAGGGGCACCGCAGGTAACAATCACCTTATCATACGGAGCATAGGTAGGAATACCATTAAAGCCATCGCCGTAGCGTGTAACCACATTTGGTGCCAGCTTACTCAGCAGTTTAGATGTTTTTTCATAGAGTCTTTGTTGGCGTTCAATAGAATAGACCTTGGCTCCCATTGCGTCAAGAATTGCCGCCTGGAAGCCAGAGCCCGTTCCTATTTCAAGTACCTTTTCGCCTTTTTTCAGTTGCAGCAGTTGAGACTGGAACGCAACAGTAAAAGGATGTGATATAGTCTGTCCATTCATCAACTTAAGAGCCACATCCTCATAAGCCTGATTCCACAGGAAAGATTCTACGAAGAGATGTCTGTCGACCTTATCAAAAGCCTCGAGCACATTTTCGTCATTAATCCCTTTATTCCTAAGTTTTTCAATCAGGCGTTTCTTCGCCCCGAGCATCAGATAGTTTACTGCCATACAACATTATATATATGATGCAAAAATACGAAAAATAGAAGTACTTTCCTATCACTTTTTATAGAAGACAAACTTTCCGTCCTCTACAGAGTCGACCACAATCGTACAATCGCGATCTATATCTTCAGCCAGCAGTACTTTAGAAAGTTCATTCAATATTCGTTTTTGTATCACACGCTTCAATGGTCGAGCGCCATACATCGGATCGTAACCCAAATCGAGCAGCAATTCCATTGCATAACGGCTAAACTCAATCTTGATATTCCGTTGTTCAAGAAGTTGCCCCAACTGTTCCAATTGCAGGTTGATAATATCCTTAATCTCTCGTTTTGAGAGGGGCTGGAACATCACGATTTCATCTATACGATTCAGGAATTCTGGTTTCAGAGTCTTCTTCAACAAATCCGTAACCTCTGCTTTTGTTCTCTCAAACACTTCGAAATCGGAATAACGCGCCCTATCCGCATAGTTATCCTGAATGATGTTGGATCCCAAGTTAGATGTCATAATGATAATCGTATTTTTAAAATCGGCAACACGTCCTTTGTTATCGGTAAGTCTACCATCATCAAGAACTTGCAGCAATATGTTAAAGACATCGGGATGAGCCTTTTCTATTTCATCAAACAAAATGACTGAATAGGGTTTGCGGCGTACTTTTTCTGTCAGCTGACCACCTTCATCGTAGCCCACATAACCCGGAGGAGAGCCAATCAGACGAGAAACAGAATAGGACTCCTGAAACTCGCTCATATCAAATCGGATCATCGCATCTTCCGTATTGAAGAGGTATTCCGCCAGCGCTTTAGCCAGTTCAGTCTTACCTACGCCAGTCGTACCCATAAAGATAAAAGAGCCAATAGGGCGTTTGGCATCCTGCAAGCCGGCGCGGCTTCTTCGTATAGCATCCGAAACAGCCCCGATGGCTTCCTCCTGGCCAACCACACGTTTATGCAGTTCCTCCTCCAAGTGCAGGAGCTTTGACTTTTCGCTTTGCATCATCTTGGCTACGGGTATACCCGTCCAACGTGCCACCACCTCAGCAATATCATCACTGTCAACTTTCTCATCAATCATTGCATTGTCGCCCTGCAGCACCTCCAATTCTTGTTGAAGAGTCACAATCTGATCTTCAGCATTTTTTATCAAGCCATAGCGCAACTCAGCCACTCGACCATAATTGCCTTGGCGTTCCTGATCTGCCGCCTCCAACTTATAATCTTCAATCTGATCCTTCAGATGTTGTATCTTATCCATAATATCCTTCTCACTACGCCACTTCGTTGAGATCTCGTTGCGCACCTCCTGAAGTTCAGCAATTTTCTTGCTCAGCACTTCCACTTTTTCAGCATCATTTTCCCGTTTAATAGCCTCACGTTCAATCTCCAGCTGACAGATCTTATGTTCCACATCATCCAGTTCTTCTGGCACAGAGTTGATTTCAAGCTTCAATTTGGCAGCTGCCTCATCGATCAGATCTATCGCCTTATCCGGCAAAAAACGGTCACCAATATAGCGTTGAGAGAGTTCCACTGCCGTAATGATAGCCTCATCCATAATTTTAACCTGGTGATGACTCTCATAGCGCTCCTTCAAACCTCGAAGGATAGATATAGCGTCGTACTTATCTGGTTCTTCAATCTTTACAGGTTGGAAGCGGCGTTCAAGCGCCTTATCTTTTTCAAAATATTTTTGATATTCGTTGAGGGTCGTTGCGCCTATGGAGCGAAGTTCACCGCGGGCGAGGGCAGGTTTAAGAATGTTGGCAGCATCCATTGCGCCGTCGCCGGAAGCACCTGCGCCTACCAACGTATGAATTTCATCTATAAACAATATTATCTCCCCATTTGAGCTAATCACCTCATTGACAACAGCCTTGAGACGTTCCTCGAATTCGCCCTTATACTTAGCGCCAGCAATCAAAGCGCCCATATCTAAAGAATAGAGCTGCTTCGACTTCAGATTTTCAGGAATATCCCCACTCACAAGACGTTGGGCAAGTCCTTCTGCAATAGCAGTTTTACCCACGCCGGCCTCACCAATAAGGATCGGGTTGTTTTTTGTTCTTCGAGACAGAATCTGAAGCACTCTACGGATTTCCTCGTCGCGTCCGATCACAGGATCGAGTTTACCCTTGCGTGCCATTTCATTCAGATTCTTAGCATATTTATTTAACGCATTATAGGTTTCCTCATTGGAAGCACTTGTCACCTTGCCGCCTTTATGCAACTCATTGATAGCGCTTTGCAAACCTTTTTCTGTCATACCAGCATCTTTCAGAATTTGAGCGCCCTTATCGTTCGCCATCAGGATTCCATAGAGCAGGTGCTCGATTGATACAAATTCATCGCCCGATTTTTCGCAAAATACGATAGCCTTTTGCACAGCAGTTTGCGCGCCACCTGCCAAATAAAAATCCCCGCCAGTAACTTTGGGCAAGCAAGCAATTTCGCGATCCACAACGGCGGCAACAGCCTTAGGATTGCACTCTTGTTTCTTCATCAGAAATGGCACAACATTATCGTCCACTTCCAACATAGACTTGATCAAGTGAAGTGTTTCAATCTGCTGGTTCTGATTACGCATAGCAATCATCTGAGCATTTGAAAGCACCTCTTGTGTTTTAATGGTTAGATTGTTTGGATTCATATCACTTTTTCCTTTCTATTTTTTGACGGGGCGATTAAGTGCAATTACGTTGCCAAACTTTCTTCAGTGACAAAATGTCAGCACTTAAACCTTTAGTCCTCTCACAAAGTCTACCCTGCTGTTTTTAAATTTCATTGTTATGAATAGAACATTATTAATCTGCATACTTTGTCTTGGTGCATGGCTTACAGCCTGTAAATCCTCAACAGAGAACAGCAGCGAGGCACTTCCCCAACAAATCAAGAAAGCGTTGACGCTCAACGAGAAGGTCGCCCTTAAGATGTCTGAGCTCACCGACTTGGCAGACTTAGGAACCGTAGAGTACACCGTCACCAAAATCATCCAATCCAAGGATGACGACAAATGGTACAAGATTGGCGACCGTCGGGTGTTATTCAGCTGCACCGCCTATTTGAAAGCTGGCATTGATATGAGCCAGTTCAATCCTTCCAGCATCAGCATCAACGAAGAAAGCAAATCTATCACCATCACCCTACCCAAGGCTAAGTTATTATCCTTCAACATGCCACCGGAGAAATGCAAGTTGGAGTATGAAAAAGTTGGGTTCTTCCGTTCCAACTTCACCTCCGCCGACCGCAACCAGCTGTTAAAATTAGGAGAGAAGCAAATCCGAGCAGGCATACCCGAAATGGGCATCTATCAGGAAGCAGAAGCCAACGCAACTCTTTTCTTCCGCAGCATCTTTCAAGAGTTAGGATTTGAAAACATCACCATTAAATTCGCAAAGTTATGAAATCAATGAAATGTTGGATCAAAGTCACTATCGCAATTGCGCTTATGGCAGCGTTGACCTTCGGGATCATCTATTTGACAAAGAGAGCGAAGCAAGTCAATCTCAATCCATTCAAGCAAGAATTGCAAATTGAAAACACTCGTAACGTCATCACCGAGATACGTAAAATTTCAGAACTTACTACGGCATCATTTTTCGAAGAAGTTGTCATTCACGAAGAAAAGCCATCTGAGAGTTTGGGCGGCAAAACCATCAACACGGTTACTGGCATTTTCAAAAGCGACAAATCCGACGCCACCATCAAAGACAACATCGTCATCATTGCCCACGGCACCGTTCGCGCCGGCATCGACTTGTCAAAGATTGAAGAAAGTGACCTTCAAGTCGTTAACGACAGCACCATCACACTAAGGATTCCAAAGGCAAGCATCCTAGACATCAGCATCAACCCTTCCGACTTAGACATATACATCGAAGATGGGAAATGGAGTCATCTGCAAGTCACGCGGGTTGAACAGAAAGCTCAAAAGAAGATACAGGATGACGCCATCAAGGATGGTTTACTTGACAAAGCCACACAGTCGGCCCAACACAAGCTCACACAATTCTTAAAAGGTTTAGGATTCAAGAAGATAGACATCATCATCAAATAGCAGAGATCAAGTCCATTCGCCTAGTGGCGAATGGACTTTTTTCGTATCTGCAATCCACAACATACAATATATTATTATACATCTATTTTTATTATCTTTGCGCAGTAATAAAAACAGCACGGATATATGAAGAAGGCATACTTTTGCAGGCTACTATTTCTGGTTTTAAGTATCGGATTATCAGGATGCTTCGCACATTTGTACGCCCAAGAAAGTGATCAACACGAACAAAACAGTCACGCAAACCCGCACGTACACCACGTCGACTCTTCGATGGCAATTTCTCCCGCCTTCATGCCCGTCAACTTCGCCTATCTTCCTGGCACATTCTTCAATCCCGTGGAGTATGAACCTGTTGACATCTCCATGTTTCACAAAACCGACTACGATCCTTTGTGCAGTAGTTCAAACCTTTATCAGCAGTTAGGCACATACTGTCAAGCGCACAAGAGTATGTTGTTCGACTATCAACATGAGCCAGGATTTTCGATGTTGCAATCCCCCTACCCTCTTTATTTCAAGCAATTGAAAGACTTGAAATATTACGACGTACAGACCTCCTTCACTGACCTTGCCTACACCATCGGTTTCGCGCCAGAGCATAATTTCAGTGCCACACATACACAAAAAATCAGACAATTCAACTACGCGGTCAACCTCAACGGCTACAGTAACAATGGGCAATTCATGAACCAAAAGACCCAAATGTTGGATTTGAATCTCATACTTCATTACGAAACGCCCAAAGACGTTTACGGCGTTACGGCCGCCTACATTCTCAACCACCTCAACTGTCAAGAGAATGGCGGCATCAGCGATTACTCACTTTTCACCAACCGCAATTTCTGGGAAGACATGCGCGATCCCAATAAGCCCATTGCCAATCCAAGTGCATTCAGCGTAACATTTCCCAATGCGGTTTCGCGCATCAACACTCACGATGCATTTGTGCAACAGTACGTGAACCTCAAAGACAAAAAAGGGCGCTATTACGGAACGCTCGTTCACTCCACGGAATTCGGGAAGGTAAGCAGCAATTTCCTTGATTACAATCTCAACAACGACTTCTACCAGAATCAATACTACATAAACACGGACACCACCAGTGACAGTTTGAACTATTACAATGTTGTCAACACCTTGCAATGGGCGAACTACAAACCATTATCACCCGTTTCCGACAACAATTATTTTATCAGAATAGCAGCAGGCATTCGTCACGAATATGTAAATGCCGAGATGCCTTTCTATCGGGGCAACAACTTCACCACATTTGCGCGTACCAACATCCGTCTCTTCAAGGTTTGGGATTTGTACGGAAGCTTTGCCTATTCGTTCAACCACTACAACCGCAACGACGCCATTGCCAATCTGGCAGCCCAATTCACTATCAGCAAAAAAATGAAGCATTACATCGGTGGCGGCATTGATTTTTATAGGGTCTCGCCCGACTTCCTCTACACCTTCTACATTGGCAACAACAACGTGTGGTACAACGATTTTAGAAAAGAAAACAATTTGAAAGTCAACGCATTTTGGACGATTTTCGACTATAAATTAAGTTTCAACTACTATCATCTTGGCAACTACGTATATCTCAACAGCCATTTTGAGCCTACGGTTTGTGAAAAGTCAGTTGATGTAGTGCAATTCAACTTTTTCGCCCCTGTTAGATACCACAATTTCTACATGGATGCCAACTTAGCCCTGCAGCACTCCACACAAGGATGTGTAAGTGTGCCTCTGTTTGCCGGCAAGCTTCACGCTGCATACGCATTCAACATCTTCCGAAAACGATTGAGGATTATGATCGGTGGCGACCTACTATACAATACGGCATACACTGCCGACGGATACAACCCAATCTTACATCAATTCTATGTGCAGAAGGATGTCAAAGTTGGCAACTTCTTATATTTTGATGCCAGTTTGACACTTCAAGTGCAGCGGATTTCCTTCTTCGTAAAAGGAGGAAATCTTATCGCTGGCGTTCTGAACTACAACTATTTCACCACGCCGTACTATCCTATGCAGGCACAAAGCGTGCGAATTGGTATTACGTGGAGGTTTTATGATTAGAAGGATAGAAGGAAGGATTGAAGGATTGTAAGATAGAAACGATGATAAAGAAAAAAACGAATATATGGAATATAGAATTGAACACGACACGCTGGGTGATATGCGTGTGGAAGCCGACAAACTTTGGGGTGCGCAGACACAGCGCGCAATGGAAAACTTCGTAATTGGTAAAAAGAAGATGCCAATCGAGATTATTTACGGTATCGCTACTGCCAAGAAGGCAGCGGCATACGCCAACTACGATTTGGGCACCTTGCCCGTTGACAAGCGCGACCTCATCGCCACTGCCTGCGACGAAATCTTAGCTGGCCAATGGGACGAGCAATTCCCGTTGCACATCTGGCAAACCGGCTCCGGCACGCAAACCAACATGAACGTCAATGAAGTGCTGGCACACCGCGGACAGCAGTTGCACGGCGGCAAGTTGGACGACTACCCACTCTACCTCTCCCCTAACGACGACTGCAACAAGTCGCAATCCACCAACGACATCTTCCCTACCGGCATGCGCATTGCAGCCACCAAGATGTTGTTGACGCACACCATTCCTGCCATCGAGCGTCTGATGGCCACCTACGCTGTAAAGATTGCTGAGTTTGCAGACATCAAGAAAATTGGCCGCACCCACCTTATGGATGCCACACCACTCACCTTAGGTCAAGAGCTTTCCGGCCATCTGTCACAGATCGAACACGGCTTAGATGCCATCAAATATAGCATGCAGCACATTATGGAGTTGCCTATCGGCGGCACGGCTGTGGGCAATGGCATCAATGCGCCAGAGGGTTACGACAAGTTGGCGGTTGAATACATCAACAAGTTCACGGGATTGAACTTCACGATGGCACCGAACAAGTTTGAAGCGATGGCCTCCCACGATTCAATGGCTGAAGTTTCAGGCAGCTTAAAGCGCTTGGCCGTATCCTTGATGAAAATCGCGAACGACTTCCGTCTGTTGAACTCTGGTCCAAGATGTGGCTTGGGAGAAGTAGTACTGCCAGCCAACGAGCCAGGCTCTTCCATTATGCCTGGCAAGGTGAATCCAACCCAATGTGAAGCATTGTCACAAGTATGCTGCCAGGTTATCGGCAACGACGTAGCCATCAGCGCCGGCGCAATGCAAGGTCATCTGCAACTGAACGTATTTATGCCGCTTATCGGTCGTAACGTTTTGCAATCCTCCAGACTTTTGGCCGATGTCATCAATTCCTTCAACGACCACTGTTTAGCTGGTGTTGTAGCCAACAAGGAACGCATTTCCATGCACCTCAACAACTCCCTGATGTTGGTCACCAAGTTGAGTCCGCACATTGGATATTACAATGCTGCTAAGATTGCACAACACGCATTAGCTGAAGGTCTCACCCTGCGCGAATCCGCGCTGGCCTTGAATTTGGTGAGTGCCGAAGACTACGACAAGTGGATGGTCATCTAAAACGATTGCCGTATGTCCATCATCTTACTCGCCTCCTTAGCCCCTGTGTTTGTCTTGTTGTGTTACATCTACATCCACGACAAGTACCAGAAAGAGCCATTGCCTATGTTGCTAAAGGCTTTGGCAGGTGGTGTATTGGCGGCGATATTGGACGTGGCCTTGTTAACCATCTTCCGATTTGCAGAAATCGAACAGTTCTCCGATGGGCTATACCAGGCCTTATACAAGGCCTTCTGTCAAGCGGCCATCCCGGAAGAGATCTGCAAGTTCTTCTTCCTATACCTCTTCATCTGGAAGAGTCGATATTTTGACGAGTATTACGACGGCATTGAATATGCTGCTTGCGTAGGACTCGGTTTTGCAGGATTAGAAAACATACTATACGTATTTCAAGGTGGCATGGGAGTAGCCATCTCCCGTGCCATCTTTGCCGTTCCCGCCCACTTCTTCTTTGCCATCTTTATGGGCTACTTCTTTGCATTCGCAAAGTTCCGCCCTTGGAAGAAACGATATTACCTCAGCTGGGCATTGATCGTGCCCATCCTATTGCACGGCATCTACGATTTCGTACTGATGTACAGCGACATTATCAACACCACCAACACCTCTCTGGCACTTTTACTTAACGGAGGATTCTTACTTTTCTTCATCTTTGTCTGGAGAATTGCCACACGAAGAGTAAAGACGATGGGTGGCAAGTAGTTATTACAATATTTAAATTCTTAAATTATGAAAAGAACGTTTCTCTTTATCGCAATCGCACTCTTGGCCTTATCAACATTTGCCCAAGACACCAAGCATCTAAAAGTGATCGATGTCAACACTGCCCTTGATTTGACACGAAAAGGCATGAACCTTGTCAGACACGAGAAGTATGACGAAGCACTTTCCACCTTCAACTCCATCCCGTATGGTAATTCATTGTGGGACAATGCTCAGTACGAAAAGGCGTATATCTACGAGTTACAGGAGCAGTATAGCACAGCGCTTCAACTCCTGGAAGATCTGCTAAACGACCCATCCTGTTCCGTAAGTAAAAGCAATATACTGACCGAAATAGGCAATTGCTACGATGATATGGGCAACTATGACAAAGCCGCAGAAGCATACAGTAAAGCGTTGCAAGTCAGTCCTTACAACTACAACCTACACTTCAACAAAGGTGTTTCACTGCTTCGTCAGGGCAACTATGAAGAAGCGCTTGAGTGCTTCAAGCAATCGTTATTTCTGGCACCAGGCCATAAAGGCAGCCATCTGCAATATGGCGTTTGTTGTCTCCTGTTAGGCTATACCGTCCCTGGCATAATGGCCCTTAACTACAGCATATTATTGGGTGACGACAGCTACAAGACCTTGCTCGCCTTACAACATTTGAACACCTTATACACCCAAGGTATTCAAGCTTATAATGAAGCAAACGATGTGAAAATCTCCAATGAATACAAAGAAAAGAATCTATTCTACAAAGAGATAATGGATGAAATAGATTTATACTGTCGTACTTCCAAGACACCGAAAGCGCCTACAAAAGTGACGCATCCTGTTGCATCATTCAACTATCTTGTACTGTCAAACGTAAAAGCTCGTCCGAACTCCCTTGCTATCGAAGACCAATTATATGCAACTGCATTCCAACAAATCACAGCCAACAAGCAATATGATTTGCTGGCCTTATACCAGTTTATGGGCACCGATGTTGACAATGGGAAAGTGACCAAGCTTGCTGAAAAAAAATCCAATGACATCAACAAGTTCCTGACAAATCAAGGAGACCTTTTAGATGAAATTATCACCAAAGGACTATTCCGCACTCCATCCGACACTGCCTACATCTATAAAGACTTCACCTTGACACATTGGGGCGTATTACACGCTGATGCTTCGGGTAAAAAAATACAAGATGGCCGATGGTACTTCATCAATCAGGATGGTCAACTCGAAGGATGTCGTGATTTCCGCAATGGAACGCCCAATGGACAAGAGATTTACTACACCAACAACAACATTGATCAATCGTACAACATCAAGAATGGCAAACCTGACGGGAAAGCTTATATGTATAGTTATTGTCCATTGTCAAGCGAGCAAAAGCTTAATGTTGAAGGTACTTTGAGCGATGGTGTTCTCCACGGGCCTCTCTCCCGATACAATAAAAGTGGTCAACTGGAATACGAGGCCACCTACAGCTACGGCAAGCTTGAAGGAGAAACCCGCGCCTACTATTCAAACGGGCAGATCAAGGCCGTTGAGCATTACAAAGACGATGAACCCAATGGTACTTTCACGCAATACTATCCAAATGGACAGATAGAAACAACCTACAACGTTGGTGCAAAAGATGAAGTATTCTCCATCACGAGTTATAGCTGCACTGGCAAAACAACAAGGGAAGGCCAAATTCGCAACAACGAGCTGTACGGGAAAAACATCTACAAATACCCCAATGGCACCATCAGTTCCATCGACAATTACAATGAGAAAGGTATGTTGGAAGGAGAATCTACAACATATTTCCGCAACGGCAATCCTGATCAAAAAATCATTTACAACAATGGTGATGTTGTAGGCATACAAACCTACAGTACAAGTGGATTATTACGTTTCCGCACCATCTCCAAAAATGGCAACATCGTAAGTGCAGAATCCTTAAACCCTGACAACACTGTTAAAGAGACCTACCTTCCAAAGAACAAGCTGATCACCTACAACACCTATCGAGACAATGGCACACTATGTGCCACCCAGACTATTGACGTCAACGGGAAGATTCAAGGAACATCTAAAACTTACTATCCCAACGGACAAGTTAAAGACGAACGAAATTTCAAGGATAATCAATTGGATGGCACCGTCAAGAGCTATTCTCCTTCTGGAAACCTCATCCTTCATAGCAATTATACAGATGGCAAACGAAACGGACTTTTCGTCACCTACTTTGACACTAAAGAACCGATTGTTAGTGCGGAGACATTCTGTCGCAACGACACCATCACCGGTGCCCTCTACAATTACCATCAAAACGGTAGCATTCAAGAGATGATCTGTTACGATGACAATGGACAGATTGTATCCTACCATTCCTATCTGCCAGATGGTAAAAAGAACAGAACAATCCGTTTCTACGATGGAATGCCTCTCATTTACGACATCTACGATTTCAACGAGACAATCGTCCAAAGCGACACCTTGTGTTTTGGCAATGGAAAACAACATATTGAACTCTCCAAAAGAAACAGCAGAATTGTAGAAATACTCAATGGTGATGCAAATAGCATAGGTATCGCGACACTTCAAACCAACGAAGGCACTATAGCAGACACCACCCACTACCTCTGCAAAGAAGTCTGGGGCAGCACCACACATCGTTTTCCTACGGGCGAAAAATATTCTGTAAGGAACTGGTTACACGATCAACAGAACGGCACATCGCGACTCTTTGATCCATCTGGTAAACTTCACGCTTCCATTGACTATGAAATGGACAAACTTCAAGGAGCATACTGCACCCACTATTCCAACGGCAAGACATTCATCAAGTTCAACTATTTGCAAGATGAATTAGAAGGCATCTCCTACATCTACGCTCCAGACGGGAAAACCGTTTTGGCGGAATTATACTACACGGAAGGTGCTTTGTTCAAATGTGCTTTCTTGCAGAAAAACGGTAAGATGAGTGAACCTCAAGATGTAAACAACGAGAGCAAAACCATCCAAGCCTACTATCCTACGGGCAAGTTAGCCTTGGTATTGAACATCAAAGATTACGACGTCAACGGAGAAGTTGTTTCCTATTACAACAACGGCCACGCCGCAATATCAGTCAACTATCTTTTCCACAAATTGAATGGCGACTATATCTCCTACTACGAAAACGGAAAAACCTACAAGAAAACCTCATACGTACTTGATGAACTCAATGGCAGCTATGAACTGTTCTACGACAATGGTCAACCCATGTACGTTGGTGCATACTATTACGATACCGAAAATGGCCTTTTCAAATCCCTTGACAAAAATGGGAATGTCCTCAACCAGGCTGACATTTACTACGGAAAATTCAAAGATGAATAAATTAAAAAATTAACGTTACATACTATGAATAAAACACTCACACTCGAGAACATTGAAGCGCTGTTTCCAGCCGACTTTACCGAAGAACAAAAAGCCAAGGCTAAAACATTATTCTATAAGAAGATGTCTATCGCAGCGCACCGTTTCTACAACGGTAAGATGCAGACCTTACCTAAAGCACCTGTTTACGGCTTCAACTGGTTCAACGTATGGTACACGCCAGGCGTTTCAGCCGTATCCACCTCCATTCGCGACAACAACGACCAGTCTTTCTATTTGAGCAACCGTGCCAACCTGGTAGCTGTTGTTAGCGACAGCACCCGTGTTTTGGGCGATGGCGACTGCACCGCACCTGGTGGGCTGGGCGTTATGGAAGGCAAAGCTATGCTTATGAAATACTTAGGTGGCGTAGATTCTGTGCCTCTTTGTATTGAAAGTCGCGACGAAAACGGCGAACACCAAGCCGACAAGATCATCGACTTCGTGAAGATGGTGCAACACAGTTTCGGTGCTATCAACTTGGAAGACATCTCCCAACCCAACTGTTACAAAGTATTGGACGTGCTGCGTGAAGAATGCAACATTCCAGTATGGCACGACGACGCACAGGGCACCGCTTGCGTAACGCTGGCAGGCCTTATCAATGCGCTGAAGATTGTTGACAAAAAGATGGAAGACATCAAGGTGGTACTTTACGGTGCCGGCGCTGCCAACACCACCATCGCACGCCTGATGATCACCGATGGCGTTGACCCTAAGAATATGGTCATCTTCGACACCAAGGGCACACTCCACAAAAATAGAACCGACATTCGCGACGACAAGCGTTTCTATCGCAAATGGGAATTGTGCGAAAGCACCAACCCAAACTGTATCGAAGTAGAAGAAGAAGCTTTCAAGGGTGCCGACGTACTGGTTGCCCTATCCAAACCGGGTCCTGACACCATCAAACCAGAATGGATTTCCCTGATGGCCGAAAAATCCATCGTATTTGTTTGTGCAAACCCTGTTCCTGAAATCTATCCTTACAAAGCAAAAGAAGCTGGTGCATACGTTGTTGCCACCGGTCGTGGCGACTTCCCGAACCAGGTCAACAATTCCATCTGCTTCCCAGCCATCCTGAAAGGTACACTTCTGGTTTCTGCAAGCAAGATCACCGACAATATGGCGATTTGCGCAGCCCACTCCATCGCCAACTATGCTGAAGAAAAGTTAGGTATCGAGGCCGACAAGATTATGCCTACGATGATGGACACCGATATGTTCCCAGCCGTTGCCGCCGATGTGGCAATGCAAGCCATCAAGGAAGGTGTTGCCCGCAAGCAACGCACCTGGCAAGAGGTTTACGACATCGCCAAGAAGGACATCGAAGAAACCCACGCATTAGTAGATTATTTCCAAAAAGAAGGATATATCCAAGAATTTCCTGCTGAAGAGATTGAAAATCTTATGAAGGAAGTCTGCAACGAAGTAAAATAACAATGTCCAACGAAAATCTTGCTCCTTTTTTTGAGTTAGGGAAAAAACTTCGTCAAAAGGATTTTGTGGAGCGTACCTTTGGGGAAGCCATAAGCCTGCAGCAGCAGCTACTTCCCTGGTATCTTCCCACCTTCGTAGAAGAAGCCATCACCAATATCGCAAACGCCCTGGTAGAAGAACAACTCCAGGCGTTTGCGAATTATAACAAGCCGTCTGCACCCAAGACAATCGGAGTCGTTCCTTCCGGCGTCACCCCGTTGGAGAACTTCTACGACCTGTTTTATGTTCTGGCGGCTGGCCACAACTACAGTTGCAAGCCAGCGCCCGGAGATAAAACCTTGTTATCAATTATGGCAGAGCTACTTATCGAAATAGAGCCCTCTTGGCGGGAGCGCATTAGATTTTCGCAAAGCCTTGGCCGCCCCGACGCCATCATCCTCGACACGATGGCCGACCAAGGCGATGTACTTCATCAATATCTACACAAATTCAAGCACATCCTTCGGCATTCGACCAGCAGTGTCGCCATATTGACGGGGGACGAGAGCGAGCAACAACTGCAAGCGCTGGCTCGCGACATCCATCTCTTTTTCGGAAGAGGCGAGCGCGGTGTCGCCAAGTTGTACGTCCCTTGCAACTACGACTTTGTGCCCCTACTCCACGCCATTCACGATAGCAGCACGGTAATTGCCGACAACAACTACTATCTCAATCATCTGGATTATCAAAAATCCATACGCCTTATGAACAAATTGTTCTACATGGATTCTGGAACGTTCCTACTTTTAGAGAGCAGCGACCTCAACCCCGCACTTTCCATTGTAAACTATCAATATTATGGCGACCTAACCGTGGTTACTGACGATATAGGTAGAAACTGCGAAAACATACAACATGTAATGTCAGAGGAAGTGTTGCCGAACATCAACACATTACCTTTCGGCACCAGCCATATTCACCCACTCACGGATTACACAAGCAACATTAACGTATTTGAGTTTCTT
This sequence comes from Bacteroidales bacterium, assembly GCA_024400875.1. Classification (GTDB taxonomy): domain Bacteria; phylum Bacteroidota; class Bacteroidia; order Bacteroidales; family WCHB1-69; genus F23-D06. Next base: position 26,575 of record JAKSMB010000009.1, read on the forward strand.
AATCAATTGAACTAAACGCGTATGAAAAAGCGTATCATCATCACGTTGTTTTTTGTAGTAGGCATCTCCTCCATCCTACTTGCCTTAGCAATCTTCAAGCTATACACGGAGGCGGAAAAGGTGCAACGCAGTATCTTTGTAAATGAAGTGCTCACAGCCGGTGACGACATCATCGACCGCCTGGACATTGCTCTGAAAAAAGACACCCTGGATCTGTCCATGGCCGATTCTGTAGGATCCAACAAAGTTGACACAACAGGAATGCGCTATCTACAACGCAGTAGAAGATTTGTCATCGACTCCGTCAGTGGCCAGCCCACCGGTGTTATTTCAACGACCATCTACCTCAAAGACAACGATACACGAATATTATCGAACGACACCATACTTTTCAGCGAATCGTTCCGCAAGATGTTCCCCACCTCCACCGATCCGTGGTCGCCTAAGAACAATAAAAACAGCAGTTCACCTGAAATCAAAGATAGGGATGCGAACTTGGCAAAACTCGACTCCAGTACACTTAAGATGCTTAGCAGAGACAATTTAAAACTAATCATCAAAGATGCCCTGCAAGCCGAGAACATCGACAACCGTTTTGATTTTGCCCTATACAATGCTTTTTCTTCTGAATTTCTGGTTGAGCCAACCTCTGTATCAAAAGAGCAGATGCTCCAAAGCGAATATGTCTTCCGTCTGAAATACAATGAGAAGATCAGCTCTCCGATATATGTCATCCTCCACTTCCCTGTAGAGCGCGGCATCTATCTTCAACGTATGAGCACATTGGTTATCTTAATCATCACACTATTGTTCGTAAGCTTTACGATATCTTTTGTAGCCCTTTATTCACTCTACAGGCAGAAGAAATTGTCGGAAGTCACCAACGAATTTGTAAACAACATGACCCACGAATTCAAAACACCGATATCCACCATCTCATTGGCTTGTGAAGCACTTGCAGATCCGACAATGTTAGAGGACAAGTCCATGCGCGAGACCTACGTATCTATTATTGTTGATGAAAATGATCGTCTTAAGAATATGGTCTCCAACATTTTGCAAATAGCACAATTGAAAAAAGGGCAAGTAAAGATGAACGTTGAATTGTTGGATATGCACGATGTCATTCACAAAGTTACCGACAGCATCGCATTACAGATTAAATCGTCGCAAGGCACGCTCAATTTGGCACTCAATGCCGATGACCACAAGATCTTCGGTGACAAATCTCATCTAGAAAACGTATTGGTTAACCTTATCGAAAATGCCATTAAATATTCGCAAAATGCACCTGAGATTCTGATCAATACGCAATCAAATCAAAAATATTTCCTTATTTCCGTAACCGATAAAGGTATCGGTATTCCTAAAAAAGCCATTGCCAACATCTTTGAGAACTTTTATAGAGTGCCCAAAGGCAATGTACATAATGTCAAGGGATATGGATTAGGTTTGGGATATGTAAACAAGATCATCCATCTTCACAAAGGCAAGATTGAAGTGCAGAGTGAAGAAGGCAAAGGTAGTACCTTTATGATTTATCTGCCCATAAAGAAGCAGTAGGCAAAGAAAAGAAAGCGAAAAGATAAAGACCGTTTCTTAATTCAGATCCCAACAAAGTGAAAAAATATCACAGAAAGGGATTCTCAAATGCTCTGCCATTTCGAAGTTACAGATCGTTCCTTCGAAGCAATACACCGAATTCATCAATGCCGGATCACGCTGCAGGGCAAAGCGCAGACGAGGTGAAAAGATTAGGCTCATCAGCAGTGGCAACACAAAATTGGAGATGGAAACATTCTTCATATCCAGAGATTGTGTTTCCGAGAGAATACGCATCAACTTTGAACGACCATCTGCCTCATTAACCATATTAATACCAAAGGCCGTCATTCGTTTTGTCTTCATCATTGTTGCATAGTCATTCGTCACATTTTCGATATACTGTGTAGAAAACAAAACTTGATTTTCCTTCATCAGTTCCAGTTGCTCCACTGTAAAAGGTTGACACTTAACCAATATTCTCGCCATTGAGCAAAGCATACCAAAGTCATCCACAAACTCCACGCCAACATTGGCGTAATCCATATCCGAATAAGCCGTAGATTCAGAAAAACCATGTTGCATAAAGACCGTAATATTATTATCTACTAAGGTCTTCACATCATTTGGTGTCAACAAACTATAAGTTGACGTTGGCAACTCATCACGTATGAGTGCAACCGTCAGATCCGATTTACGATTTCCCACAGTTGCAAGTTGCTCCAGCGTGGTTATGGTAGGCGTAGCCTCTAATATGACATCCAGATCCGTCAAGAGAAAATCAATTAAAAAATAAACTTTCGGGTTGCATCATCAACACGTTGGATATCGATTCTGATATAATCTCCTTGCAGAATCTCCTCCACCTTCTCCGTCCACTCAATAAAGCAATAGCTACCGCTATACAGATACTCCTCAAACCCGATACGCGTTGCATCCTCAGGTTCATCAATACGGTAAAAATCAAAATGATAGAGTGGTCGATTATCCTCTGTCCAATATTCATTCACGATAGCAAATGTTGGAGAAGAGGTCACATCCTGTACGCCCAAATAGTGGCACATCTCCTTGATAAGCGTAGTCTTTCCCGCGCCCATCTCGCCATAAAAGCCAAACACACGTTCTTGCGGATATTCCTTCAGTATGGCTTCGGCCACAGTAGCCAATTGTGTTTGATCTGCAACTATTTCTTTCATAATATTCTCATTTATATACTTTTATAATATTCCACCAACGATGTCATTGGAGAGGCAACAACATTTCCAATCTTACATTGTTGTTTTTCTGCGCTGATCCGAATCACCTCCTGAAAATGGAATGCCACCGAGCCAGACAGATGCCAACGCATTGACTCGTTCACAGGATAATGTACACGCTGTTTGGCAAAGAAATCTGAAAAGGCATCTTCCGACAATTGCCAAATCACCTCATTGTTGAGATGTTCGTGAACAAACGGGGCAAAGGAGGCCATAAAGCGATTGGGTTCAGATTCCTTATAGATGCGATGAATAACCTTGTCGAAGCTCACGTCGAAACTCTTTTCAAGCTCAAGGGATATATTTTCAGGGAGTTGTCGGTTCAGATATGCGGTCAACAATCGTTTTCCCAAGTTCGTACCGCTACCATCATCTCCCAACATAAAGCCCAACGATGGCGCGCGATGTTCCAGGTTTGTTCCATCAAACAAGCACGATGCAGAGCCAGTTCCCAAAATGCAAACGATGGCTCTTTCCGCTCTACTGAGGGCATGACACACCGCTAACAAGTCGGAGTAAACCAGACAATTCGCCATCGGGAAAAATGCCGACATCAACTGCTGCATATACAATTGGTTAGAAACCGAAGCACACCCTGCTCCATAGTAATAAATCTCTTCTATCAAAGAGCTATTGGGACAATGAGGCACGAAGTCGGCAAACACCTGCATCATCTCAGCTTCAGAACAATAGTTCGGGTTTATTCCCTTGCCAATATGATGCGCCACCTCCACCCCACCGTTTAATACGATGAAGTCAGTTTTGGTAGCCCCCGCATCTATGATTATCCGATTCATCTTTTGAATCTATTCAGCCATTAAATCAGCTCTTGAAATCCAAGCAGGATTGTGGCGTTTATATTCAGATGCAAAATAACGTTTGATCAACGGATGTTCGCGCAAAGATTCATCACCTTTGAAAAAGGCGGCAAACACCTTATCAGCTTCAAAATAGTTAGGTACGCCCAATTGTTCGCAATCGCACGAGCTTATGCCTAAACCATCAACAGGCGTTGCATCAATACAAGATTGCAAAGCAGATTGTTGTTTCTCGTTTTCTTCCTTCAACAAGAAATTAGAAAGAGCATAAACCTCTGTTTTCCAAAGTTGTTGGATTGGAGCATAGTCACCCACGTCACCGTGCAAAGTCCAGAAACCAGTCAACAGTTCCGTATAGTTATCCGTAGAAATAACCATACCACGATTAAGTTGTGCCAAGTCGAAAAGCACCATCATACGCATACGAGCCTTCATATTTCCCTGACGCATCTTTGAAAGTTGGGAATCGTCGTAGTTAACCAGCAGTTTCTTGTTTTCCAGGAAAGTGCTTGTCAGATCAAGATGCTGGAAATCGTGACAGAAAGCTTCACCAACAGCAATTGAGCGAGCGATTTCATCCTCCTTATTCGTTTCAATCGTTATGGAACGACCAATTAAAGGGATATTATGAGCTTCGCAAACAGGCATCAGCAGTGCAGCACAAAGAGCGCTATCGATACCACCGGAGATACCCAGCACCAAAGATTGCAGTTTGCTACTTTCGAGATATTCAGAAACCGTATTTCTAATACGTTTTGCTAACTTATCCATTGCCTCATCACCTTCGAGGAACGGAAAATAGAGTTGATCTGGTCGTGTCATTTGCATATTGCGTTCATTTTTAAGGACGGCTGCAAAGATACAAAAGATAATACGTTAATGTATCTCGGTTTTTAATACTTTTGCATCACTTATGACTATAAAAAAGAAAACCAAGCATATTCTATATTGGGGATGCGGAATCCTGCTATTGGCGATTGCAATCTTCAGTCTCACCGGGCGTCATTCCAAGGTCGTTGAAACCATCAAACAACAATCGGCCAGTCTTTTACACAAAGAGTACATTCCCAATCAGCACATTGATCTGAAAAGCACGATAGCTTTTCAAAAGCAAGATTCCGTTTATACTGTCTTTCGGAAAAACTTCCGGATGCATTACCAAACAATTGGTACGGCGAGTTTTTCAGACAGCAGTCGATTGATTCTCATTGCCGAGCCAGCTCCATTCTTCGAAATTGACAGTTTGGAAAGCATCTGCAAGCCCTACACTCACGAAACCATCAATCACACCTTCAAGATCGGATACGATGGAAGAATCACCGACCTGATGATCATCCTCGGGAATGCCACCTCCGAAAACGTAGACAGTTTGGTAAAGCGCATCTCCAAAAAGCTTTATTTATCCGATTACAAGCCCAATGCCATCAATCTACTTTCAAAGCAAAAACGGGCCTACTATGCCTCCGCCGACCTTGATTATCAGATTTCTCTCAGTGATTTCGACAGTTGGTTTTTCAACGAAGAAGAACTTTTCATCGACAACAAAGACACATCCAAATCACTCACGGTCGACCAACTATTTCAGAAAAAAAAACGGGGCGTATTTTTCAGCAAAGCACCGGGACTGATAGCGTGGTGTTTGCAACGTAACGGCGACATCAGCAATCAGATAAAAGACATCCGTCAATTTGCACTAGACGGCGATCTCATCTTAGGAGCCTTACGAGACTCTACCACCTTAATTGTCATCGCGCGCGAGCGAGAAATGCCGCTTGAGATGTTGCCCCCCTTACGAGTTGAAAGCATACTCCTTATCGCCAGCATTAGCGCCAAGGAACTCTCGCAAAGCTTAGACATCAACGATTGCATGGCAGGAAAGATGCCCAACGGTCAGGACTGGTGTCCCACTTACTTAAGTAAAGAGTTAGAAAACACCGAATTAGGGCATCTGCTCACCATCACCGACATTCTACTCAAAGATTGGTCTGAAAGTGGAACCATAGCAGAAGCGTTCTACAGATACCCATCGCCCGGCCACTATCCTTTCGACAAACCCTTGTTCAAGAAATTAGGAATCAGCCAATTGGTGTATAACTGGAACACCGCCAATACAATGTACGCCATCGACCAACCTGCGCACACCATCTACACACTCAACAGGACGGGTGCATTGCCAGTCTCCTACTTCAATTCACAAGAACGTAGTGAAAGTGTTGGCAGCGTTTACGAGCGACAAGCTAGCAACTATTTCGCCCACTGTTGCAACACCGACCTTGCCCGTGTAGTTCAATATACGGCATTGTATCAACTTTTTATGGACAATGGAATACACTACAAAGGCAAGCTTATCCCCTCAACGTTCCCGCAGAACAAACCCTATTTACTTGCAAAACCGTGCCGTGAGTTACTGGACAAACTGAAATCACTGAGCGACGTTCAGATTGACAAAATCTGCGACACTCTCGCGCAGATTCATTTCAAGGCGTATGGTGAAAAAGAGGTTCGTGAGCAACTGCGTCAGAATGAGAAAAATTACAACTTCACCTATTCAGAGGACCATCAAAAAGAAATATATCGTTCTGTAAATCAACAGCAGAAGCAATATATGGTTAACGAATTCAGCAGCGTACGCACATTACTCAACGGACTATCGTTGGAGAAATATGACAAGCTCATACGTTATCTATCCTATCCACGCGGAACGCTCATCAACAACCAAGAACGTTACAACAGGATGTTACAAGCGCAGAAAGTAAATCAACTGTTACGGGCCATTGGAAAAAACAACCTTCCATTGCTCGGTTACAATCTCTCCAAAGTGCGGGATTATTACGTGGCCAACCTTAGCAATTCTGGCAGCCGCTATCTGAAGACGCCCTCTGTGATCATCACCTACAACGATATGCTCACGACAGGAGGGCATAATATCTCATCAAAAATCAGCAGGGTAAGCAGCACCACGAACTACAAGTCGCAAAGTAGCGGTAGTACCTCAAAGCCTACGCCAAGTACATCTCCCACGCCTGCAAGCAGCCCCCCCCCTTCAACGGCAAACAAGGGTACCAATGCTGTTAAAAGCGGTAGCACTACCAAAGCGCCCGCAACAAATAGCAATGCTACAAGTGGCAGTAGTAGAAGTCGTACCAGTGTGATTCCCAGTACAACTCGAACCACAAGAGGTTTCTAAATGGGCATAAAAAAACTGTCCGAGCAGCGATACAAGTCACCCTCTCGGACAGTTATAATAAAATATTACAGGAATTACTTCACGCGACGACCTGTAAAGTCATACAAGTCACCATTACGTTCAATGTAAACAACGCCATTGATGACAACTTTGCGAGTTGTAGAAGCGTTTTCCATATTACGATCTTGGATACCAACATTAGCACCTACAGTAATTGCAGCGTTAGGAGTTGCGTTATAATAAACTTTATCCCAAACAACGTTATTACCTTCGCGGTGAATCTTAGCGAAAGAGTAGTAAGATTGGCCAGAAACCGTATATTTGAAACCAACGTAAGAAGCTGTTGTGCTAATTTCGTTAATATCGTTGATATAGCCATCACCATAGCCACCTGTTGCGGTGCTGCTATTAATCACGTCACCAGCATTCAAGAGACGGAGAACATCCCAAGAATCGCCATCGATAACGAGTTGGATTTTAGAATCTGAATATTCGAGAGAAGATTTGCCACAAGCGTTTCCTGAGAAATCATAGCCATCTTTGATAGCGATTTCGAGATTGCCGTCATTGTTAAAATCGATACCGTATACGGTTGTGGTGTTGCCTGACCAGTCGGTATAGTTACCTTGACCAAGGGTAGCGGGAGTAACCTGTGCAAAAGTGAAAGATGCAACCAGGAGAAGCATTACTAAAAAGGAGATTTTTTTCATAAAAATTGATTTAGTTAATTAAAATATTTAAAAATGCAAAGATAATAATTTTTGAATGGGAAACAAAAAAGGGAACTCATAAAGTTCCCTTTCATATTGAATCGCATTAAAGCGTCATATTAGCCATTGAAAACTTTGTCAAGGCCTACTCCACGAACTTGAGCAACTGCATAAGCGTCGCGCATTTTGGAGAGAGCGTCGATAGTAGCTTTCACTACGCTGTGAGGGTTAGAAGAACCTTTAGACTTAGCCAACACGTTCTTAACGCCAACACTTTCGAGAACGGCACGCATAGCACCACCAGCGATAACACCGGTACCAGGAGCTGCAGGTTTCATGAACACGCGAGCACCGCTATATTTACCTTCTTGAGCGTGAGGAATAGTACCCTTAAGGATAGGAACTTGGATAAGGTTTTTCTTAGCATCTTCTGTACCTTTAGAGATAGCAGTAGAAACTTCGCGAGCTTTACCAAGACCATAACCTACGATACCGTTTTCATTACCAACCACCATAATGGCAGCGAAGCTGAAAATACGACCACCCTTGGTGACTTTTACAACTCTGTTTACAGCAACCATTCTCTCTTTGAGTTCAAGGTCAGCTGCTTTAACTTTCTTTAAATTTACGTTTGCCATTTTCTTGATGATTAAAATTTGAGACCAGCTTCTCTAGCTGCTTCAGCTAAAGATTTAATTCTACCATGATACAAGTAACCGTTACGATCGAAAACAACTTCGTTGATGCCAGCAGCGATAGCGCGAGCGGCGATTTCTTTACCAACGAGAGCTGACTTTTCGCATTTGGTAACTTTTTGTTCAGCGATGCTAGCGATCTTTGAAGAAGCGGATGCTACAGTAACACCAGCAACGTCGTCAATCAACTGCACATAGATATCGCGGTTGCTTCTGAACACGGACAATCTCGGGCGATTAGGAGTACCGCTGACGATTTTACGTACGCGGTTTTTAATCCTTTTTCTTCTATATTCTTTTTTATTGTAAGCCATAATAATAATTTTACAGGATTATTTTTCAGCTGATTTACCAGCTTTCTTTCTAACGACTTCACCTTCGAAGCGGATACCTTTACCTTTGTAAGGTTCAGGTTTTCTATAAGAGCGGATCTTATTAGCCACTTGACCGAGTAATTGTTTGTCGATACTGCTCAAGATAATGACAGGGCTTTTACCTTTTTCATTGATAGTTTGAACAGAGATCTCGTTTGGGAAATCGAACAAAATGTTGTGTGAATAACCTAAGCCCATATCGAGTTGGTGTTCGCCTTTAGCTTCAGCTTTATAACCAACGCCGATAACTTCCAACTTAATGGTAAAGCCTTGGGAAACGCCTGTTACCATATTGTTGATGAGGGCTCTGTAAAGACCATGCATTGCTTTGTCGCGTTTTTGGTCTGTTGGGCGAGTCAAATGGAGGTTGCCGTCTTCAATGTTGAGTTCGATACGAGGGTCAACATATTGAGTAAGTTCACCTTTCGGGCCTTTTACGGTTACGATGTTAGACTTTTCGTCTCTTTTAATTTCTACGCCGCTTGGGATAGCGATTTGTAATTTACCTATTCTTGACATAACAATTCCTCCTATTAACTAATGTAACAAATGACTTCACCACCAACGTTTTGAGCTTTAGCTTCCTTATCGGTCATCATACCGTGAGAAGTAGAGATGATAGCGATGCCGAGGCCGTTCATAACGGAAGGCAATTCATCTACACCAGCATACTTACGGAGACCTGGACGGCTAACGCGTTGCAATGTGGAAATGGCGGATTGTTTAGTTGCAGGATGATATTTCAAAGCGATTTTGATCATCTTTGGGTGAACATCATCTACAAACTTATAATTGAGAATATAACCTTTTTCAAAGAGAATTTTTGTAATAGCTCTTTTCTCGTTAGAGGCAGGGATTTCCACTACCTTATGATTAGCGCGGATGGCGTTTCTCAAACGAGTCAAATAATCTGATATTGGATCGGTATTCATACTGTAATCTTCTTAATTTAATGTTACCAACTTGCTTTTTTAACGCCTGGAAGCAAACCTGCCATAGCCATTTCTCTGAAATCGATACGAGAGAGGCCAAATTGACGCATATAACCTTTTGGACGGCCGGACAATTTGCAGCGGTTGTGCATTCTGATAGGATTAGAGTTTGGAGGAAGTTTTTGGAGGGCGATGTCAGCAGCTCTTTTTGCATCATAATCATCACCGTTCATGATCTTCTTCAACTCAGCACGTTTTGCACTATATTTAGCAACTAATTTTGCTCTTTTTACTTCTCTAGCTTTTAATGATTCTTTTGCCATAACTATTTTTGATTTTTAAATGGTAAGCCAAACTCTTTCAATAATGCAAGACATTCTTTATCATTTTGAGCTGTGGTAACGAATGTAATATCCATACCGTTGATTTTAGCTACCTTATCGATATCGATTTCTGGGAAAATGATTTGTTCTGGGATACCGAGGGTATAGTTACCTCTACCATCGAAACCTTTGTCGCTGATACCTCTGAAGTCGCGGATACGAGGGATGGAAACAGATACGAGTCTGTCCAAGAATTCGTACATACGGTCGCCGTGCAATGTTACGCGAACACCGATAGGCATACCTTTTCTCAACTTGAAGTTAGAGATATCCTTTTTAGACTTGGTTGCTACAGCCTTTTGACCAGCAATCATTGTCATTTCCTGTACACCAGCGTCAATCAATTTCTTGTCGGCGATGCCGAACTTACCGAGACCTTGGTTAAGGCATATTTTGGTAATGCGAGGAACACGCATTACAGACTTGAAACCGAATTGTTCCTTAAGAGCAGGAAGAACTTCGTTCTGATATTTTTCTTTGTATCTTGGTGTGTACATTATTTGATCTCCTCTCCAGATTTTTTAGAATATCTTACTAATTTACCTTTGTCATTCATTCTTCTACCTACGCGGGTAGCATTTCCTTTAGCGTCAACAACCATAAGGTTTGAAATGTGGATAGGGGCTTCTTTCTTAATAATGCCACCGTTTGGGTTTTTAGCATTTGGCTTGGTGCTTTTGGAAACCATATTGCAACCTTCAACCAAAGCCTTGCAATCGCCAGGGATTACTTCAAGTACTTTACCTTGAGAACCTTTGCTCTCACCGGTAGTGACTTTCACGATGTCGCCTTTCTTGATTTTAAGTTTCATTGATTTAATTTTTTTAATGTTTACCAATTGGTCTTTGTCAATTGTATATAAATATGATTATTTACTATATTACAATACTTCCGGTGCCAAAGACACGATTTTCATGAACTGTTTTTCACGCAATTCACGTGCAACAGGTCCAAAGATACGAGTACCGCGGAGTTCGTCTGTTGGGGTCAACAATACAACTGCGTTGTCATCGAACTTGATATAAGAACCATCAGCTCTGCGTACGTGTCTTTTTGTACGTACAACAACAGCCTTGGATACGGTACCGGCTTTAACCTGACCGGAAGGGATGGCGCTCTTAATAGCAACCACAATCTTATCGCCTACGGAAGCGTAACGTTTCTTTGTACCACCCAAAACACGGATACAGAGAACTTCTTTTGCGCCGCTGTTATCGGCAACTGCTAATCTTGATTCTTGTTGTATCATAACTATTTAGCTCTTTCTAAGATTTCTACTAATCTCCAGCATTTGTTCTTTGACAAAGGTCTGGTTTCCATAATTCTAACTCTATCACCGATATGGCATTCGTTCTTTTCGTCATGAGCCATAAATTTGGTGGAACGTTTAAGGAACTTACCATAGATAGGGTGTTTCATCTTGCGTTCAACCAAGATTACGATAGATTTATCCATTTTGTCGCTTACTACGACACCTTCTCTCACTTTTCTATTGTTTCTTTCCATAATAATCCGGTGATATATTATTTATTTTCTAATTCACGTTTACGCAATTCTGTCATCAATCTTGCGATTGTTCTGCGTTGTGCTCTAATTGATTGAGGATTTTCCAGTGGAGAGATAGCGTGGTTCAGCTTCATCTTAACGAGGTTTTCTTTTTCAACTGCCAATCTTTCCTTTACTTCTGGAGTGGTGAGTTCATTTATAACTGTCTGTTTCATATCTTCAATAATTAAATTTCTGCTGAATAATCTCTTCTTACGACAAATTTAGTATGAACTGGCAACTTTTGAGCACCAAGTCTCATTGCTTCCTTTGCCACTTCCATTGGAATGCCGTCGGCTTCGAAAAGAATACGGCCTGGGCTTACGCGAGCAGCGAAGAATTCAGGGGTACCCTTACCTTTACCCATACGGACACCTAAACCCTTAGCGGTAACAGGACGATCAGGGAAGATACGAATCCATAATTGACCCTCACGCTTCATCTCACGGGTGATAGCTTGACGGGCAGCTTCGATTTGGCGGGCACTGATCCAACATTGATCAAGTGTTTTCAATGCAAATGAGCCGAATGAAATTTCAGCACCACGTTTGGTGATAGATTTCATTCTACCTTTCTGCGGCCTTCTGTATTTGGTCTTTTTCGGTTGTAACATTGCTTTTTAAATGTTTATTAGTTATTATTAACCGGCATCTTGGCGTCGGTATTAGTTATTATTTCTTCTGTTATTGCGTTGAGCGTCGCCACCTTTGCGTGGACCACGACCCATGCGTTTTTGTGGACCTTTAGAATCCTTACCAGCTTCGGTGAGGGTGAAAAGATCACGCTTGCCATATACGAAACCACGGCAGATCCATACCTTGATACCGATGCAACCGTAAGTTGTATGTGCTTCAACCAATGCATAGTCAATGTCAGCTCTCAAAGTGTGCAATGGAATACGACCTTCTTTGAAGTGTTCTGCACGTGCCATTTCAGCACCACCGAGACGACCAGATGCTGTAACCTTGATACCGTCAGCGTTTGCACGCATGGTTGATGAAACAGCAGTCTTGATAGCTTTCTTATAAGCTACACGGCCTTCGATTTGCTTTGCAATATTTTGAGCTACCAACTGAGCATCCAAATCAGGACGTTTTACTTCAACGATGTTGATTTGAATTTCCTTGCTGGTGATAACCTTGAGTTCTTCTTTTACTTTGTCAACTTCTTGACCACCCTTACCGATGATAAGACCTGGACGAGCGGTTAAGATAGTTACAGTGACAACCTTGAGAGTTCTTTCAATGTAAATTTTTGAGATACCGGCCTTTGAGAATTTAGCATTTAAATACTTTCTAATTTTGTCGTCTTCGACAATCTTACTGGCGAAATTTTTGCCGCCGTACCAATTAGAATCCCAGCCTCTGACAATACCAAGGCGAATGCCTACCGGATTTACTTTCTGACCCATACTTGATTAAATTAATTTTGTGATTCTGTATTTGTATTGTTATTTTCTTCGTTTCTGTCAGCGATCACCAACGTGATGTGGTTGGAACGTTTACGGATACGGTTTGCACGGCCTTGAGGAGCTGTACGGATACGTTTCAACATACGTCCGCCATCTACCATGATGGTCTTAACATAAAGATCTGCATTCTCCAAACGGGCACCTTCATTCTTAACTTGCCAGTTTGCAACTGCTGATTTCAAAAGCTTCAACAGCTTTTCTGCGGATTCTCTGCGACTATACTTCAATACACTCATTGCATAGTCTACATTCTTACCACGAATCACGTTTGCCATGATTCTGGTCTTACGCGGTGAGGTTGGATTATCCACTAATCGTGCCATGTACACCGTTTTGTTCGCTTCTTTACGAGCATCTGCTGCTTGTTTTTTGCTTGCACTCATTTTACTTTTTCTCTTTGTTTATTTTTATATTTATCTAATTATCAATGGTTTAAACGCCATTTCATTTGACAATCACCTTGTATTATCAAATTGGCGGCAAAAGTAACATTTTTTTCTTTACAATCAGCTGTTTATAACTATTTTTTTTCAAGAAAATTACACGCCCTTTTTTCCTCCCTTCCAACACCTTGCACCCCCTACCCCTTCTTCTAAAAAAAACATCAAAATCATCACAGACCTTTCTTCTTCTATTTTTTTTATCTTTGCACGCAAATAATATAAATATGTATAACAACGACCAACGTATCGTCGTCACGCTCGACGCTGGCGGCACCCACTTCCGATTCAACGCCCTTCGCGGCAATAAAGCTATCACTGAGACTATCGAGACCTCCTCTGAAGCACACGACCTTAACAAGTGTCTCGCCAACCTCGTCTACGGGTTCGAGCAAACCATCAACGCATTGCCTGAGAAACCTGTAGCCATCAGCTTTGCGTTCCCGGGACCTGCCGACTACCCGAACGGCATCTTCCCTACCCGATTGTCAAACTTCCCGGCATTCGAAGGCGGCGTTGCTCTCGGACCGTTCCTTGAACGCAAGTTCAACATCCCCGTATTCATCAACAACGATGCCGACCTGTTCACCTACGGCGAAGCGCTGGCAGGTGCACTGCCGACCATCAACCGCCGTCTGCGTGACGCGGGTTCCGTGAAAGAATACAAGAACATCATCGGCTTCATCTTAGGCACCGGCTTCGGCATTGGCGTCACCTCTAACAACAATATGTACATTGGTGACAACTGCTGCTCCGAAATCTATTGCACGCCAAACAAACTCCAACCTGAACTCATCGTTGAAGACGGCGTTTCCCTCCGTGCAATCTTACATTATTATAATATATATAGTAACGACCCTAAGGCGGCTAGTTACACCGACTCTTTCGACATCTTCCAGATTGCGGAAGGCGTCAAGGAGGGCGACCAGGAAGCAGCACGCAAGGCGTTTGCCACCTTCGGTGAAGTTGCCGGATATACCATTGCGCAATGCGTGACCGTACTCGACGGCATCATCGTACTGGGTGGCGGTTTGTCGAAATCGCACAAATACTATATGCCATCCCTGCTGAAAGAACTTCGTGCAAAGATGAAGACCCGCAGCGGCAACACCTTGCAGCGCGTACCATCCTACGTGTACAACCTGGAAGACGAGGCCGAATTTAAAGAATTTGCCAAGGGCAAACTTCAAGAGATCCCAATCTACGGCACCAGCGAGACCATCAAATGCGACACGCAGAAGCGCTTAGGCATCATCACCTCGCACATCGGGACTTCAGAAGCCACGACCATCGGCGCTTACAGCTACGCCTTGCACAAACTGGACGAAAAATAACGTCCAGGGCTTCATTCATCGGCATCATATTTTGTATCTTTGTACCCTAATTTTGAAACAATATGGAAGCAGCAATAGCAAACAAAATCGAGACCTGGTTGAACGAAGACTACGACCAGGAAATCAAGGAGCAAATTCGTTCCCTGCAAGAAAACAACCCACAGGAACTTATTGAATCATTCTATCGAGACCTTGAATTTGGTACGGGAGGTCTTCGAGGCATCATGGGCGTTGGATCCAACCGTATGAACAAGTACACCGTCGGATTTGCCACTCAAGGGTTAGCCAACTATCTGATTAAATGCTTCAAGAACCATTCAATCAGTGTTGCCATCTCCCACGATTCCCGTCTGCAAAGTCGTGAATTCGCTGAGATTTCCGCATCGATTTTATCTGCAAACGGCATCAAGGTCTTCCTTTTCGAAGACCTTCGTCCAACGCCAGAACTTTCCTTTGCCGTGCGACAACTTTCTTGTCAAGCCGGCATCATGATCACTGCTTCACACAACCCTAAAGAATACAACGGTTATAAAGTATATTGGCAAGATGGTGGACAACTGGTGCCGCCACACGACAAGAACGTCATCAAGGAGGTGAATAAAATCACCTCCATACAGCAGGTGAAGTGGGAAGCTAACCCCTCTCTGATACAAGAGATAGGCGAAGATGTAGACAATATCTACCTTGACAAGATTGAAGCGCTCAGCATCAATCCAGAAGCCTGTAAGCGAGCCAAGAACCTAAAGATCGTATATACGCCGCTGCACGGCACGGGCATCACGATGGTTCCTAAAGCGTTGGATCGTTTCGGATTCAAGAGCATCACCTTAGTGGAAGAGCAAGCCATTCCTGATGGCAATTTCCCAACGGTGAAATCACCCAACCCTGAAGAACATTCCGCACTGGAATTAGCGCTTCAGAAGGCCGACGAAATCGGCGCCGACCTCGTACTCGCCACCGACCCTGACGCCGACCGCGTGGGCATTGCCATTCGAGACATCGACGGCAAGATGATACTTCTTAACGGCAACCAGACCGGCTCACTTCTCGTACACTATGTCATCTCCCAATGGCAACAGAAAAACAAACTGACCGGCAACGAGTTCATCGTGAAGACCATCGTCACCACCGACCTCATCAAAACCATCGCCACAGACTTCAACATCGACTGTGACGATGTACTCACCGGCTTCAAATACATTGCCGAGGACATCCTGAAAAATGAGGGCAAGAAACAATTCATCGTAGGCGGTGAAGAAAGTTACGGCTACCTCGCTGGCGACTTCGTTCGCGACAAAGATGCCGTTTCTGCATGTTGTCTTATTGCCGAGATGGCCGCATACCATGCCACTTACGGAAAGCCTGGACACAAGTTGCTGATTGAAGTACTTCATGACATCTACCGTCAATACGGTTTCTACAAAGAGGGGTTGCTCTCGCTCACCAAGAAAGGCAAAGCCGGTCTGGAAGAAATCCAACAGATGATGAGCGATTTCCGCAACAACCCACCGAAATCATTAGGTGGCCAACCTGTCGTAATGATGAAAGATTATGCCGTTTCCAAGTCTTACGACTACCGCAACAGCACCAACGAGGTCATTGACCTACCGACCTCCAATGTATTGCAATTCTTCCTATCCGACGGCAGCAAGGTGACAATACGTCCATCGGGCACAGAGCCGAAGATCAAGTTCTACTTTAGCGTTGTTGAATACATCAAGAAGAGAACCGACATCCGAGATGAAGAAGCCAAGTTGGATGCTAAAATCGAAATGTTAAAGAAAGACCTTGCAAAAGCATAAGAAAAGAGCCTAAACGGCTCTTTTTTCTTTTAAAAACAGGCGATCCCGCTCGTGCAATATCAACCATTGGCATTTATTTTTTTTATATCTTTGCACGTTTATTGACACTTTAAGATAATTATTTAAAAATCAATACAATATGATTAATCCAAAACTCATTAATCCGAAGAGCATCGTTATCGTTGGTGCATCTTCCAACATCAACAAACCGGGCGGCAAGGTTTTACTTAACCTTCTTAACAGCAACTTCAAAGGTACTGTTTATGCCGTCAACCCAAAAGAAGATGAAGTTCAAGGTATCAAATGTTTCAAAACCGTTGAAGAACTTCCACAAGTAGATTGCGCCATCTTAGCCATCGCAGCCAAATTCTGTCCACACACCGTTGACGTATTGGCACATCAGAAAGAAACAGGTGGTTTCATCATCGTTTCTGCTGGTTTCGGCGAAGAGAATGAAGAAGGTGCTCGTCTCGAAAAAGAAATCGTAGATCATATCAACAGCGTTAATGGTTCATTGATCGGACCTAACTGTACGGGCTTCCTCAACGTTAACTATTGTGGTGCATTCGACGCTCCTATTCCAACCTTGGATCCTAAGGGTGTTGAATTCATCACCGGTTCTGGTGCTACCGCAGTTTTCATCAAGGAATACGGTATAACCAATGGTTTGACATTCAGTAGTGTTTGGGCAGTAGGTAACTCTGCACAAATGGGTATTGAAGAAGTTTTGGAACACTTGGATGAGACTTTCGACGCTGAAAAGAGTTCCCGCAACATCATGTTGTACATGGAAAAGGTTTCCAACCCACAAAAGTTGTTGAAACACTCCCGTTCATTGATCACCAAGGGTTGTCGCATTGCAGCCATCAAGTCTGGTAGCTCCGCAGCTGGTAGTCGTGCAGCATCTTCACACACCGGTGCGTTGGCAACATCCGACGAAGCTGTTGAAGCACTCTTCCGCAAAGCTGGTATCGTACGTTGCCACAACCGTCAAGAATTGACCACCGTATGTGGTATCTTCACCTATCCTGAAATCAAGGGTAAAAACATCGCAGTCATCACCCACGCTGGTGGCCCTGCCGTTATGCTCACCGACGTGTTGTCAAACAACGGTCTTGACGTTCCACACATCGAAGGTCCTAAGGCTGATGAATTATTGAGCAAGTTGTTCGGTGGTTCTTCTGTTGGTAACCCTATCGACTTCCTCGCAACCGGTACAGCAGAACAATTGGGACACATCATCGATGCTTGTGAAAACGATTTCGACAACATCGACGCTATGTGTGTCATCTTCGGTTCTCCAGGTTTGTTTGCAAACTGGGAAGTTTACGACGTACTCGACCAGAAGATGAAGACCTGCAAGAAACCGATCTTCCCTATCCTGCCATCCATCATCAACGTAAAAGACGAAATCCAAGATTTCATCACCAACAAGCACCGTGTTAACTTCCCAGAAGAATGCGTATTCGGTAACGCATTGGCAAAGGTTGTCAACACTCCAAAACCACAACCTGTTGACGTAGAGCTTCCTGCTGTTGACAAGGATCGTATCCGCAAAGTCATCGACAGTTGCGAAAGCGGTTATATCGGACCAGACGCTATCACTGAATTGTTGGACGCTGCTGGCATCTCTCAAAAGCAAATCCGTGTAGTTGATCAAAAACAACAAGCTCTAGACTTCGCCAATGAAGTAGGTTACCCATTGGTAATGAAAGTCGTTGGTCCATTGCACAAGTCAGACGTTGGTGGTGTCACCTTGAACGTTATGGACATTGACACGGTAGCCAGCGAGTTTGATCGTCTGATGGCCATCAAAGACACCTACGCTGTTGAGATGTATCCAATGTTGGACGGTACTGAAGTTTACATTGGTGCCATCCGCGACGACAAGTTCGGTCACCAGATCTTCTACGGTTTGGGCGGTATCTTCATCGAAGTATTGAAGGACGTACAATCTGCCATCGCACCTATCACCCAAGAAGAAGCTAAGATCGGTTTGGGCAAGTTGCGTGGTTACAAGATCTTGGAAGGCGTTCGTGGTCAACAAGCAGTCAACTTGGACATTTACGCAGAGCAAGTTGCACGTGTATCCGCACTGGTACAGGCAGCTCCTGAAATCGTAGAAATGGACCTCAATCCATTGCTTGGTACACCAAAGGCCGTTGTTGCCGTTGACGCTCGTATCAGAATTGAAAAATAAAAATCATAATCACAGGGGTACAAGAGGAGGGGCATCCTTGCTTGTATCCCTTTTTAACACAAATGAATATGGAAAACAACATTGAAAATCAAGAATGTGCCGACATCAAAGGTACAACCGAATGCACTTCCAAAAAGAAATGCAATCGTAAGCATTGTATCGTTGCTGGCCTCATTGCTGTTGTAGTTCTCGTACTGGCATTCCTCATCCTGCGTAGCACACCGATGAAGATCCACAAGTTGGCCAAATTCACCAAGCAGGTAGAAGCCGACTATGCACAATATTCCAACTCCGAATTGGAGAAAGCTACAGCTAAATTCGAGAAACAACTCACCCGTTTAAACAAACGTGAACTGAACGGCAGACAAGAAGAGAAAGTTCGCGATCTTCGTAACGAATGCATCGGTTATTTCGCACAAGCTAAGGCTCGTTTAATCCTCCAGGAGTACAACAGCGCTGTTGATGCTGCTGGCGAAGCCGTAAAAGATGCTATCAAATCTATGAAGAACGATTAATAACGGTTATCGTTTGTAAACTATTGGTGTCCGATAAAACTTTTTTTTGAGGGCAAAAAATAAGGGCTGATT